>USCO01000249.1 GCA_900553135.1 uncultured Eubacteriales bacterium | reverse complement strand
CGCGTTTTTCATTTCATTACACTTTTGTCATGTGGGCGGCGGCGGACTTCAGCATCAGCCGCTTGGTGCCCACGTTGTCAAAGGCGATCTCCACCAGGGCGTCGCCCCCCATCTTCTGGATGGAGAGGATCATGCCCTGGCCAAAGGCCTTGTGGCGCACCATGTCGCCCTTGTGGAAGGCAGACAGGTCGGTCTTGGGGGCGGTGGAGACAGAGGAACTTCCGCTGCCCATGGCCCGGGAAAAGCCCCCGTAATCCCGGCGCTGGCCGCCGGAGGTCTGGGGCCGCTGGTCGTAGGGGCTGCGCTCGGGCTTGCCGTAGCCTCCGTAGCCCGAGGTGCGGCTGGGCATGCCGCCCCAGCTCTCCTCCCGGTCCAGGAAGGTGCGGCCGGAGCGCTCCAGATGCTCGGGAGGAATTTCCTCCACAAAACGGGAGGGACGGTGAGGTCTTGTACATCCAAAAAGCATACGCTGATTAGCACAAGTCAAATAAAGCTTCGTCTTGGCTCTAGTCATGGCTACATAACACAACCGTCGTTCTTCTTCCATTTCCTCAGCCATATCTCGGGCTCTATCTCCTGGAAAAATTCCCTCTTCCATTCCCACCACAAAGACCACGGGGAACTCCAGGCCCTTGGCCGAGTGCATGGTCATCATCACCACGCAGTCCTGGTCGGGGTCGTGGCTGTCCAGGTCGGTATACAGGGCGATCTCGTCCAGGAAGCCCGCCAGGGTGGGCTCCTCCCCGGCGTTTTCCATATAACCCCGGATGGAGGTGAGCAGCTCCCGGATGTTCTCCAGGCGGGTGCGGTCCTCCACGGTGTTCTTGCTCTCCAGCATGGTGGCGTACCCCGTGCGGATCATCAGCTCCTCATAGAACTGGTCCAGAGGCAGGGTGGGCAGCAGGGCGGACAGCTCCCCCATCAGGTTGGTGAACACCGCCAGCTTGGCCGCCGAGCGCTCCAGCTCGGGGTACATGCGGGCGTTGTCCAGCACGGAGAACAGGGAGGTCTCCTCCCGCCGGGCCACCTCCTGGGCGGTCTCCATGGTCTTGGCTCCGATGCCCCGGGGGGGATTATTCACGATGCGCTGCAGGCGCAGGTCGTCCTCGGGGTTATTGAGGACGGCCAGATAGGCGATCATGTCCTTCACTTCCGCCCGGTCAAAGAAGCGGGTGCCCCCGATGATGCGGTAGGGCACGCCGTTGCGCTTGAAGGCGGTCTCCAGCTGGTTGGACTGGGCGTTCATGCGGTAGAGGACGGCGTGGTCCTTCCAGGCCCGGCCCTGGCTGAAATCCTCCAGCACCCGGGCGGCCACGTACTGGGCTTCGTCGTTCTCGTTCATGGCGGTGTAGAGGGTGAGCTTCTCCCCTTCTCCCGCCTTGGTCCACAGCTCCTTGCCCTTGCGGCCCTGGTTGTTGCGGATGACGGCGTTGGAGGCCTCCAGAATGTGCTTGGTGGATCGGTAGTTCTCCTCCAGGCGGATGGTGCGGCAGGTGGGGTACTGCTGTTCAAAGGAGAGGATGTTCTCGATGGTAGCCCCTCGGAAGCGGTAGATGGACTGGTCGTCGTCGCCCACCACGCAGAAGTTCTCATACCCTCCCGCCAGGGTGGAGGCCAGCAGATACTGCAGGTTGTTGGTATCCTGGTACTCGTCGATGAGGACGTAGCGGAACTTCCGCTGATAGTAGGCCCGCACCTCCTCAAACTGCTGCAGCAGGCGCACGGTGTGCAGGATGATGTCGTCAAAGTCCAGGGCGTTGGCCTCCCACAACCGCCGCTGGTACTCCACATAGACCTTGGCGATGCGGATGAGCCGAAAATCTCCCTCCTTCTCCTTCTGGGCCAGATAGTCGGGAGCCAGCAGCATCTGGTCCTTGGCCCGGGAGATGTAGCCCAGCACCGACCGGGGCGGGAACTGCTTGTCGTCCAGCTCCAGGGTTTTCAGGCAGTCCTTGATGACCCGCAGGGAGTCGTCGGTGTCGTAGATGGTAAAGGAGGAGGCAAAG
>USCO01000248.1 GCA_900553135.1 uncultured Eubacteriales bacterium | reverse complement strand
GGAATATGACTCCGTCTTCCGGTACCAGCTCCACCTTCTCTGGATCCAGCCAGTCCATGTTGTCCAGAATGGTGTCACAGCGGACAGAGAGCGTACAGGTATGGGTCACATCGGAGAACTCCACATCCTGCGGCTCCACCGGCAGGGGCTTTCCTTCCGGCACTGGATCCGTAAGATACTTGTCCTTTCCAGTCTCCGGATTGATCTCCATGCCGTTGGCCTCTGAGTACGCCTTGTCGCCCTTTTCCACACCGGCGGAGGAGCCGCCCGCCAGCTCGGCCGCGGCCTCCACCTTCTCCCGGGCAGTCATGCCGCCCTCCGCACCGCCCGGGCGGGCATCCAGCCCACCGGGTGTTGGGGATGGCGCAAGGGCATCAGTCTCCTGGGGGGTCTCGGACGGCACCGGACTACCGCTCACCGTCGGCGGGGGGCTTTCCGCCTCCCCGCCAGGTGTCACGATAGGCGCTATGGATTCCTCCGGACCGGAGGCGGGCGGCGCGGCCTCCAGCACTGCGCTGCTCTCCTGCTCCTGCACCGTCCAGCCCTGAAGACCTGGCGCGTTGCCGCCATACCAGAACGCCCCTGCCAGGACCGCGATCACGGCCACAGCGGCAATGATTTTCCCTTTTGTCAGCTTCATTCGGCCGCCTCACTGTCTTCCCACGGCGTGTACAGGCAGTAGGCCGGGCACAGGTCGCCCATATAGATCCACACGTTCTCTCCCATGTCGACGGGCTCGGAGAATGTCAGATTGGGGATCATCAGCTTGAGAGTGGTGCGCTTACGGCCCTTGATATTTTCCCCTTCAGGTGAGGGCTCCTTCCGGAACGCCTCCACCCGCTGGGCCAGGTCGTTGATGCCCAGCTCCCGGGAGAGCTTTGGAAGTATCTCCTCCTCCTTACAGTAAGCCACATGATCCGGATTCTTGAACCAAGCTACGTTCATCATACTGTTTCGTCCCCTTTCTGTAATCGTCAGAGCAGCTCAGCGCTACTCAGAAGGTTGAAAAGCATCTGAGCAACCTCTGCTCGGGTCACAGCGTCCTGGGGCCGGACGTTCAACTCCGTTTGGCTCAGGATCCCCTCCTGGTAGCAGAAGGCCAGCTGGGCCCTGGCCCACTCCGCGGAGCTCATATAGTCCGGGAACTGCGCCAGCATATTCCGCACAGCTGCGGTATCCATCTCCGTCTCGAGTCCGCACAGCTCCGCCGCGCGGGACACCATGACGGCCGCCTCCTGCCGGGTGATAGTCCCGTCCGGGCTGAACCGGCCCTCGCCCACGCCGTTGATAAGGCCGTATGTGCTGGCCGCGCCCACATAGGGGGAATACCAGGCAGTGGAGGCCACGTCCACGAAGGCGCCGGTGTCCGCTGGTGTCAGCCCCAGGGCCCGTACCACGATGGTTGCAAACTCTGCCCGGGTCATGCTTCCATCCGGGTCAAAATTTCCGTCGGACTTGCCGTCAATGATGCCTCGGGCGGCCAAGGCCTCGATGGCGGTGATCTGGTCACTGAAGGCGATGTCCGGGAAGGTCTTACCCGGTGACGTGATAGGCTGGGCGGTCACGGCGGGATCCTTGCCCTCCAAGCCCTGTCCCTGCCCGCTCATCTCTGTCTCCACGGCGTCGGGGATGGAGAGGGCGTCGGACATGCGGTAGAGGCTGCTGCGCCCCTCCGCCGCCCGCTGGGCGGCCACCAGGCCGTAGAAGCCCTGCTCCGTCGCCATCTGGTTGGACCCGGAGCCGGACTGGGTGTGCAGGAAGCCCTCCCCCTGCCGGTAGAAGGTCATCAAATTGTCCAGCATGGTGTTTCCGTTCTTTACAAACCGAGGATCATCCAGTTCGATGCCCAGCTCACACAGAGCCACGATCATCTGCACACAACTCTCGGAGTTAGCCGTCCCCCAGGACGCAAAACCGCCATCGTCGCTCTGCTGTTCCGACATGCACGTCAGTGCTTCCTTAGTAGCCCGCGCTACCTCCGGCTGATCTTGATACTTGGCCAGTGCCTGCAGAGCCAT
>USCO01000247.1 GCA_900553135.1 uncultured Eubacteriales bacterium | reverse complement strand
GAGACCTCCATCAACGGCGCCAAGGGCGTGCTGATCAACGTCACCGGCTCCATGGACATCGGCCTGGAGGAAGTGGAGACCGCCGCCAACCTGGTCCAGGAGGCCGCTCACCCCGAGGCCAACATCATCTTCGGCGCCGCCTTTGACGACACCCTGGAGGATGAGTTGCGGGTCACCGTCATTGCCACCGGCTTTGACGAGAAGGAGGAGAGCCAGCCCATGCCCGCCAAGCCCTTCTCCGCCGCCGGCGCCAAGGTGGAGGAGAAGCGCGCTCAGCCCGCTTCCCAGTTCGGCAGCACCCAGCCCGTTGCCCCCGCTCCCGAGCCTGAGAAGGCCGCTGTCAGCGATGACGACTGGGATATCCTGGAGCGCATTTTCAGCAAGAAGCGCTGATTCAACTACAGATTGTACGTATCCGCCCCGGAGAAGGACCCCTTCTCCGGGGCTTTTTTCATAAAGGGTCCAACCGTTTTGAGGTAAATAAAAAGAAAGGGTGTTGCCGGAAGAAACTCAGACGTCTACACAAACAGAGAGGAGATATTCCTGTGAGAGGAAAACAAGGAAAGCGCATGGTGCTTCTGCTGGGGTGCTTGGTTTTGGGTGTGCTTTTGACCGGCTGTGAAAGCGGGGCAAAGGAGAAGGTGGAATCTTGGCAGGATTTCTTCTTTTACAGCGCGCTAAACCGGCTGGACCGGCAGAATAGTGTTTATGTGGGAATGGAGAGCCTGGCGAAAGACGCGCTCTCCTCGGAGGACCGGACGATCCAGTCGGAGCAGTTCCAGTATTTTTGCCGGGGCGTCAATATTTTCATCCGGGACGAGCTGAAAAATCCTTGGTACGAACAGGTGCGGGAGGAGCAAGAAGACCTTTCTTCTGCCCTTGAAATGTTGATGAATGCCAGCGCAAAATATGAATTGGAGCATTTGTGGCTGGGCGACCTGTCTGATGAGCAGCTGGAGCAGCTGGAAACAGTTTGTCACGATCTGGCGGAGTGCTGCAATCGCAACCAGGAAGGAAGTCTGGCTTATCAGGTCAGCATCCAGGATGACGAAAGTACCGCTTATCAAGAGGCACTGGTCAAGACAAAGGATTGTGTTGCGGCTCTGGAAGCGCTAGTCCAGTGGGAAGGATAAACGGACGAGACAGAAAAAAACAGCGCCGCAGGCTGAGCCTGCGGCGCTGTTTTCTTATTCCTCGTTCTTGGGCGGCTGAAAGTGGACCAAATCGGCGTATTTCTGCCAGATGCAGTCCAGCTTACCCATATAATTGGGCTTCCAGGGTTTATTGCGCCCGCAGTAGTGGATAATGGCGCTGTTTTCCTGCACCCACTTCAAATCCACGGGATGGCCCCAGGTGAGCAGGGAGGCGGTAAGCAGCCGCTCGGTCATGTTGTACCGCCAGGGGTTCAGGCGGAGCAGGCGGCTGCCGTACAGAGCGCTGATGACGTCCTGGTCGGGGAGGAGCAGGGACTTCTGGTGGTTGTCCACGTAGTCCAGCACGGGCTGGATCTGCTGTTCCCGGCGGAGGACCGGCAGGTTCATGACCAGCACCCCGGAGTTGATATAGGGGCCCGGCGTCTCCGACTGCAGGCGGATAGCGTTGAGCTTTTCCATGGTCTTGGCCACGTGGCTGGCCGCGGCGAAGAAATAGTCCTCCAGTGGAAGTTCCAGCAGAGGGTCCAGAGGCTGGTTGACCACCAGATCGGGGTCCAGATAGAGTATCCGCTCCAGATCCTGGGGGAGCTGGAAGGCGGCAAAGATGCGGTCGTACATCTCCATGGGGTAGCGGTCGGTGGTGGGAGCGTGGGGCAGGAGACTCTGGTCTGCAGGGAGTGGGACGAGGGTGAGGGCGGGCTCGTTCACCGCCTGTTCCAGGGCAGCAAAGTCCTGGGGAAGCAGTGTGCGGTGCAGAACGAACACCCGGATGGACCGGCCGGGGTGCTGGCAGGCCAGGCTTTTCAGCATCACGGACAGGGGATAGAGGTAGGCGCGGTTGACAGTGACCAGGATATCCATGAAATTCTCCTTTGCGATGGGATTGGTATTATTATATCCCTGAAAGGAAAAAAGGCAAGAAAAAACGC
>USCO01000246.1 GCA_900553135.1 uncultured Eubacteriales bacterium | reverse complement strand
GCGGATGTGCTATGATACTGTTCGTCTCTGATTGAAGCTATGAGGAGAGATGTCCGAGTGGTTTAAGGAGCCGGTCTTGAAAACCGGTGACTCGTCAAGAGCCGTGGGTTCGAATCCCACTCTCTCCGCCACTTTTTTGGACCAACCGAACATCACACCGCGTGATTGTAGCACTTGCAGAAGTACCCAAGTGGCCGAAGGGGCTCCCCTGCTAAGGGAGTAGGCGGGTAAAACCGTGCGGGGGTTCGAATCCCCCCTTCTGCGCCAGTTCGCCGTAAGCGTTCGCTTGCGGCGAACTTTTTTGTGTTCCGTCCCCGGGCAGGGTTCTGCTCGGGGTATTTTTTTGCCCCAAAGCCGCTCATCCAGGGGAAATGAGCCTAGCGGCAGCTTAGTGGGACGCCGGCGTACAACTTTTCCCCCGAAAACCCCCAAATATGAGTGAGGTGCGGCCTCACGGACATTTTTCACAGAGGGGGCATAGATATGGAACAGGCCAAAAAACGCTTGGCCAACCTGTTGACGGTGAAGAGCATCGTCACCATCATCCTCACGGTGGTGTTCGCCTTTTTGTCCGCGGTGGGGCGGGTCACGGCGGAGCAGTTTCTCACTGTGTTCACCGTGGTCATCGCCTTCTATTTCGGCACCCAGGCGGGGCGCAGCGGCGAAACCACCCCGCGGGGAGAGTGAGGAAAGGAGCGGATGACCCATGAGAGGGAAACAGCAGAGGAGGGCGGAGCGGTGAAAGTCCTGGTCCAGCTGCTCACCCGTAACGACTGCTACCGGGCCGGGCGGACCATCACGCCCAAAGGGGTGATGATCCACTCCACCGGGGCCAACAACCCCAATCTCTGCCGCTATGTTCCGGGAGATGATGTCATCGGCCGGAACACCGGGGGCAACCACTGGGACATGCCCGGGGTGGGGGCCTGCGTCCACGCCTTTGTGGGCAAGCTGGCCGACGGCAGCGTGGGAGTGGTGCAGACCTTGCCCTGGAACTGGCGGGGCTGGCACTGCGGCTCCGGCAGCAAGGGCAGCGCCAACAACACCCACATCTCCTTCGAAATCTGCGAGGACGGCCTGACGGACAAGGCCTATTTCCAGCAGGTCTATCAGGGGGCGGTGGAGCTCACCGCCCAGCTGTGCCGGACCTATGGTCTGAACCCCACCCAGGACGGCGTGGTGATCTGCCACTGCGAGGGCCATGAGCGGGGCCTCGCCAGCAACCACGGAGATGTGATGCACTGGTTTCCCAGGTTCGGGAAAAGCATGGATACCTTCCGGGCGGATGTGGCCCGGGCCATGGAAGGGGGCGAGGATTTGACCGAGGAACAGGTTCGGACCATTGTCCGGGACGAGGTTGCCAAGCTCCAGGCCCAGCAGGCCGCCCAGCCCGTCAGCGACTGGGCCAAGGAGCTGCTGGCCGAGGCGGTGGCCCAGGGCATCACCGACGGCAAGCGCCCCCAGGCGCCTGCCACCCGCCAGGAGGTGGCCCTCATGGTCCAGGCGGGATTGAAGAGTAAGCAGTAACGGGAAGGCCTCCGGCATTTGCCGGGGGCCTTTTTTTGCGCCCCAATCAGCAGGATTCCAGGCGGTACAGCCGGGCGGTATAGGGGGGAAGGGACAGGGAGAGCGTACCGTGGCCGGAGGGAATCAGAAGCTCGTCCCCGTGGTGGGTGGAGCCGCCGTAGGAGACCCCGTCGCTGTCCAGCATCAGGGTGAGCCGGCCGCAGGAGGGCACCGCCAGGTGCCAGTCCTTCTGGGCACAGTCCGAGAAGTTGAACACCGCCAGCACTTCCTCACCGCCGCCCCGGCGCAGGAAGGCAAAGCGGCAGCGGTTTTCCTCGTCCTGACACAGCCACTGGAAGCCCGCCTGTTCATAGTCCTGCTCCCACAGGGCGGGGGAGGAGAGGTAGAGCCGGTTCAGGTCCCGGCAGTAGTGGAAGAAGCCGTCGTGGATGGGGTAGCGCAGCAGCTCCCAGTCCTGTTCCCGGCTCTCGTCCCACTCCCGCAGCTGGCCCAGCTCACTGCCCATAAAGTTCAGCTGCTTGCCCGGATGGGCGGCCATATAGAGGTAGAGAGCCCGGGCCTGGGGGAATTTTCCCTCATAA
>USCO01000245.1 GCA_900553135.1 uncultured Eubacteriales bacterium | reverse complement strand
ACGAGGGCGCGTGGCTCAACTACTCCTTCGTCACCAGCCAGTCGGAAAACTGCATCGTCATCCCCTCCAGCGCCGTCACCAACATCAGCGGCAAGGACGGCAACCCCTACACCGTGGTCTTTATCCAGGCCGACAGCAAGCCGGAAAACGCCGTGGACTTCGAGGTGCCCCCCGTGGAAAAGGGTGAGACCCCCAAATACCCCACCCCCGACGATGGCTTCTACCCTGTCCCCGTGACCACCGGTCTGTCTGACAACTTCAACGTGGAGATCAAGGAAGGCCTTCAGGGCGGCGAGACCGTGTTCCAGGCTTACATCGTGGAATCCGCCTGGGGCTGATGGGAGGGCGCTATGCTCATCAAGATCAAGGATATTTACAAGATTTATAACGAAGGGAAAGAGAGCGAGGTCCGAGCCCTGGACGGGGTCTCCCTGGAGATCGACTACGGGGAATTCGTGGCCATCATCGGCGCCTCCGGCTCGGGCAAGTCCACTTTGATGAACATTCTGGGCTGCCTGGACGTGCCCACCTACGGCGAGTACATCCTCAACGGAGCGGACATCACCACCCGTTCCGACCGCCAGCTGGCCCACATCCGAAACAAGGAGATCGGCTTTATCTTCCAGGGCTACAACCTCATCCCCGCCCTCACCGCCTATGAAAATGTAGAGCTGCCCCTGATCTACCAGGGCGTGAGCATTTTCCAGCGGGAGGAGATGGTGATGCAGGCTCTGGAGAAGGTAGGCATGGCCGACCGCTGGAAGCACAAGCCCTCGGAGATGTCCGGCGGCCAGCAGCAGCGCGTGGCCATCGCCCGGGCCATTGCCACCCGGCCCCCCATCATCATGGCCGACGAGCCCACCGGCGCGCTGGACTCCAAAACAGGCAAGCACGTGCTGGAGATCCTGCACGCCTTGAACCAGGATGGGACCACCATCATTCTCATCACCCACGACAACGGCATCGCCGCCACCGCCCGGCGCATCGTGCGCATCTCCGACGGGCACATCGTGGCCGACGGCAGCCGAGAGGAGGTGGAGCTGTGAAAATCGGACAGGCGGTAAAAATGGCCGCCAAATCTATCTTTGCCAACAAGGCACGCTCCGCGCTGACCATGTTGGGCATCATCATCGGTCTGGCCGCGGTCATCGTGCTGGTGTCCTACGCCCAGGGCCAGAACCTGGCCATGGAAAAGCTGTACTCCAGCATGGGCGCCAACAAAATTTCCGTCAGCGCCTACAGCTGGGACGGCAGCAGCGACGTGAGCCAGCTGCTCTACGACTACTGCATGAAACTCAGCGACCAGGTGGTGGGCTTCTCCCCCAACGGGAACGTGCACTCCCGGCCCACCATCAAGTACGGCTCCAAGACCCTGGCTCAGGACACCGGCTCCTCCAGCGGCGGCGCCGTGGTCATCGGCGGCTCCGCCATCTCCACCGGAAACCAGAACAATTACCCATCCATCTATCTTGGCAACGAGCAGTACGGCATGTGCAACGACTACACCATCGCCAAGGGACGGGATCTGAGCTATCTGGACGTGAAGAACGGCAGCCAGGTGTGCGTTCTGGGCGCTGCTACGGCGGAGTACCTCTTTAACTTCGCCAACCCCATCGACCAGACCATCACCATCAACGGCATGCCCTTCCGGGTGGTAGGCGTGTACGACTACAAGGGCGACAAGAGTTCCGCCCCCGCCAACCCCGAAGACAACAACAGCTGGGTCAACGAGATCATCAGCCAGATGGACAAGATGATCCTCCTCCCCTCCACCATGACCCGCTACTTCAACGACAACCAGCCCATCGACCAGTTCGTGGTGAAGGTGCGCTCCTCCGAGGACCTGCGCCCGGTGATCACCTCCCTGAAGACCTTCCTCTCCGGGGTCATTGATCCCAACTCCGGCGGCTTCGGCGTCAACTCCGATGACGTGTATAAGGAGCAGCAGGGCGACGCCACCGCTATGCAGCAGCGATTCCTGGGCGGCATCGCCGCCATCTCCCTGCTGGTGGGCGGCATCGGCATCATGAACATCATGCTGGTCACCGTCACCGAACGCACCCGGGAGATCGGCATCCGCAAGGCCATCGGCGCCGAGCGCAGCAGCATCATCG
>USCO01000244.1 GCA_900553135.1 uncultured Eubacteriales bacterium | reverse complement strand
AACATTGATCTGCGCCGCCCCATAAAAAATGGCCGCCCGATTGGGCGGCCATTTTTTTATCCATGAGTCAGCTGCTGCAAAAGCTGGGAGCAGCCCAGCAGCACGTCCTGCCAGGTGGCCTCAAAGTCCCCGGTGTACCAGGGGTCGGCCACTTCGCCGGGGCGGGCGGTGTAATCCATGAGCAGATGGATCTTTCCCTCCGGGTCCCCGCCGCAGATGCGGTTCATATTGCGCAGGTTGGCCTGGTCCATGCCGATGAGCAGGTCCCAGCGGCCGTAATCCGCCCGCTTCAGCTGCCGGGCGGCGTGGCCCTGGCAGGAGATGCCGTGCTGGGCCAGCTTGTTCCGGGCGGGGGGATAGACGGGGTTGCCGATCTCCTCGGTGCTGGTGGCGGCGGAGGCGATCTCAAATTTATCCTCCAGGCCGGCTTTTTGCACCAGGTCCTTCATGACATATTCCGCCATGGGGCTGCGGCAGATGTTGCCGTGGCACACGAAAAGTATTTTGGTCATCGTGGTTCCCCCGTTCTGTTTTGGTTGATGATAAAAAAACATCCTGACTGCTGAGCAGTCAGGATGTCTGGCAGCGGGAGAAGGATTCGAACCCTCACAAACAGAGTCAGAGTCTGTCGTGCTACCCTTACACAATCCCGCTATTTGTCTCGCTCGCGTCGGCGTTTATTGCCGTGTCGCAAGGACAGGTGTTATTATAGCAAAGTCTAGCGGAAAGTCAAGGGGTTTTGAAAAAATTTTTGAAATTTTGAAAAAAGAAAAGAAGCGACGCAAATCCAACAAAACAGAAGGAAAACGGCTGGATTTTCTTATTCATATCGTCTATAATGAAACCGTGTTTCCTTCCGCAGCCCTGAAAGACGGCGGGGGAGCGCGAGAAAAAATAGATTCAGCGACGCAAAATGTGAGGATTCATTATGATCAAATCGTTAAGCAAAAGAAATCAGCTCCTGGTGGGCTTTACCCTGTTCTCCATGTTTTTTGGAGCGGGCAATCTGATTTTCCCGCCCCAGCTGGGAGCTCAGGCTGGAACGGCCACCTGGCCGGCCATGGCCGGTCTGGCCATCAGCGCGGTGGGGTTGCCCATCCTGGCGGTGATCGCCGTGGTGCGGGCGGGCAGCCTGGACAAGCTGGCCAACCGGGTCCATCCGGTGTTCTCCCTGGTGTTTACTATTTTAATCTACCTGTCCATTGGCCCCTGTCTGGCCATTCCCAGAACGGCCAGTACCTCTTTTGAAATGGCAGTGCCCCCGTTTCTGCCGGAAGGGGCCTCCACGACGCTGCTGCAGCTGGGGTATTCGGCGGTGTTTTTTGCCGCCGCCTTCCTGGTGGCTCTGCGACCGGAAAAGCTGACCAGCCGCCTGGGGAAGGTGCTGTGCCCCACCCTGCTGGTGCTGGTGACCGTGATTTTCCTGGGCTGCCTGGTCCACCCCCTGGGGGGCTACGGAGCGGTGCAGGCCCCCTATGACCACGCCGCCCCTGTGCAGGGCTTCCTCACCGGCTACCAGACCATGGACGCCATCGCGGGGCTGAATTTCGGCATCGTCATCGTGCTGAACATCAAGGCCCTGGGCCTGCAGGAGACCAAGAGCGTGGAGCGGGCCACAGTGCGGGCCGGCGTGGTGGCCGCGGTGCTGTTTCTGGTGATGTACTCCATGCTGGCCCATGTGGGCGCGGTGTCCGGAGGCGCTTTCCCCGGCACCACCAACGGCGCGGTGACCCTGACCAACCTGGTGCGGGCCATCTTCGGCGCCCCCGGCTCGGTGCTGCTGGCGGCGGTGTTCATCATTGCCTGCTTCAACACCTGTGTGGGCCTCATCAGCTGCTGCAGCTCTTACTTTAATACCCTGATCCCCAAGATCCCTGTGCCCGCCTGGGCGGCCTTCTTCGCCCTGGTGAGCATGTTTATCGCCAACGCCGGCCTGGATCAGATCCTGGCCATCTCAGTGCCCGTGCTGAATATGCTCTATCCTGCGGCCATCGTGCTTATCGTGCTGGCCTTCCTGCCCGCTCCTGTCCAGCGGCTGAAGGGCATCTACCCCTGGGGCATCGCCTTTGTGGGGGTGGCCAGCGTGGCCTATGAGGTGCGTAGTCTGGGCCAGAC
>USCO01000243.1 GCA_900553135.1 uncultured Eubacteriales bacterium | reverse complement strand
CCGGGTGCTCCTTGGCCAGGCTCTTGGGGGAGACCTCGCCGAAGATGAGGATCACGATGGTGAGCACCGTGGCCGACACCGTGGGACCGCGGACATCGTCGATGAGCCGGATAAACAGCACCGCGCCGATGGTGGTGGCCACGTTGTTGACAATGTTGTTGCCGATGAGGATGGTGGAGAGGAGCTTGTCATAGTCTTCTGCCAGGTCCAGGGTGCGCTGGGCCCGCCGGTCGCCGTTGTCCGCCTTGTTCTTCAGGCGGATGCGGTTGAGAGAGGTAAAAGCCGTCTCGGTGGCGGAAAAATAGGCGGACATCATCACGAGAAAAATCAGGGCGGCAATCATGCCTATACTGGTACTGTCCATGTTGGACGAATCAACTCTACTTTCTATTTTAATATTTCAAGGAAAAAACCTTGATTAGTAAAGAAGTATATCATAAAGGAATAGGAAATGCAAATGGAATGTTCCCTGATATTTCCTGCTTTTGTTGTGGGTTTTGGGGGAATATGGGGAAAATGAACCGAAAAAACAGAGGATTAGCCTTTAGAAGGCAGGGAAGAAAAAAGCAGGCGCGGAACCATTCCGCGCCTGCTTGGGCGAGATAGAAATGAGAAGTTAACCCTTGGTCTGCTCAAAGAGCTCCAGCTGCTTGGGGTCGGGAGCGGGGGTGAGCAGGGAGACCACCACAATGGCCACCAGGGCGCTGAGGAAGGCGGGGAGCAGCTCGTAGATGGCCAGGGCGCCGCCCATGGGGGCCACCAGGAACTTCCACACGAACACCATCACGCCGCCTACGATAAGTCCGGCCAGAATGCCCTGGCGGTTGCTGCGCTTCCAGAACAGGGCGCACAGGATGGCGGGGCCAAAGGTGGCGCCAAAGCCAGCCCAGGCAAAGGAGACGATGGCAAAGACGCTGCTGTTGGGGTCAGAGGCCAGGAACACGGCGATGACCGCGATGCAGATGACGGTGCCGCGAGCCACCAGCATGGTCTGCTTGGGGGTGAGCTTGATGCCGAACACGTCCTGGAGCAGGTTCTCGGAGAAGGCGGAGGAGGCGGCCAGCAGCTGGGAGTCGGCGGTGGACATGGTGGCGGCCAGAATGCCCGCCAGAATGAGACCGGCCACAATGGCAGCAAAGGCGCCGTAGGTGGACAGCAGGCCGGCGATCTGCACGATCACCGTCTCAGAGGCGCTGCCCTCCAGGGTGGGGATGTGGCCCGCCTTGGAGATGCCGTTGCCGATCATGCCGATGCACACGGCCACGGTCATGGAGATCACCACCCATACCGCAGCAATGCGGCGGGACAGGGTGAGCTCCTTCTCCTCCCGGATGGCCATAAAGCGCACCAGAATGTGGGGCATGCCGAAGTAGCCAAGGCCCCAGGCCAGCATGGAGCACATCTTAATGAGGGGATAGGGGCTGGCGGTGCCGGAGACGGGATCGTGGGTCTGGGTAAAGCTGAGGTAGCCCGCCATGGACTTGGCGTTGTCCACCACAGCCTCCACGCCGCCTGCCTGGGCCACGCCGAAGCAGGTGATGACCACCAGGGCGGCGGTCATGATGATGGACTGAATGAGGTCCATGGTGGCCACGGCGCTGAAGCCGCCCACCGAGGTGTAGCTGATGATGACCAGGGCGCCGATGACCACAGCCAGCATGTAGTTCCAGCCAAACAGGCTGTTGAACAGCTTGCCGATGGCGGCAAGGCCGGAGGCCACATAGGGCACGAAGAACACCAGGATAATGAGGGAAGCGATGCACATGATGACCGGACGCTTCTCCTGATAGCGCTTGGAAATAAAGGAGGGGATGGTGATGGCGTCCAGCTCTACGCTGTAGCGGCGGATGCGCTTGGCCACCAGCAGGAAGTTGAGATAAGTACCCAGGGCCAGGCCGATGGCGGTCCAGCTGGCGTCGGCCACACCACTGAGGTAGGCCACGCCGGGCAGACCCATGAGCAGCCAGGAGGACATGTCGCTGGCTTCAGCGCTCATGGCCGTGACCAGAGGGCCCAGCCCGCGGCCGCCCAGATAAAAGCCCTCGGCGCTCTTTTTGCTGCGCCGGCCGATGAGGACGCCGGTGCAGATGACAAAACATAGGTAGAGAATAATAGTGGCAGTGATAAACAGTTGCGCGCTTGTCATGGAAAACTCTCCTTTTGCTTCAGCTTACCTCCCGCCGG
>USCO01000242.1 GCA_900553135.1 uncultured Eubacteriales bacterium | reverse complement strand
GACAGGAAGCTGCGGGAATCGGTGAGCATCCCGATAAAGTTGCCCAGCAAGCCGCCTGCGGCCAAGGTGGTAAGCTGGGCCTCCATCCCCGGCTTGTGGTCGTTGAACCACCAGGCGGAGCCGTGCTGTAGCCTCCCCGCAGTACCGGGCCCCTGGAAGCAGCCCATCAGGGCCACCAGCGCGGCGTTGTCGCTGGGCTCCAGGGAATAGAGGATGGTGCGGGGCAGCTCCCCCGTCTCATCCAGCCCGTCCAGGAAAGCAGCCAGTGCCGGCAGGTTCACCCCAGGGCCGATGCTGTCGTAGCCGGTGTCCGGCCCCAGCAGGCGGTGCATACGGTGGTTGTTGTCCCGCTGGGCGGCGAAGTGAAGCTGCATGGCCCAGTCCCGCTTGGCGTAGCCCCGTGCCAGGTGGGTCAGCAGCGCCCACTTATACTGCCGCACCTCCTCTTCCGTCACGGTTTCTCCCGCCAGGCGGCGCCTGACCACGCTATCCAGTTCCTCCGGGCGGGCCGGGGCGTACCGCAGGTTGTCCAAGCCGTGGTCGGACACCTTGCAGCCGTGCTGTGCGAAGAAGTCCATCCGGTTATCCAGGGCGGCCAGCAGGCTCCCCCATCCGTTGATGTCCACCCCTGCGGCGGCGGAGAGCCGGGCCAGATAGTCTGGGAAGTCCTCCTTTTCCACGTTAACCGCCTTGTCCGGCCGGAATGCGGGGAGCACTTTGGTTTCCAGGGTATGGTCGGCAGCCAGCCTCTGGTGCCATTCCAGGGTGTCCGCCGGATCATCAGTGGTGCACAAAAGGGTCACATTGGATTTACGCAGGATCTCACGCACACTCAGGCCCCCGCCGATGACGGCGCTGCAGTGCTCCCACACCTGGCGGGCGTTGGCCGCCGTCAGGTGTCCCGTGTAACCGAAGTAGCGCCGCAACTCCAGATGGCTCCAGTGGTACAGGGGATTGCCCACCGCCTGCTCCACGGCGCCGGCCCAAGCCTCAAACTTCTCATAATCCCCGGCATCGCCGGTGATATACCGTTCGTCCACACCATTGGCCCGCATCAGCCGCCATTTGTAATGGTCCCCCTCCAGCCAGAGCTGGGTCAGGTTGTGGAAGATCCGGTCCTCCGCGATCTCCCGCGGGCTCACGTGGCAGTGGTAGTCCAATATGGGCAGACGTTCCGCCACCTGATGGTATAGATACCTCGCCGTATCACTGGTCAACAGAAAATCCTCATCCAGGAATGGTCTCATGGCTTTCCATCCTTCCTAGTCCGCCGTTTCCCGATGCGCGGGCCCGCCGGCCGCCCTGCTTTCCGCAGGAGTTCAATCTGTTTTATAATATATTTGTGATATATCTCTAGCCCAAAATGTAGCACAGTTCCCTCCATCCGTCAAGACATAAACCGATAATTTTGCCAAGATAGCCATTTCCCATCCTTAAATTTTGTAAATAAAGCACAAAAATTATCCATTTTTCCCCACTTTAAAGCCTTGACCCCTGGAAAAGATGCTGGTATAATGACACCAACGATGTTGTAAGTACAGCCATTTTTCTATGTGTCTGTCATATATCACATAGAGTATCAGGAGGATATGCCAATGGCGGCAGTGGTGGATAAACGGCGGGATAGTCTGTCGCAGGTCGCGTATGACCAGATCAAGACGATGATTCTGCAAAAAGATTTGACCCCGGGACAATTCATCAATGAGGCGCAGCTCCAGGCGCTGCTGGGGCTTGGACGTACTCCCGTCCGGGAGGCGGTTCTTGCCCTGGCTCAGGACAAGCTGGTTCATATACATCCCCGAAAAGGGATTGAAATCAGCCGCCCCACGCTCAAGGACATCCATGATATCTTTGAAATTCGCTCCCTGCTGGAACCTCTGATTCTCCATCAGTGCTTTCACCAGGTGGATCTCCAGTGGGCGGTGGACATGCGCACGCTGCTGCTCCAGCATCAGGACGACGAGGCCGGAAACGCGGGCCAGACGGCTGCGCCGCTTATTGAACTGGACAACGAATTTCACTTGAAGCTGGTTGACACACTTCACAACCAATATGCCTCCCAGCTCATGCGCAGCCTCACGGAATATCTCAACCTCATCCGCATCACAGCCTGGCGTCCAAGCCGTTATCAGGTCAGTAATCGGGAGCATATTGATATCCTGAATGCCATTTTAGAGCGCCGCCCGGAAGATGCCTGCCGGTTGCTGTCCGAGCACATTCAGCTCTCCTATCAGGAGG
>USCO01000241.1 GCA_900553135.1 uncultured Eubacteriales bacterium | reverse complement strand
TCGCCGCCGAGAGCGTGGGCATCAGCGTCACCAAGTACAAGATGATCGCCTTTGTCACCTCCGCCGCCCTGGCCGGTGCCGCCGGTACCCTGTACGGCTGCAGCCAGGTCACCTTCACCGCCACCAAGTTTGACTTCAACACCTCCATCCTCATTCTGGTGTTCGTGGTGCTGGGCGGTCTGGGCAACATGTGGGGCTCGGTGATCGCCGCTGCCGCTCTGACCATCCTGCCCGAGGCTCTGCGTCAGTTTGCCGACCACCGCATGCTGGTGTACGCCATTGTGCTGATCCTGGTGATGCTGGCCACCAACAATCCCCAGCTGCGGGGCTTTATCCTGCGCCTGCGCAGCCGTTCTGAAGAGAAGAAAGGAGGGGCCCGGCAATGAGCAGAATCCCCAAGGAGCCGGTAAAGCTTGTGGAGGTGCCCAGCACCAACAAGATCCCCGAGCGTGATATTGACAAAAGCCCCATCCTGGAGTGCCGCCACCTGGGCATCGACTTTGGTGGTCTGGCCGCGGTAAAGGACTTCAACATGGCCATTGGCCGCACCGAGATCGCCGGACTCATCGGCCCCAACGGCGCGGGCAAGACCACCGTGTTCAATCTGCTGACCAAGGTGTACCAGCCAACCCGGGGCACCATCCTGGTGGACGGCGTGGACACCCACAACATGAACACCGTCCAGGTGAACAAGGCGGGCATCGCCCGTACCTTCCAGAACATCCGCCTGTTCGACAACCTCACCGTGGAGGACAACGTAAAGCTGGGCCTTCACAACCACATCAAGTACGACATGTGGAGCGGCATCCTCCGTCTTCCCAACTACTGGAAAGAGGAGAAGATCGCCCACGAGCGGGCCATGGAGCTGCTGTCCATCTTCGACATGGCCTACCTGGCCAAGTACAAGGCGGGCTCCCTGCCCTACGGCGCCCAGCGCCGCCTGGAGATCGTCCGGGCACTGGCCACCAATCCCAGCCTGCTGCTGCTGGACGAGCCCGCCGCAGGCATGAACCCCTCCGAGACGGCGGAGCTCATGGAAAACATCGTGAAGATCCGGGACACCTTCGGCATCGCCATCCTGCTCATTGAGCACGACATGAACCTGGTCATGGGCATCTGCGAGGGTATCGCCGTGCTGAACTTCGGCCAGATCATTGCCAAGGGCACCCCGGACGAGATCAAGAACGACCCGGTGGTCATCGAGGCCTATCTGGGCAAACAGAAGGAGGCGTGAGTATGGAAGCCATTTTGAAGGTAGAGGGCATCAACGTCTACTATGGCGCCATCCACGCCATCAAGGACATCTCCTTCCACGTCAACGAAGGGGAGATCGTCACCCTCATCGGCGCCAACGGCGCCGGTAAGACCACCACCCTGCAGACCATTTCCGGTCTGCTGCGCTCCAAGACGGGCAGCATCCTGTTCCGCAACCAGGAGATCAGCTCCATCCCCCCCCACAAGCTGGTGGGCCAGGGTCTGGCTCAGGTCCCCGAGGGACGGCGGGTATTCCTTCAGATGTCCGTGCAGGAGAACCTGGAGATGGGCGCCTACACCCAGTCTCCCGCGGGCGTTCCCCAGGACCTGGAGATGGTGTATGAGCTGTTCCCCCGTCTGAAGGAGCGGCGCACCCAGGTGGCGGGCACTCTGTCCGGCGGCGAGCAGCAGATGCTGGCCATGGGCCGTGCCCTCATGTCCCACCCCAAGCTGCTGATGCTGGACGAGCCCTCCATGGGTCTGGCCCCCCTGCTGGTGGAGCAGATCTTTGAGATCATCCAAAACCTCCATAAAGCGGGGACGACCATCCTCCTGGTGGAGCAAAACGCCCAAGCCGCCCTCTCCGTGGCGGACCGAGGATACGTACTGGAGACCGGAAAAATCGTGACCACCGGCACCGGCGCGGAACTGCTGTCCAGCCCTGCCATCAAAAAGGCTTATCTGGGAGGCTGAGGAGCGTTCCCTCTTGAGAAAATATCGTCTTTTCAGACCCGGTCTGTGGATTCTCCACAGGCCGGGTTTTTGCCGCCTGGTGGGCCCGCCAATCCGCACGGTAGAGACAGTGTACGAATTTTGTTCCGGGAGTTTCCTTGCTCTTTGTTGCGAAAATTAGCTTATGTTTGCTCAAAATATTGCGTGGGAACGCCGTGTAAAATCCGTGGGAAATTGCGGAGCGAAGCATTGCGGGGCAAGGAGTTCCCCCAGAAGAAGGTTCTGAGCCTGGTGCTCTGTGTGGCTGTGATGC
>USCO01000240.1 GCA_900553135.1 uncultured Eubacteriales bacterium | reverse complement strand
CCGGCATCGTCATCTCCGCCAGCCACAACCCCTTTGAGCACAACGGCATCAAGATCTTCAACGGCCAGGGCTTCAAGCTCTCCGACGAGCTGGAGGAGAAGATCGAGGACATCGTCCTCTTCGGCCACAACAACGTCCCCCGCAAGACCCACGGGGAGATCGGCAAGGTGAGCTACGTGGCGGAGAAGGCGGTGGCCGACTACATCGACCACCTGGAGTCCACCATCTCCAGCGATCTGGCCGGGCTGCACATCCTGGTGGACTGCGCTAACGGCGCCTCCTACACCACCGCTGCCCGCCTCTTCGACCAGTTCCCCAAGCTGCGCACCGACGTCATCAACGCCGACCCTGACGGTGTGAACATCAACGACAAGTGCGGCTCCACCCACCTGGACAGCCTGGCCGCCATGGTGAAGGCGGGCGGCTATGACATCGGCATCGCTTTTGACGGCGACGCGGACCGCTGCCTGGCCGTGGATGAGCTGGGCAACCTCATCGACGGCGACCAGGTTATGGCCGCCTGCGGTATGGACCTGAAGAACAAGGGCCGCCTGCCCGGCAGCGCCGTGGTGGCCACCGTCATGTCCAACCTGGGCCTGCACGTCTTTGCCCGGGAGAACGGTCTGAACATCGAGTGCACCGACGTGGGCGACCGCAACGTGCTGGAGCGCATGGTGGAGAAGGGCTACGTGCTGGGCGGCGAGCAGTCCGGCCACATGATCTTCCTGGACTACGCCACCACCGGCGACGGCCAGCTCACTGCCCTGCAGATCCTGGCCCTGCTGAAGGAGAGCGGCAAGAAGGCCTCCGAGGTCTTCGGCGCCTGCTGCCGGTATCCTCAGGTGCTCATCAACATCCCCGTGGCCGATAACGACGTGAAGAAGGCCGTCATGGGCAACGACACCCTGTGGCAGGCTGTGAAGAAGGAGGAGGAGGGCCTGGCCGGCGACGGCCGCATCCTGGTGCGTCCCTCCGGCACCGAGGCCCTGATGCGGGTGATGGTGGAGGCCAAGACCCAGGAGACCGCCCAAGAGGTGGCCCAGCGTCTGGCTGACATGATTTCCCAGATGGCCCAGGCGTAATTCACAGGATTTGGAAGGGGTATGGGAAAATCAACAAAGAATTTCCGGATACCCCTTGACAAATCCAGTCAATTTGATTATTATGAATTGGAACCTGAATAAGAGTATGGCTGAAGCGGAGCTTCAGCACCTGACAGATGAAGAACTCTGTCTCCGGGCTGCCCAGGGAGATCCCCGGGCGGAGGAGACCTTGGTGGGCCGTTATGGCCGCCTGGTCCGGGCCTGTGCCCGACCCCTGTTTTTGGCGGGGGGAGACAGCGAGGATCTGTTTCAGGAAGGAATGCTGGGCTTGCTCAGTGCCATCCGGGGCTTTGACGCCAGCCGGGACGCCAGCTTCCGCACCTTTGCGGAGATCTGTGTCCGCAGGCGGCTGTACAGCGCGGTGCGCGCGGCCCAGGGCGACAAGCATTCTCCGCTGAACCACAGTGTCTCTTTCGAACCCCCTCTTTTTGACGGGCTGAATGCCTACCTGCAATCCAGCACGGCAAGTCCAGAAGACGTCATCATCGGCAGGGAGGAACTGAGAGAGCGCATCGACGCTCTGAAGGGCCAGTTATCTGAGCTCGAAGGGAAAATCCTGCCGCCTTATTTGAGCGGTCTCTCCTGTACAGAGATCGCCCGGCGGGTAGGCCGGTCGCCCAAGACGGTGGACAACGCAGTGCAGCGCATCCGCCGCAAGATCGCCCGGCAAACAGCTTCCGGCGTATCCAGCGAGAGCTGATCGCAAATATCATTTCGTCCAACGTATTTCGTTGGACAACGAGTCAAAGAGAGGGAAAATCCAATGTACGAAGACAAGATCCTGGTATGCAAAGAGTGCGGCAAGGAGTTCACCTTTACCGCTGGTGAGCAGGAGTTCTACGCTGAGCGCGGCTTCCAGAACGAGCCCCAGCGCTGCAAGGCCTGCCGTGACGCCCGCAAGAACGCTGCCCGCGGCCCCCGTGAGTACTTCACCGCCGTGTGCGCCGCCTGCGGTGGCGAGGCTCGGGTTCCCTTTGAGCCCAAGTCCGACCGTCCTGTTTACTGCAGCGACTGCTTCGCCAAGATGCGCGAGCAGGGCTGATCAATTCAGTCAGGAAAAAAAGGACGCCCACTGGGCGTCCTTTTTTGTTTTATGGTCAAAACCACCCCAAAATCCTGCCCGCAACTCTTGGTTGCG
>USCO01000239.1 GCA_900553135.1 uncultured Eubacteriales bacterium | reverse complement strand
CAGATGAAGAAGGGCCCGCCCGCCAGGGAGAGCACAATGCCCACGGGCAGTTCGTAGGGGGCGAAGAGGACCCTGGAAAGCAGGTCGCACCCGGTGAGCAGCGCCGCGCCTCCTAGGGCGCAGGCGGCCAGGAGAATGCGGCTCTCCTCCCCCACCAGACGGCGCATGATGTGGGGAACGATGAGCCCCACAAAGCCCAGCAGGCCGCAGAAGCTCACCGCCGCGCCCGCCAGGGCCGCCGCCACCGTCAGCAGCACCAGGCGGCACCGACGGGCGTTGAGCCCCAGACTCTGGGCGGTGTCGCTGCCCAGCATCAGCACATCCATATCCCCTGCCATGGCAAAGGCAATCAAGGCCGCCAGAGCGATGACCCAAAAGGCGGGCAGCACCTTGGCCATGGTCAGGCCGCTCATGCCGCCGATGCGGAAATCGGAATAGTCGTTGAGAGCCTCAGGGACAAAGGTGACCACGGCGTCAATGCCCGCTCCGAAAATACTGGACACGGCCACGCCTGCCAGCACCACGGTGATGCGGGCCGCCCCGGTGCGCTGGGCGATGAGCAGCACCAGCATCACGCCGGCCAGAGCGCCCAGAAAGGCCATCACCGGGGTCAGGGCCATGGCCGAGGGAAACAGGGCACAGCACAGGGCCACCATGAGGCCCGCCCCCGAGTTGACACCAATAATGTTAGGGGCGGCCAGAGGGTTGGCCAGCACCCCCTGGATGATGGCCCCCGACATGGCCAGAGCCATGCCCGCCAGCAGGCAGCCCAGGGTGCGGGGCAGCCGGGCATAGCACACGATGCTGTAGGCGGCGCTGCCCTGGTTTCGTCCCAGCAGGGCGGAGAGGACCTCACCCGGGGAGAGCATCACCGCCCCCACCCCCATGCTCAGCACCGCCGCGGCCAGCACCAACAGCACCAGCAGGGCCAACAGCCCGCCTTTACTCCGGATACAGGATCTGCGCAAGCTGTTCATAGGCCTCCCCCCAGCGGGCATTGGGCTTCAGGTTGTAGAGCTGGTCATCCATCACATGGAACCGCCCCTCCTTCACCGCCGTCAGGCCCTGCCAGGCGGGGTTGGAGAGCAGGGTCTCGTCCAGCGTCCGCTGGGCGTCGGTGGGGTCGGAGCCCTGAAGGACGGCAAAGATAAAGTCCGGGTCCTCCTGGAGGATGACCTCCAGGCTCAGCTGCTCCAGCAGGGAGCTCTGGCTGTCGGCGATGTTGATGCAGTCCAGGTCGGCCAGCATCTCGCCCAGCACGCTGTCTTGGCTGTTTTTCACCTTGCAGCTGGAGCCGGTGGCCCGCACATAGAGCACCTTGGGCTGAGAGCCATCGGCCCGCTGCCGGGCCTGCTCCACCTGCTCCTCCAAAGCCTGGCCGTACTGCTCATAGCAGTCCTCCCGACCGGTGATCTGGGTGCAGATGTCCAGCATGTGCAGATACTCGTCAAAGTTGGACACCATGAAATAGGCCACGTTCAGCCCCGCCTGCTCCAGGGTGGGCAGCAGGTCCACCTGGGCAGCCGTGTTGCTGCTGGCCAGGACCAGGTCGGGCTGGGCAGCCAGCAGGACTTCCAGGTTAGTCTCCTTCACGCCCCCCAGGTTGGCCACGTCCTCCCCAAGGCCCAGATCAAAGCTGGTCCAGGCGTCGTTTGCCGCCGCCACCAGGGTATCCTTTCCTCCGGCCAGGCACCAGATGTCCGCATAGCTGCCGATGAGCACGGCCACCCGCTGGGGATTCTCCACCGTCACCTGGCGGCCCAGGTCGTCGGTAAAGGTGACCGCCTGGGTCTCCTGCTGGGTGCTCTCTCCGCTGGAACTTTCCGAGGAGGTACCGGGGGCAGCACTGGGGGCACAGCCCGCCAGCAGCAGGCAAAGGGCCAGGGCCAGATAAAACTTTTTCATCCAATCGCTCCATTTCCTGTGATATCCCGATTATTAAACCATATCCGTCCCGGAATGAAAAGGGGCCCGGCCGCAAAACCGCCCCGCCTCGTGACGTGTATCACAAACCGCTCCCCCTTTCTCCCCGGCCTGTGGTATAATAGGTGCACTGCAGAAGAAGGAGCGTTTTCATGGACCGCTTGACCGCCACCCCCCCGATGCTCAGCGCCATCCCCTTTTTTCAGGCTCTGGACCACCCCGCCCTGGCCGACCTGGCCCCCCGGTTTCAGGTGGAAAACCACCGCCGTGGAGCCGACCTGGCCGGGCGCGGCTTTCAGCGCCTGGACGCCTATGAGG
>USCO01000238.1 GCA_900553135.1 uncultured Eubacteriales bacterium | reverse complement strand
CCACCCCATGCACGGGGCGGGGATCGTGGAGAGTATCGTCCAGAAGAAGGTAAACGGCGTGGTACGGGAGTATTATGTCTTGAAACTCCCGGTGCGCGCCATGGTGGTCATGGTGCCTACAGAGCACTGTGAAGAGATCGGCGTGCGTCCCATCCTGGAGCCCGAACAGGCCGCCCGGGTCATGGAGGCTCTGCCCTCCATCCAGGTGGAGATGACCCAGAACTGGAACCGCCGATACCGGGAAAATATGGAGCGGCTGAAAAGCGGCAACCTGCTGGAGGTGGCCCGGGTCATCAAGGGCCTGATGCAGCGGGATGTGGCCCGGGGGCTGTCCACGGGGGAGCGGAAGATGCTCCACTCGGCCAAGCAGATCCTGATCTCAGAGATCGTCATGTGCCAGGGGGGCAGCTACGACGCCGTGGAGGAGCGCATCAACCGGGCCATGGCCTGAGCGCGCCGCCCAAATACCAGAACAGACGCCCGCCGCGGCGTCTGTCCCTTTGAAGGAGAATGATTATGGCAGGATTCTTGTCCCGTCTGGGACATCGGGAAAAGGCAAAAATCTGTTCCGCCGTGGTGGTGGCAGCGGGCTCGGCCACCCGGATGGAGGGGATCGACAAGATCCTCACCACTCTGGGCGACGTGCCCGTTCTGGTACATACCCTGCGGGTGTTCCAGCGCTGCCCCGAGATCAGCGAGGTGGTGGTGGTCACCCGGGAGGACCTGCTGCTGGACGTGAGCCAGGTGTGCAAGGCCTTTGCCCTGGACAAGGTGACCAAGGTGGTGGTAGGGGGGAGCCAGCGGGCTCTCTCCGTGCTGGCCGGCCTGCGTGAGACCCGCCAGGACGCCGACCTCATCGCCATCCACGACGGGGCGCGCCCCCTCGTCACCGACGAGATCCTGCAGGAGACGGTGGCCCGTGCGGCGGTCACCGGGGCGGCGGCTCCCGCCATTCCGGTCACCGACACCATCAAGCGGGTAGAGGAGGGGTTTGCCGTAGACACGGTGGACCGCAGCACCCTCTTTGCCGTGCAGACCCCCCAGATCTTCCAGGCCGACCTCATCCGGGCGGCGGTGCAGCAGTCGGTGGAAGAAAATCTCACCCTCACCGACGAGTGCGCGGCGGTGGAGCGTCTGGGCATGAAGGTGGCCATGACCCGGGGCAGCCGGGAAAACATCAAGATCACCACCCCCTTTGACCTGCTGCTGGGGGAGGCCATTCTGGACAGCCGCATGGGAGGAGAAGGCATATGATGCGCATTGGACACGGATACGACGTACATCGCCTGGTGGAGGGCCGGGACCTGATCCTGGGGGGCGTGAAGGTGCCCCACACCCTGGGCCTGCTGGGCCACTCTGACGCCGATGTGCTGACCCACGCGGTGATGGACGCCCTGCTGGGGGCGGCCGCTCTGGGGGACATCGGCCGCCATTTCCCCGACACTGATCCCACCTATAAGGGGGCGGACAGCCTGGTCCTGCTAGACCATGTCATGGCCCTGCTGAAGGAGAAGGGCTACCGGGTGGGCAACGTGGATGCCACCATTCTGGCCCAGAAGCCCAAGCTGGCCCCCTACATCACCCAGATGCGGGACAATCTGGCCCGGCACATGGGGGTGGAGCCCGACCAGGTGAACGTGAAGGCCACCACCGAGGAGCGCCTGGGCTTTACCGGGGCGGAGGAGGGCATCGCCGCCCACAGTGTGTGCCTGCTGGAGCAGGAATAATGCAACAACAGACGGGAGGCAAGGCGCAGCGCCGTTGCCCTCCCGTTTTTGTTTGGGGCGGCAGCGCCCCGCAACGCATAGACTGACCCAGGGGGATGGGACGCCTGTCCGGGTCAAGCCCGGCGCAGGCAGGCCGGACCCCCGGGAAAGGAAACCTATGCCATGGGAGATTATTTGATTTCATGCCGCTCCCTCACCTATGCCCAGCGCGCGGCGGCAGTGCTGGGCCGGGCGGGGATCACGGCCCGCATTTTCCGCACCCCCAGAAGCATTGCCGGAGCCGGGTGCGGCCACTCGGTTGGCTTCCCCCGGCACAAGCTGGACCAGGTCCTCTGGGTGTTGGAACAAAACCAGGTCGCCTACTCCGGGCTGTACGAAAGCACCGGGCCGGGGACCTACCGGGAGGTGGATCTGTGATCTATCTGGACAGCGCGGCCACCACCCTGCAAAAGCCGCCCCAGGTGGCCCGGGCCTGCGCCTGGGCCGCCAGTCATTTGGCTAGCCCCGGACGGGGCGGACACCGGCCCGCCATGGC
>USCO01000237.1 GCA_900553135.1 uncultured Eubacteriales bacterium | reverse complement strand
CTGGAGCATCTCCACGTCGTCGGGGTCCACGGCCTCGGGGTCGATGACCAGGTTCTTCAGCTCGTGCTTGCCGTTCACCGTGGCGCTGACCACACCGCCGCCGGCGGCGGCCTCGTACTCCTTCTCCTGCAGCTCCTGCTGCATTCTCATCATATCCTGCTGCATTTTCTGGGCCTGCTTGATCATGTTCATATTCATGCCGCCGCCCATGCCGCCCATACCGCGGCTGCCAAATCCTTTTGCCATAGCGCACATTCCTTTCTGTTTTCTCCGAATCACCGGATGGTAATGTTGTCAAACTGTTCGCCAAAGGCCAGCAGGGCATCCAGCGCGTCGCCGCTGGGGCTGGCCGAAGGGGCGCTCTGGGGGGGAGCAGCCTCCTCCTGGGGCGCCTTGCCCACCACCACGGACACCCGGGGGGCGCTGACCGCGAAGCACTGGGCCGCAGCCTGGCCAAGGCCCTGGAGGACCGGGGGCTTATTCAGCATGGCCCGGGTAAACTCGGTGTCCACCCACAGGGTGAGGGTGTTGTTTTTCCACACGCCGGTCACCTTGGCCGGGTTGTTCAGGTAGGGGAGGACCGCGCCGGGCACCTTGCCCCGCAGTCCCGCCGCAAAGGAGGGCCAGAAGGCCCGGGTCCCGGCGCCGCTGTCCTGGGCCACAGGAGCGGGAGCGGGTGCGGGAGCCTGCATCTGGACCGGGGGCATCTCGGGATAAGAGGGCTCCTCCTCCGGCTCGGGGGGCAGGGGGGGACGTTCCTCCTCCCAGGGAGGCGTGTCATCCTGCTGGCGGGGGGGCGCGGAGGGTGCGGAACGCACGGGAGCCGCCGCGGGCGCGGGGGCCGCCTGAACCACCGGCTGAGCCGGGGCGGCGGAAGCTGCGGCGGGAATGCCCTGGGCCAGACGCTCCTCCAGCCGGGCAATGCGGGCGGCCAGTCCGGCCATGGAGTCATCCAGTCGCTCGTCGCACAGGCGGATGAGACACAGCTCAGCGTCGGTGCGGCGGTTGGCGCTGCGGGCCAGGTCGGGCAGGGTGGACTGGAGAGTTCGCAGAATCTGAAGCAGGCGCTGAGGGGTGAATTTCTCCCCCAGAGCCCGCATGGTGGTCTCGTCATAGCCGCCGGTGAGCAGAGCTGCGCCCCCCTGGGGGGCCGTCTTGCGCAGCAGCAGATCCCGGGCCAGGGAGGACAGCTCCTCCAGCACGGAGCCCACATCCTTCCCGTTGGCATAGAGCCGGGACAGGGTGTCCAGGGCGGCGCCGGTGTCGTGGAGGGCGATCTTCTCCATGAGAGCGGCGGTCTCCAGGTTGCCCGCCAGGCCCAGGGTGTCCAGAATGGCCTGTTCATCCACCGTGGCCTGTCCGCCGGAGCACTGGTCCAGCAGAGACAGGGCGTCCCGCAGGCCGCCGTCAGCCAGGCGGGCCAGCAGGGCGGCGCCCTGGTCGGTGAGATCAATGCCCTCCTGCTGGGCCACATAGCTCAGCCGCTGGGAGATCTGGCCGGGGAGGATGCGCTTGAAGGAGAACTGCTGGCACCGGCTTTTGATGGTGGCCGGCACCTTGTGAAGCTCAGTGGTAGCCAGAATAAACATGAGGTGGGCGGGGGGCTCCTCCAGGATCTTCAGCAGCGCGTTGAAGGCCGGGGTGGAGAGCATATGCACCTCGTCCACGATATAGACCCGCTTGCGCACGGCGGCGGGGGTGTACACCGCCTCGTCCCGCAGGGCGCGGACCTGGTCCACGCCGTTGTTGGAGGCGGCGTCCAGCTCCAGTACGTCCAGAATGGAGCCGTTTTCAATGCCCAGACAGGCGGGACACTGGTTGCAGGGGTTGCCGTTCTGGGGGTTCTGGCAGTTCACCGCCCGGGAGAGGATCTTGGCGCAGGTGGTCTTGCCCGTGCCCCGGGTACCGGTGAAGAGGTAGGCGTGGGACAGACGGTCCGACGACACCTGCTGCTTCAGGGTGTCCGTGATATGAGACTGGCCCACCACATCGTCAAAGGTGCGGGGGCGCCACTTGCGGTATAGGGCCTGATACATCCAATCTCACCTCGGACTGAAAAAATAAAAATCGGTGCAAAGCAAGGCCGCACACCGGCCTTTGAAGCGCGCGGTATGTCCGTTACCTGGACAGCCGGCTCAAGAACAGTAACCCCACGGCACACGCAGCTTACCGCTTAGTGCTGCTCGGTTCCCCGCCTGACACGGTTCACGGGGCCACGTTGCGCGGGACCGGTCTATCATCACTGCTTATCCAGGTCAGACGACACATCACACGTCCGGGGGC
>USCO01000236.1 GCA_900553135.1 uncultured Eubacteriales bacterium | reverse complement strand
GGATTGTTCCTAAAGTTGGAAAGGGGAAAGAGGAAACTCGTTAACGCTTTTTCGCTTTGTCCTTCAGGTAGTACTGCTCTCCGTTGAAGAACTCGTCCTTCAGCTGCTTCACTTCGCCGCTGAGGACCACCAGGGCAATCATGTTGGGCAGGATGACCAGAGCCAGGAAGAAGTCCAGGAACTGATACAGGAACTCCAGGCCGCCGAACACGCCGAAGAGGATGGCAGCGATGTAGATGAACTTCCAGATGCGGGAGAACTTGTAGCCGAAGAGGAAGCGGGCCTGACGCTCGCCGTAGAACACCAGCACGATGACGGTGGACAGCACGAACAGCAGGATGGAGATGGTGACCACGTAGTCGCCGACCTTACCAAACACGGTCTGGAAGGCCATGGAGGGCATCGCAGCAGCCTGATCGCCAGGAACGGCCTGCCAGGCGCCGGTGACCAGAACCACCAGAGCGGTGACGGTGCAGACGATCAGAGTGTCCAGGGTGATCTCGAAGATGCCCCAGAAGCCCTGACGGACGGGGTGATCGGTCTGAGCGGTGGCGTGGGCGATGGGAGCGGTGCCCATGCCGGCCTCGTTGGAGTAGGTGCCGCGGGCGGCGCCCCAACGGAGGGCCAGAGCCAGAGTGGAGCCGGCAAAGCCGCCCACAGGAGCCATGGGAGCAAAGGCGCTTTCAAAAATCAGGACAAAGACGCCGGGGAGCTTGTCGATGTTGACAAAGATAACCACCAGAGCGCCGATGACATAGATCAGAGCCATAACGGGGACCAGACGCTCGGTCACCTGGACCAGGCGCTTGGTGCCGCCCACCACGATGACCAGAACGATGAGAGCCATGGCAATACCGGTCGCGATGTCGGGAATGCCCAGGGTGGCAGCGTTCTGCGCAGCGGAAACGGTCTGGGTGGAAATGGACGGGATGATCTCGATCATGAGGAAGAAGGCGAACCAGCCAGCCAGGAACTTACCCAGAGCCTTGTTCTTAAAACCCTTGGCCAGATAGTAGGTGGGGCCGCCCACGTACTCGCCGCTGGCGTCCTTTTCACGGTACTTGATACCCAGGACGATCTCGGAGAACTTGGAGGCACAGCCCAGCAGGGCGATGATCCACATCCAGAACACCGCGCCCGGGCCGCCGAAGGCGATAGCTACGGGGACGCCTACGATGTTGGCTGCGCCGATGGTGGATGCGATGGCCGCCGTCGCGGCCTGGAAGGGAGAAATTGCGTTGGGATCTTCGGGCTTCTTCATCATCTGTCCGAAGGTTTGACCCCACATGTAGAACAGATGACGGAACTGGAAGAAGCCCAGGCGGATGGTGAGGAACAGGCCGCCGCCGGCGAGGATAATCATCAGGGGCGGACCCCACAGCCAGTTGGTAAAGTCTACGATAGCTTTTACGATTTGATCCACGGAAACCCCTCCTTTATTTTTTCTACATTATACCGTTAAAGAGTTTTCGGCCTATTTTATTTAAAGTGCATAATTGATTGTTTGAAGTTTTTTTTGCTGCTGTGCAAAATGAAGATAAACATCTTTTAAACATCTTGCTCTACCGGCAGGCCGGAGACGCAGAAGCCCTCGGGACAGCAGCGGCACAGGTAGTGCAGGGCCCGGAGGGAGAGGGGGTCGATCCACTGGCCGGACTCTAAGGTGATGTGGAACCGGCAGGAGCGGGACAGCTGGGAAAAGAAGCCCCGCAGAGAGTGGAGAAGCCGCACCTGGGAGACCTGCTGATAGGGACAATCCAGGCCGTATGCGGGGATCAGGCTGGGGCAGATGGTGGACAGGTCCAGCAAAAAAACCTTTGGAATCTTGGCCACCGTGCCCCGGTCGCAGCGGGAGAGCACCAGCTCCAGCACGTCGGCCAGCACGGCGCCCTCCACCTGCTGTCCCCCCGGCCAGACGCTGTGGGACACGTTGATCTCCCGCAGGGGAGAGGAGCCGTCGCCCTGTTCGGCGGCGCTGGCCGACAGGCTGAGGTACAGCTCCCGCAGGGGACGGGAGGGGGGCAGGTTCAGGTCCTTGCGCAGCAGTTCCTCGCAGCGGCGGTAGGCCTGGATGGCCCCGTGGCGCTCGCCCCGGCTGAGGTGCAGGCGCATCAGGCGCAGATAATAGTCCTCTTCATAGGGGCTGATTCGGAGCAGCGCCTGCAGGGAGCTCTCCGCCCCCGCCAGATCGCCGGCGGCGGTGTAGGCCTCGTAAAGCTGCTCCAGCACCTGGAGGGACAGCTTTTGATACCGGGTGCGCTCAAAGAGGAGCCAGTCGTTGAACTCGCCGC
>USCO01000235.1 GCA_900553135.1 uncultured Eubacteriales bacterium | reverse complement strand
GTGCGGCGGGCCTTTTGTCGCCTGTTAGGGAGCTTTAGTCGGGGAAGGTGGACTCGGCAGCGGGGCCCTGGGGCTGGTGCTGCTTCTCCTCCTCCACTTTCTTTTCCCGCTCCGCCAGTCCCTGGAGGATCTGTACGGCGTAATCAATGGCGGGGATAGCGCTGGCGGTACAGTACTGCCGGACCTGCTTAAGTTCCTTAATAGCCTTTTGCGCGGTCATAAAAGACACCTGCCTCTCCCTAATTTCTGTCAATCCATTTTACCACGAAAGGGGGCGGCGGCGCAAGGGGAATCAGGAAAAATGTGGGCTGTTACCGGGACAGCAGGCCGCCCCAAATCAGCAGGCAGGCGGCCAGGAGCAGCAGGGCCCGGGCCAGAGGCCCTCCGGGGGCGATAAGGCCGGTAAAGGGGAGCAGGGCGGAAGCCAGCGCCATTCCCCGTCCCAAGCGGGACAGGAAGCGGTCCATTCAAACCTCCTTGTTCTCCACAATGCGGCAGGACACCAGAAAAGAGAGGACGAGGCCTATGAGAGCCGCCAGAGGAAACAGGGCAAAGCAGCCCGCGGCGGCCATGGGAGGGATGCGGTCGAGGAAGGACAGGTCCAGCCCCTGGAAAGCCCCCGCCTTTTCCAGCAGGAACAGGCCAATAAAGGGCAGAAACAGAATGGCAAAGAGGTAGGGGCGGGCACGTTCGGGGCCCATCTTGTAGTTCAGAGGGAGCATGATGTCCACCACCAACAGCCCTATCCCCATGGAGACCAGAAGGGTGGCCACGCCCTCGGGCAGGCTGCCGGAACCGGCCAGAGAGAGCACGATGCCGGCAATCAGGGAAAGCAGGCTGACCGCTCCCAGAAGCAGCAGCACAAAGCAGTACCGGGCCCCCACCAGCCCCCGCGCCCCGATGGGAAGGGCCCGGGCAAAGCGCTCCCAGTGGTTGATCTCGTCATAGGAGAAAATGGATACGGGCAGAATCAGCGTAATGACGGTGGAGAAGGAGGTGACAAAGGACAGGTCGAAAATCCCCAAAATCGCCAGCAGAAAATATCCGGCGAAAAACAGCATATATAGCCGCAGAGTTTTCCGCATGACCAGAAAATCTTTCCAAATGAGCCCGCTCATGGCTGCTCCCCCTTTCCCATAAACAGCATGATATCCTCCAGGGCAATGCCCTCCACCAACAGGCGGGGATATTTTTTGTGGAAGGCCTGCCGGTCCTGCACCAGAGCCTCGCAGCCGAAGGAGCCTTTCCGCACCCGCAGCAGGTCCTTGGGGTCGATGGCGGCCAGGTCCTGGGCGGTGCAGCCCACCCGGCCGTAGTGGTCCAAAATCTCGTCCTTGGGCTGAGAGAGGACCACCCGGCCCTCGTGGAGGTAGGTGATGTAGTCCGCGGCCTTCTCCAGGTCGCTGGTGATGTGGCTGGAGATGAGGACGGCGTGGTCCTCGTCGGAGATGAAGTTCAGGAACTCGTCCAGAATTTCGTCCCGCACCACGGGGTCCAGCCCAGCCGTGGCCTCATCCAGCACCAGCAGCTGGGGATGGTGGGCCAGGGCGGCGGCCAGAGATAGCTTCATCTTCATGCCCCGGGAGAACTCCTTGATATACTTGTCCGGGGGCAGCTGGAATTTCTTCAGATAGGACTGGTACAGCTCCCGGTCCCAGTTGGGGTAGAGCCCCTTCAGAATGAGATGCAGGTCCTTGGGACGCAGGGTGTCGTGGAAAAAGCACTCGTCCAGGACCACACCTACCGCCTCCTTGGCCTTGCGCTGCTGGCTGCGGTTGTCCAGACCCAGAATGTGAATCTCCCCCTGGTCCCGGGGGACCATGTTCAGAATGCACTTAATGGTGGTGGTCTTGCCCGCACCGTTTTCTCCGATCAGCCCCATGATGGTGCCGCCGGGAATGGCCAAGTTAATATTTTGCAGGGAAAAATCGGGATAGGACTTGCAAAGTCCCTTCACTTCCAAACAATATTTCATAATTCCTCACCTTGATACAGCAGCTGGAGCATCTCCTCCATCTCGCCCAGGGAGATGGCCCCTTTCCGGGCCTCCTCCACCGCCTGAGTCAGGTGGTCCTCCACCCGGCGCAGCTGGGCTTCCCGGAGAAGCTCCTTGTTTTGCGGGGCCACGAAGCAGCCCTTTCCCGGGACGTTTTGCAGGAATCCCTCCCGCTCCAGTTCCTCATAGGCCCGCTTGGTGGTGATCACCGAGATGCGCAGCTCCTTGGCCAGCAGGCGCATGGAGGGCAGGGCGTCCCCCGCCTCCAGGGCTCCGGTCATGATCTGCTCCTTCACCTGGTC
>USCO01000234.1 GCA_900553135.1 uncultured Eubacteriales bacterium | reverse complement strand
CCGGCCTGGAGGCAGAGGGAATGTTCACCCACTTTGCCGACGCTGACGGCGATGAGACCTACACCATGGACCAGTTTACCCGCTTTCTGGACGCCAAGGCGGCCCTGGAGCAGCGGGGGATCACCTTCAAAATTTGCCATTGTGCCGCCAGCGCCGCTGTGTTAAACTATCCCTGTACCCATATGGATATGATCCGTCCCGGCGTGGCCCTGTACGGCTATTATCCCGCTCCCGGCATGGAAGGGCTGGACGGCCCGGGGCTGGAGCCGGTGATGACGGCGAAAAGCCGCATCGCCGCCGTGCGTGCCCTGCCCAAGGGAACCTGTGTCAGCTACGGCTGCACCGCCACGTTGGAGCGGGATTCCCGCCTGGCTGTGGTGCCCATCGGCTATGGTGACGGCTACCCCAGAGGACTGAGCAACCGCATGACCATGAAAATCCGGGGTCAGGAGTGCCCTGTGGTGGGCCGGATCTGTATGGATATGTGTATGGTGGATGTCACCGACGTGCCCGACGCTGCGGCGGGGGACGAGGCGGTGGTCTACGACGGCCCCCTCATGGAGCGGGCCGCCCAGCTCACCGACACCATTGTCTACGAGCTCATGTGTCACATCGCCCCCCGCATTCCCCGGGTGTACCTGGGGGCGTAAGGGGTGTCCCATTCCGGTTTGCCGGCATAGGATGGACTGGAGCGGCAGACAGCTTCTGCGGCAGGAAAGGTGCGCCGGGGGAATTTTCCGCCTTTGCAGGTATAATCCCCGCCGCCCCGTGGGAGAATCATAGTACAGCGTTACATAAGACAGCATAACGCCTTAGTAACGCGTACTATTTTCCAGCGGAGTGTGAGCGTACGTGGACAACAGCGTGAAACGCGGCGACATTTTTTACGCCGATCTCAGCCCGGTGGTGGGCAGTGAACAGGGGGGCGTGCGCCCGGTGCTCATCGTGCAGAACGATACGGGCAACCGCCACAGTCCCACCGTCATTGCCGCGGCCATCACTTCCCAGACCGGGAAGGCACGGCTGCCCACCCATATCTCTCTGGCCGCCCTGAGCTGCGGCCTGCCCAAGGACTCTGTGGTCTTGCTGGAGCAGATCCGCACCCTGGATAAGCGCCGCCTGCGGGAGCATATGGGAAAGCTGGATGAGAAGGCGATGAAAAAAGTGGATAACGCCATCGCGGTCAGCTTTGGGCTCCACCCGGAGACCATGGTGTGAGCGCGGGGGAACCGCCTGCGGGCGGTTTACATAAGCAAACCATTTCCAAGCAAAAGGAGTACATGGGATGAAACAGAAACGATCTTGGCGGGTGCGGCTGGCGGCCTTCTGTGTGGCGGGAGCCTGCCTGGTGGGGACCGGTGCGGTGCTGGCTGCGGGAGGGGAGAGCGACCCTCTGGTCACCCTGAGCTATCTCAACCAGAAGGTGCTGCCCGACCTGCTGAAGCAGGCCCAGAGCGACGCCGATCAGCGCCAGAAGGAGCTGACCGCCCAGTTTGACCAGACCATCAGCCAAATGGGCAGCGGACAGGGGAGCGTCTCCTATGAGGTGGTCACTCTCTCGCCCGGCCAGCGGATGAATCTGAACCTGGGCGCCGAGGTGATGCTGCGGGTAGGCAGCGCCACTGCCGGAGCGGCGGTGAACCCTGCCCTGGTGGACGTGACCACCGGGAGCGATCTGAACAGCGGCGGGGCGCTGGTGAAAAACCACCTGTATATGGCCACCATGACCGACCACTACATTACCGCGGGCAGCGGTACCGTGAAGGTGATGGTCCGGGGCGGATACACCCTGGCCTGAATCATACCGTCTATGGGGCGGGGTTCCTTTGGGAGCCCCGCCCCTTTTACTTGAGAAATTTTGCCTCGTCCGCTATAATCAAAGGGATATGGAGGGAGATATGCCTATGAATATCCAGTTACAGCATCTCACAAAAACCTTTCGCAGCCTGGACCGCAAGCACCCGGGAGAGGTGACCGCCGTCCAGGATGTGACCTTTGAGATCCCTGACGGCCAGCTTATCGGCCTGCTGGGCCCTTCCGGCTGCGGAAAAAGCACCACGTTGAACCTGATCTGCGGCCTGGAGCGGCCAACCGGAGGAAAGATCTTCTTCGGGGACTGGGACGTCACCGAGTTGCCCCCGGAATTTCGGGGCGTTGGCATGGTGTTTCAGAACTACGCCCTCTACCCCCATTTGACGGTGCGGAAAAATATTCTGTTTCCCCTGGAAAATTTAAAGGGGAAGGAGCGCCTCAGCAAAGAGGAGATGAACCGCCGGGTGGAGGATGCGGCCAAGCTGGTCCAGATCCAGGAGCTCATGGACCGCAAGCCCAG
>USCO01000233.1 GCA_900553135.1 uncultured Eubacteriales bacterium | reverse complement strand
TATCGCCATGGGCACCAGCGAGGCTGTGGGCTACGTGGATGAGCACGGCAACATCACCGGCTGGCTCAACGAGCTGGCCTTCATGCCCGTGGACGCCAACCCCGAGGCCATGGAGGACGAGTGGTCCGGCGACATTGGCTGCGGCGTGAAGTACTTCTCCCAGGACGGCGTCATCAAGCTGGCTCCCCGGGCCGGCATCAACCTGTCCGAGTCCCTCTCCCCCGCTGAGAAGCTCAAGGAGGTCCAGAAGCTCATGGAGCAGGGCGGCAGCAACGCCGCGGAGATCTACCGCTCCATCGGCACCTACCTGGGCCACGCCCTGGCTTACTACTACGACCTGTATCACTGCAAGCACGTGCTGCTGCTGGGCCGCGTGATGTCCGGCAAGGGCGGCGACCTCATCCTGGAGGAGGCCAAGCGTGTGCTGGCTGACGAGTATCCCGAGTGCGACGGCAAGATCTTCCCCGCTCTGCCCGACGAGAAGACCCGCCGGGTGGGCCAGAGCGCCGCTGCCGCCTCTCTGCCGGAGGTGTAAGCCATGGTCATCGGAAACGCGAAGATCTTCACCGAGGGGAAGTTCGTGGAGGGCTCCCTCACCGTGGAAAACGGCGTCATCACCGCCATCGGCCCCGCCGGTGTCCCCTGTGATGTGGACGCCCAGGGCAAGTACCTGGTTCCCGGCTTTGTGGACGTGCACACCCACGGCGCCATGAACGAGGACTTCTCCGACGGCAAGGCCGAGGGCCTGCCCATCATGTCCCGCCACTACGCCGCCCACGGCGTCACCTCCTTCCTGGCCACCACCATGACCCTGAAGGAGGAGGTCCTCACCCCCGCCATGGAGGTGATCCGGGACTTCCAGCGGCCCGCCGACGGCGCCAAGTGCGCCGGTATCCACCTGGAGGGCCCCTTCCTGTCCTACGCCAAGCGGGGCGCTCAGGCCGCTGAGAACCTGCACAAGCCCGACGCCGCCATGTTCCACCGCCTCAACGCCGCCAGCGGCGGCCAGGTCCGTCTGGTCACCGTGGCCCCCGAGGAGGAGGGCGCCATCCCCTTCATTGAGGAGGTCTCCAAGACCTGCACCGTGTCCATCGGCCACACCACCGCCGACTACGACACCGCCATGGCCGCCTACAAGGCCGGCGCTTCCCACGCCACCCACCTGTACAACGGCATGCCCTCCCTGCTGCACCGGGCCCCCGGCGTCATCGGAGCCGCCTTTGACAGCGGTGCCACCGTGGAGCTCATCTGCGACGGCATGCACATCCACCCCTCCGTCATCCGGGCCACCCACAAGCTCTTTGGCGAGAAGCTGGTCATCATCAGCGATTCCCTGCGCTGCGCGGGCATGCCCGACGGCCAGTACGAGCTGGGCGGACAGCCCATCGAGATGAAAAACGGCAAGGCCACTCTGCTGGGCACCGACACCCTGGCCGGCTCCTCCTCCAACCTGCTGGACGAGCTGCGCAACGTGGTCTCCTTCGGTCTGCCCCTGGAGGACGCCCTCACCGCTCTCACCGCCGCCCCCGCCAAGGCGGTGCGGCTGGACAACGAGATCGGCTCCATTGCCGTGGGCAAGAAGGCCGACCTGCTCCTGCTGGCCCACGACCTGAATCTGGACTCCGTCTACATTGACGGCAACAAAATTATTTGATTTTAATTTATAAATGGAGGCAATTGCTATGAGAATCATCAAGGCTAAGGATTACGACGCCATGAGCCGCGCCGCCGCCCACATCATCGCCGCTCAGATCCAGCTCAAGCCCAACTGCGTGCTGGGCCTGGCCACCGGCTCCTCCCCCATCGGCACCTACAAGCAGCTCATCGAGTGGAACAAGGCCGGCGATCTGGACTTCTCCGCCGTGCGCTCCGTGAACCTGGACGAGTACGCCGGTCTGACCCCCGACCACGACCAGAGCTACGCCTACTTTATGCGCCACAACCTGTTTGACCACGTGAACATCGACCTGGCCAACACCAACGTGCCCAGCGGCATCAACGGCGACGGCGAGTGCGAACGTTACGACAAGCTGATCGCTGACTTCGGCGGCATCGACCTGCAGCTGCTGGGTCTGGGCGTCAACGGCCACATCGGCTTCAACGAGCCCGACGACCACTTCTCCCTGGGCACCCACAAGGTGACCCTCACCGAGAGCACCCGTGAGGCCAACAAGCGCTTCTTCGCCTCCATCGACGACGTGCCCACCCACGCCTACACCATGGGCGTGCGGGACATCATGCAGGCTCAGCGCGTGCTGATGGTTGCCTCCGGCGCCAACAAGGCCCAGGCCATCAAGGACGCCTTCTTCGGCCCTGTCACCCCCAACGTGCCCGCCTCCATCCTGCAGTACCAC
>USCO01000232.1 GCA_900553135.1 uncultured Eubacteriales bacterium | reverse complement strand
TACCTGATGATCCGCCACCACCGCCGCAACAGCGGCCGGGGGCTGGCGCCCACCGACGACAAGCCTGAGCGCGCCGGGCAGATTCTCAAGACCCTGGCGGCCATCGCCATTCCCATCACCCTGAGCTCCTCCGTGGTGCCCATCACCACCTACCTGGACACGGTCCAGGTGCAGAACCTGCTCCAGAGCGCCCTGGGCTATACAGAGCAGCTGGCGGTGAGTCTGTACGGCTGCTACCAGAAGGCCATCACCATCTACAATCTGCCCTCGGCCTTCATGGTCTCTCTGACTGCCTGCATTGTCCCCGCAGTCTCCGCGGCCTTGACCCGGAAGGATAAGCTGGGGGCGGGGAAGATTGCCGAGTCCGCCCTGCGGGTGGGCGCCCTGCTGGCCCTGCCGGCCGGCGTGGGCCTGGCGGTGCTCTCCGGCCCCATCATCCAGATGCTCTATCCAGAGACCAACCAGGAGGTGGCCAGCCACTGCCTGCTGGTGCTGGGCATTGCCTCGGCCTTTGTGTGCATGATGCTGCTGTGCAACGCCATCCTCCAGGCCAACGGCCGGGCGGCCCTGCCTATCTGGTTTATCGCCATTGGCAGCGCCACCAAGCTGGCGGTGAACTTTGTCCTGGTGCAGATTCCCTCGGTGGGCATCAAGGGAGCGCCCATGGGGACCCTGGTGTGTTTCGCGCTGGTGTCGGTGATGGAGCTGGTGGCCATTAAAAAGGTTACCCCCCACCCGCCCAAGTACCTGCGGGTCTTTGTGAAGCCCGCCATTGCCGCCGGGGTGATGGGGGCTGCCGTGTGGGCCAGCTATGGCCTGCTGGCCGCCCACTTGGGCAACACCCTGTCCGTGGCGGGGTCCATTGTGATCGGCTGCGTGGTCTACGGCATTCTGGTTCTGGTGCTGCGGATCGTCTCCCGGGATGACCTCTCCCTGATGCCCAAGGGGGATAAGATTGCGAAACTGCTGCGGATTCGCTGAGTGGAAAAAATTTTTGGAAGAAGCCTGCAAAATATCCCATAAAGACTTGAGATTACGGGAATGATATGATAAATTATGATCAATTTTGAAGAGAAGACGGCCTATACGGTGGAGGACCTGCGCCGGATTGTCCACCTGCTCCGCGCCCCAGGGGGATGCCCCTGGGGCGCAGACCCATGAGAGCATCCGGCGCAACTTCCTGGAGGAGGCCTATGAGGTGGCCGAGGCCATCGACGAGAAAAACCCCGCCCATCTGAAGGAGGAGCTGGGGGATGTCCTGCTCCAGGTCCTGTTTCATGCCTCCATAGAGGAGGATGCCGGCCGGTTTACCCTGGACGACGTGGCCGACGGCATCTGCAAAAAGCTGATTTTCCGGCATCCCCACGTCTTTGGCGGCGCGGCGGCCACCCCGGACAGCTGGGAGGAGCTCAAACGCCAGGAGAAGGGGCAGACCACCTACACAGCCACCCTCCAGAGCGTGGCCAAGAGCCTGCCCGGCCTGTGGCGGGCGGAGAAAATCCAGGCCAAGGCGGAGAAAGCGGGCTTTGAATGGCCCAATGTCCAGGCCGCCATGGACAAGCTCACCGAGGAGCTGGAGGAGCTCCAGACCGCGGTGGCGGACCACAGCAACGTGGAGGAAGAGCTGGGCGACCTGCTGTTTGCCGCAGTGAAGATTGCCCGGTTCTTTCAAATAGATGCCGAGGACGCCCTGGCCGGGACCTGCGAGAAATTCATTCGCCGGTTTGCCGGGGTGGAGGCGGCGGTCACAGCCCAGGGCAGGGACATGAGGGAGTTGGATGTGTCCCAGCTGATGGCGCTGTGGAACCGGGAGAAACACCCGGAAAACGAAGAGAGAAAGGGTAATCACCATGAACAAGACTGAACTGATCCTGCGCATCGCGGAGGAGACCGGCTTCTCCCGGAAGAATGTGGAGCTCGGCCTGAACGCCGCCATCAACCTGATCACCAAGGCGCTGACAGAGGAGGAAAAGGTCCAGATCGTTGGCTTCGGCGCCTTCGAGACCAAGGTCCGCGCCGAGCGGATGGGCCGCAACCCCAAGACCGGGGAGGACATCCCCATCCCCGCCACCAAGGTGCCCGTCTTTAAGGCCGGGAAAGCCCTGAAGGACGCGGTGGATCAATAATCCCCACCCACAAGACAACCCCGCCCTGGAGCCATGTTCCAGGGCGGGGTTTTTGGCGCTGGCAGGAAAAGAAACCGGATGGGTTCCTGGTCTCACAGGAACCCATCCGCTGAAAATCAAAGTTCTTTGTAGAGGAGCACGGCATTCTCCTTGCCCTTGGGCTCGGTGACGGAGAGAACCTCCAGCCGCACCGTCCGGGCGCCGAACCGCCCGCCGGACGACTCCCAGCAGCCGCGCACGGCCTCTCGCGCGTCCGCCCACGGGTCGCCGGCGCCGCCGCGCGCGAGCCAGCCGTAGAAGCCCGAGCGGCTCACGCCGAGCAGCCTCG
>USCO01000231.1 GCA_900553135.1 uncultured Eubacteriales bacterium | reverse complement strand
CCTATATCGACCGGGCCATGGAGCTCTCCGGCGGCAACACCAGCCGGGCGGCCCAGCTGCTGGGCTGCACCCGGTTTACCCTGAAACGGCGGCTGGAACAAGAGGATAGTGTGCGGACTTGAACAAAGGAGTGTGCGAAATCGCACACTCCTTTGTGCGTTTTTACACCGTTTGGGCCGGGAGAGGGAAGAAACTGGAAAACAAGCACAGAGAAAAAAGTTGAAAAAAGAGGAGAAATCCGGGAAAACCGGACAGGAATCAATCGACTTTCACAAAAACGGAAAAGTTGGCACGGGACTTGCATTATATATAGTACGAATATTTTTGCGAGGAGGCCTATCTATGTATAAGGTAGATCTGAACAGCGACCTGGGCGAGAGCTTTGGCGCTTACACCATCGGACTGGACGAGCAGGTGATCCAGTATGTTTCCTCCGCCAACGTGGCCTGCGGCTATCACGCCGGTGACCCCCTGGTGATGGACAAGACTGTGGCCGCTGCCAAGGCCGCGGGCGTGGCCGTGGGCGCTCACCCCGGCTATCCCGACCTCATGGGCTTCGGCCGCCGGAACATGGTGTGTTCCCCCAAGGAGGTCAAGGCGTACATCCAGTATCAGATGGGTGCGCTGAAGGCGTTCACCGCTGCCCACGGCGTGAAGCTGCAGCACTGCAAGCCCCACGGTGCGCTGTACAATATGGCCGGTAAGGATATGGACCTGGCCATGGCCATCGCTGAGGGCATCTACAGCGTGGACAAGGACGTGATCCTCCTGGGTCTGGCTGGCAGCAAGATGCTGGAGGCCGGCAAGCAGGTGGGGCTGCGTGTGGCCAGCGAGGTCTTTGCCGACCGCGCCTATCAGGCCGACGGCTCCCTGGTGCCCCGCAGCAAGCCCGGCGCTGTGATCCACGACAAGGACGAGGCCATTGCCCGCACCATCCGCATGGTCACCGAGGGAAAGGTCACCGCCATCACTGGCGAAGAGGTCTCCATCGACGCCCACTCCATCTGCGTCCACGGCGACAACCCCTCCGCGGTGGAGTTCGTGAAGAACATCCGTGCCAAGCTGCAGGAGCAGGGCGTCACCATCGCTCCCATTGCGGACATTGTGTGAGTCCGTTTTGACGGGAGAGGGAACTCCCAAAATGATGTAGGAGGTTAATCTTATGAGCAAGCAACCCAACACCGTGAGCGCTGGGGCAAAGCCCAGCCGGTCCGTGCTCTTCGGCGCGGCCTTCCTCATGGCCACCTCGGCCATCGGCCCCGGCTTCCTGACTCAGACGTCCACCTTCACCGCCCAGCATGGCGCGGCCCTGGCCCTGGTCATCGTGCTGGCCATCATCATGGATATGACCGCTCAGGTCAATATCTGGTCCGTGGTCACCGTCTCCAATATGCGCGCTCAGGACGTGGCCAACAAGCTGCTGCCCGGTCTGGGCGTCATCATCGCCATCCTGGTTGCCATCGGCGGCCTGGCCTTTAACGTGGGCAACGTGGGCGGCGTGGCCCTGGGCTTCAACGCCATGATCGGCCTGGACCAGAAGGTCGGCGCTGTGGTGGCCGGCTGCCTGGGTATCATCATCTTCATCAACAAGAACGCCAAGACCATCATGGACAAGGTGGCCACCGTTCTGGCCGCTATCATCCTGGTCACCGTGCTGGTGGTTGCCATCATCTCCGAGCCTCCTCTGGGTGAGGTCGGCAAGGGCCTGGTGAACTTCAACTATCTGCTGGACCCCGAGACCAACATGTTCACCGCTCTGACCACCCTGCTGGGCGGCTCCTGCGGCGGCTACATCGCTTTCTCCGGCGCTCACCGTCTGCTGGACGCCGGCATCTCCGGTCCCGAGAACATCGGCCACGTGCGCAAGAGTGTGCTGCAGGGCTGCGGCACCTCCGGCGCTGTGCGTATCCTGCTGTTCCTGGCCGTGCTGGGCACCTGCATGAGCGGCACCCAGTGGCTGGCTGAGAACGCCAAGATCATCACCGACGCTGCCAACGGCGGCAACCCCGCTGCCGAGGCCTTCCGCCTGGCTGCCGGTGACCTGGGCTACCGTCTGTTCGGCCTGTGCCTGTTCTCCGCCGGTGTCTCCTCCGTGGTGGGCGCGGCTTACACCTCCGTGTCCTTCCTGAAGACCCTGCACCCCTTCATCGCCAAGTATGAGCGTCAGTTCGTGGTGGGCTTCATCGCCTTCTCCACCCTGATGATGGTCATCGTGGGCAACGCTGCCGCCCTGCTCATCATCGCCGGCGCCTTCAACGGCCTGATCCTGCCCGTGACCCTGGGCGTGATGCTCTTTGCCGGTCACAAGACCCGCATCGTGGGCACCGAGTACAAGCACCCCATGTGGCTGACCATCCTGGGCGCCATCGTGGTGGTCATCGCCCTGTACTCCGGCATCCAGGCTGTCCCCGGCATCCTGAAGCTGTTTGCTTAATTGACCACATTTGGCACGCCCGCTCCGGCGGGCGTGCCAATCACTCAGAAAGGAGCC
>USCO01000230.1 GCA_900553135.1 uncultured Eubacteriales bacterium | reverse complement strand
GGCTTAAAACAGGGCCGCTTCGCGTCCCTTCGGTTTCGCGCCCTCGCTCCGGTCCATCCGCGCTGCTCCGCTCGCCTTAGGCGCTTCGTGCTGTCACGCTGCAAAGCCTCCGCAACGGGAAATAACATCCTGCGACTTCGGGCAGATCCGGGCCGGCCTCCGCCGCCCCTGGGTTCTGCCCATCCGCTCCGGAGTTATTTCCCTGCTCCCAGCTTTTCCGCGCTTCTTTTTACCACTCGTCCTCGCCCTTCTTCTCGGGCAGCACCAGCTCCAGGGCCTTGATGCCCACCTCGATCATGGAATCGTCCGGCTCAAAGGTGGTAAAATTCTGAAGCCACAGGCCGGGGGCGGTGAGGATCTTGGTAATGGGCCCGTCATGGCGGCCAGCCCAGCGGTTGAACTCGTAGCTGATGCCCACGATCAGGGGCAGCATGGCCAGATGGGCCAAAAACCGCCACAGCACATGGTGTACCGGCCAGATGGCAAAGACCACCGTGGACACCAGAATGGAGATGGCGATGACCATAAACAAAAAGCTGGTGCCGCAGCGGGGATGGTGCCGGGGCTGCTTGCGCACGTTTTCCACCGTCAAGGGCAGCCCGGCCTCGTAACAGAAAATGGTCTTGTGCTCGGCGCCGTGGTACTGGAACACCCGGTGGATATCCTTCATCCGGGAACACAGGGCCAGATAGCCCACAAAAATCATGATCTTCAGCAGGCTCTCCGCCACGTTGCGCACCAGCATGGAGTCGGTGACCCAAGTCACGGCGGTGCCCAGCAGGGTGGGCAGCAGGAAAAAGAGGCCGATGGACATGGCAATGCCCAGCACTACTGCCAGGGTAATGAACACCGAGGTGGCCTTCTCGCTGCCCAGCTTGTTTTCCAGCCACTGCTCAAAGGCGGAGGGCTCCTCCTCTTCCGCCGACTCCTCGTCCTCGGGGTAAAACTCCGCCGAGAACATCAGGGCCTTGACACCCTCCACCATGGAGGCCAGGAAGGTCACCACGCCCCGGATCAGGGGCAGGCCCAGAACGGGGTAGCGGTCCTTGATAAATTTCAGTTCCGACTCCCGGATGGCCAGCTCGCCGTCGGGCTGACGCACCACAATAGCTTGTTTTTTCGGTCCGCGCATCATGATGCCCTCAATAAGGGCCTGCCCGCCGCACATGGTCTTGTAGCCGCCGGCGGGGCAGCAGCGCTGGTTTTCTTCTTTCGTCATGGGTCTTGTTTCTCCTTTGTTGGGACACTCTCGCCCCTGCCCTCAGGGCTCCAGGGGCAGACTCACCGTCACCAGGCAGCCGCCGCCCTCGGCGTTGCCGATCTCCAGCACGCCCTCGTGGCGGGTGACGATCTCCTCACACACCGCCAGGCCGATGCCCGAGCCGCGTGCCTTGGAGCTACCCTTGTAAAACTTGTACTTCACGTGGGGCAGTTCCTCCTCGGGGATACCGGGGCCGTAGTCCCGGATGCGGATCACCGCCCACTCCCCTTCCTGGGCAATGGACACGTCGATGCGCTTGCCCGAGCCGCCGTGCTTGGCGGCGTTGTCCAGCAGGTTGCAGAACACCTGGCGCAGGCGCTCCGGGTCGCCGCTGATGGGCAGCATCTCCTCGGGGCAGTCCTGATAGGTGAGGTCGATTCCCTCCCGGCGGAAGAACTCCCGGTATGTGTATACCGCGTCCTCCAGTTCCGCCTTCAGGTCCATGGGCTCCACCGACAGGGTAAAGCGCCCGTCGGACATGCGGGAAAACTCCAGCAGCTCCTCCACCATGTTGGTCAGGCGGCGGGCCTCGGAGACGATGATGTCCATACCCTTGCGCACGTCCTCAGGGTTGCGTAGCTCTCCGCTCTGGATGGTCTCCGCCCAGCCGGTGATGGCGGTAAGAGGGGTACGCAGCTCATGGGACACGGAGGAAATAAACTCCGATTGAGTTTTCTCCGACTGCTTGATTTTTAGGGACATGTCGTTGATGGTGTCGGTGAGTTCGCCCACCTCGTCATCAAACTTTTTCTCGATCTGCACCCCGTAGCTGCCGTCGGCAATGAGCCGGGCGGTCTCGGTGATGCTGGCAATGGGCTCCACAATGGAGCGCACAAAATACAGGTTGGAAAAATACACCAGGGCCAGGGTAGCGCCGCACAGCAGGGCGGCCACCGCCATGGACAGGAAGAACTGAAAGTCGATATTGGCCAGGGAGGTCACATACCGCACCACAGCCACGATCTGTCCGTGGTAGATGATGGGGGCCGAGGCGGCCACGATGCGCTCCCCGGTCTGGGGGTCGCTGCCCATCCAGGCGCTGGCGTCCCAGTTGTTCAGGGCGCTCTGAATGTCGGGGGTATTGGGGGTAGTACCGGCGGCCAAGTCGTTGCTGGAATACTGCACGGCCCCCGTCACGTCCAGAAATTGCAGTTCTAACTTGGTTTTGTTTTCAAACTGCTGCACCGCGTTCTGGGCGTTGGTCCAATACTGGCTGCGGGTATAGGAGGCAA
>USCO01000229.1 GCA_900553135.1 uncultured Eubacteriales bacterium | reverse complement strand
ACGGTACGCCGCACCCTGGCCGCCGGAGGCTTCTGCCCCGGGGAGGATCTGACCCTGGATGTGGCCCCCCGCAGCGAGGCGGGAACCCCCGTCTGCCTGGACCGGACGGTGAGAGAGGGATTTTTTCTCAGGGAGGCCGCCCTATGCTGAGTGTACATCTGATTTGTGTGGGCAAGCTGAAGGAGAAATTTTATCTGGAGGCCTGCAAGGAGTACCAGAAGCGGCTGGGGGGCTACTGCAAGCTCACCGTCACCGAGCTTTCTGAGGAGAAGCTGCCCCAGAACCCCACCCAGGGACAGATCGACCAGGCTCTGGCCCGGGAGGCCCAGGCCATCCGGGGAAAGCTGCCCGCCGGGGCCACCCTGGTGGCCATGTGCGTGGAGGGCAAGGAGCGCTCCAGCCAGGAGCTGGCCAAGCTGGTGGACCAGTGGGCCATGGGCCCGGGCAAGCACCTGGTGTTCGTCATCGGGGGCTCCTACGGTTTGGACCCCTCCATCAAGGAGCAGGCCTGGCTGCGCCTGTCCATGTCCCCCATGACCTTCCCCCACCACCTGGCCCGGGTGATGCTGCTGGAACAGATCTACCGCTCCTTCAAAATCAACGAGGGCTCCAGTTATCACAAGTGATTTTCCATATTTTTCCGTAACTTTGATGAAACTCCGCTGGAAATTTGCGCCTGTCTGTGGTACACTTACCACAACAGCGAAATCCCAGCGGATTTTTCATTTCAGGAGGTTATGTGCAAATGTCTTATCGGGAGAATTACGAGAAGTGGTTACATAGTCCCGCCCTGTCCGCCGCCGAAAAGGCCGAGCTGGAAGCCATTCAGGGTGATGAGAAAGAAATCGAGTCCCGCTTTTTTGACCAGCTGTCCTTCGGCACCGCCGGTCTGCGCGGCACCATGGGCGTGGGTCTGTACCGCATGAACGTCCACGTGGTCCGTCACGCCACCCAGGCCTTTGCCCAGGTCATCCTGGAGGAGGGCCCCGAGGCCGTGAAGCGGGGCGTGGCCGTGTGCTTCGACTGCCGCAACAACTCCGACATCTTCGCCCGGGAGGCCGCCTGCGTCATGGCGGGCAACGGCATTCCCGTGCGTCTGTTTGAGTCCCTGCGCCCCACCCCCGAGCTCAGCTTCGCGGTCCGGGAGTACGGCTGCATTGCCGGCATCAACGTCACCGCCAGCCACAACCCCAAGGAGTACAACGGCTACAAGGTGTACTGGGAGGACGGCGCTCAGCTGCCCCCCAAGCACGCCGACGAGGTGGCCAAGAAGATGAAGGAGCTGGACGTGTTCGACTGCGTCAAGACCATGGACTATGACAAGGCTGTGGCCGAGGGCAAGATCGTCATCATGGGCGCCGAGACCGACGAGAAGTTCCTGGCCAACGTCATGGAGCAGGTCAACGACAAGGCCGTGGTGGAGAAGATGGCCGACACCTTCAAGATGGTGTACACCCCCTTCCACGGCACCGGCCACAAGCTCATCCCCGAGGCCCTCAAGCGCCTGGGCGTCAAGCACGTGATCTGCGTGCCCGAGCAGATGGTCATTGACGGCGACTTCCCCACCGTGGTCTCCCCCAACCCCGAGAACCCCGAGGGCTTCTATCTGGCCGTGGATCTGGCCAAGAAGGAGGGCGCCGACTTCATCCTGGGCTCCGACCCCGACGCCGACCGCGTGGGCATCATGGTCCGCACCAAGGAGGACGACTTTGTGGTCATCTCCGGCAACCAGACCGGCGTGCTGCTGCTGGACTACCTCATCGGCGCCAAGAAGCGCACCGGCAAGATGCCTGAGAAGCCCGTGGCGCTCAAGACCATTGTGACCACTGAGATGGCCCGCAAGGTGGCCCAGGTCAACGGCCTGCAGTGCTACGACACCTTCACCGGCTTTAAGTTCCTGGCCCAGAAGAAGGACCAGCTGGAGAGCAGCGGCGAGGGCAAGGTCATCATGTCCTACGAGGAGAGCTACGGCTACATGCTGGGCGACTACGTCCGGGACAAGGACGCCGTCTCCGCCAGCGTGGAGCTCACCGAGATGGCCGCCTGGTACGCCAGCCAGGGCATGACCCTGTATGACGCCCTCCAGGCCCTGTTTGAGAAGTACGGTTACTACGGCGAGAAGACCATGAACCTGGTCATGCCCGGCCTGGACGGCCTGAAGAAGATGGCCGACCTCATGGCCAATCTGCGGGAGAAGCCCCCGGTAGAGATCGCCGGCGTGGCTGTGAAGGAGCAGAAGGACTACAAGGACGGCAGCGTGGTCAACGTGGCCGACGGCAGCAAGACCACCATGGAGCTCTCCGGCTCCAACGTGCTGCGCTACGAGATGGTCGACGGAACCAGCCTCATCGTCCGTCCCTCCGGTACCGAGCCCAAGGTCAAGGTCTACATCCTGGCCAACGGCGCCAGCAAGGCCGAGTGCGACGAGAAGGTGGCCAAGTACGCTGCCTGGGCTGAGACCCTCAAGGGTTAACCTACTTTTTTCGAGAAAAAAGTAGGCAAAAAAGCTTTCTGCGAAACTTCGTTT
>USCO01000228.1 GCA_900553135.1 uncultured Eubacteriales bacterium | reverse complement strand
TTTCAAGAAAGCGTGCCGTGGGCAAAGGAACCCGCCGCCGGGGCGGCGGAATTCCCTTTACCGTCCACCAATCCCAGCAGCAGCCTTGTGCTTGGTAGTGCTTCGTCCCCGGTCCAGGGCCTTGGCCACCTCGCAGATGGGGATGGGGGCGGCGGCCAGCAGCAGCACCGTCAGCCACTGGGACAGGTCCAGTCCGGTCACCGAGAACACCCCCTGCAAGGGGGGCACCAGCAGCACGGCCAGCTGCATGGCCAGCCCGCCCAGGAAAGCCCGGTTCATGGCCGGGTTGGAGAACACACCCAGGGAAAACAGGGAGCGGTCCTCGCTGCGGGCGTTGAAGGCGTGAAAGAGTTGGCTCAGGGTGAGGGTGGCAAAGGCCATGGTGTTGGCCACCGCCCCTTCCTGCCCGGGTGCGGCCAGATGCCGCAGCCCCAAAAAGTAGGCCGCCAGGGTGAGCAGCCCCACCATAAGGCCCTGCCAGCACAGGCGCAGGGAAAATTTCCGGTCAAAGAGCCCCTGATCGGCGGGGCGGGGAGGCAGCTCCATGACCCCCTCCTCCACCGGCTCCACCCCCAGGGCCAGGGCGGGGAGGGAGTCGGTGACCAGATTGAGCCACAGCAGCTGTACCGGCACCAGGGGCATCTGGCCCAAATCCAGCAGGGTGGCGGTGAAGATGGTGAAAATCTCCCCGATGTTGCAGGAGAGCAGGTAGTGGATGGCCTTGCGGATGTTGGCGTACACCCCCCGGCCCTCCCGAATGGCGGAGACGATGGTGGAAAAGTTGTCGTCGGTGAGGATGAGCTGGGCGGCCCCCTTGGCCACCTCGGTGCCCGAGCGGCCCATGGCGCAGCCGATGTCGGCGGCCTTCAGGGCGGGGGCGTCGTTGACCCCGTCCCCCGTCATGGCCACCACCGCCCCACGGGCCTGCCAGGCCTTCACCACCCGAAGCTTGTGCTCGGGGGAAACCCGGGCAAAGACAGAGAATTTGTCCACTTCCTCCTCCAGCACCTGCTGGGGCATAAAGTCAAGCTCCGCCCCGGTGACGGCCAGGTCCCCGTCCCGGAAGATGTCCAGCTCCCGGGCCACGGCCACGGCGGTGGAGCGGTGGTCCCCGGTGATCATCACCGGCCGCACCCCCGCCCGGTGGCACAGGGCCACCGCCTGGGCGGCCTGGGGCCGGGGCGGGTCCATGAGGCCAAAGAGCCCCAAAAAGGTGAGCTGCTGTTCCCAGTCCTGGCCCTCCAGACTGGGCGGGGCCTTGTCCAGGTCCCGGAAGGCCACCGCCATGACCCGCAGGGCCTGGTGGGCCATCTCCTCGTTGGCGGCCACGATGCGCCCCCGGTCGCTGGGGGACAGAGGGCCGTTTGGCCCGTTGACGCACCGCTCCAGCAGCACATCGGGCGCTCCCTTTACGTACAGCCGCCAGCCGCCCCCGGGGCGGGGGTGGAGGGTGGACATGCGCTTGCGCTTGGAGTCAAAGGGCACCTCGTCCCGCCGGGGCTGCTCCTGCTCCAGCCGCAGCTGGTCGATCCCGTCCCGGGCGGCGTAGACCACCAGGGCGGCCTCGGTGGGGTCTCCCTGGGCCTGGGGGGCTCCGGCATGCCACACCAGGCGGGCGTCGCTGCACAGGCAGGCCGCCGTGAGGGCCTCCCGCCGCCGGGCCCCAGGGAGCAGCCACAGCTGGCGCACCGTCATCTTGTTCTGGGTGAGGGTGCCCGTCTTGTCCGAGCAGATGACCCCCGCGCAGCCCAGCGTTTCCACAGCGGGCAGCCCCTTGACGATGGCCCCCTGGCGGGCCATGCGGCCCACCCCCAGGGCCAGGACGATGGACACGATGGCGGGCAGTCCTTCGGGAATGGCGGCCACCGCCAGGGACACGGCGGTGAGGAACATGTCCAGCATCCCCTTGCCCCGCAGCAGGCCCACCCCGAACATGACGGCGCAGGCGCACAGGCACACAAAGGACAGGGTGCGGGAGATCTCCACCATGCGCCGCTGAAGGGGGGAGTCCCCCTGGTCCTGCTGGGACAGAAGCCCCGCGATGCGGCCCATCTGGCTGTCCATTCCCGTGGCGCACACCAGGGCCCGGCCCCGCCCGGCGGTGATAAGGGTGCCCGAGAGGACCATGTTGCTCCAGTCCCCCAGGGGGGCGTCCTCAGGCAGGGGAGGTCCCGGAGACTTTTCCACCGGCACCGACTCCCCGGTCATGGCGCTCTCGTCGGCCTGAAGGCGGTTTGCCTCCAGCAGGCGGGCGTCGGCGGGGACCATGTCCCCCGCCTGGAGCAGCAGAATGTCCCCGGGCACCACCTGGTCGGCGGGGATGGACCGGGGCTGGCCCTCCCGCACCACCTGGGCGGTGGGAGAGGAGAGCTTCTGTAATTCCTCCAGGGCGTGCTGGGCCCGGTCCTCCTGGGTGATGGAAATGAGACTGTTCACCGCCACGATGCCCAAAATGATGGCGGCGTCCAGCCAGTCCCGGCCCCCGCTGGACACCAGGGACAGCCCCGCCGCCCCCAGCAGCACCAGCACCATGGGGTCGCCCATCTGGGTCAGCACCCGGGAG
>USCO01000227.1 GCA_900553135.1 uncultured Eubacteriales bacterium | reverse complement strand
GATTATTGTATCGCTGCCCGCTACAGCGACCGTTCCTGAAGGCCGGAGCGGGGCGTGCTGTCGGGGCGAGGCGGCTCGGTCACGCCTTCCATGCCGGGCAGGGCATCATGCACGTCCGTGGGAGGCAGTTCGCCTTCACCCACGCGGGGGATGGCACGGCTGTCACGCACGGTGAGCTTGCAGGCCAGGCCGTAGCATTCGTACACTGCGGCCACAGTGGCCTGCAGGGGCTCGCCCTTGCGCAGCGGCGGCGGTACCAGCACGTAATAGGTACGGCTTTCGGAGCCCAGGTGCGGGCGGACATCACAGGCAATGAGCCATTCGTCCTTTTCGTCGTTGTTCCAGTCCACGATGCCCAGCATGGCCAGATTGATGGTCTGGGTGGGATGGACGATGGTGAAGCCGGTCTTGCGCACGGTGGCATGGCTGGACGGCGTGCGCGTGGCGGCAAAGGTGCTGCCCAGATAGACGTGGCCCCTGTCATTGAACAGGAATTCAGGCGAGAGCTGGCGGAAAAGGATCTCGCCATAGTTCTCGCCACCGCCACCGGGCAGGGAGATATAGCTGCCGTCGTCGGTGAGCAGGCCGCGGGCTTTCATTTCCTGGGGCATACGCTGGCTCATGGTCACGAAGCCGGGCTTGTCCACAACGGTCACGCCCTTGGCTCCGCAACCGGCCAGCAGAAAAGCCGCGCAAAGCAGCAGAAGAAAACGGGTCATTGGGTACCTCGGTAAAAAATCGTATCAGGAAAAGAGGTGTACGCGTCCCGGCCGGGCTTGTAAAGCCGCTTTCCCCCTGTCTTTTCAGGAAACAGGGCAGGGCACGGCAGCAGTCGTCAGGTCAGCCTGAGAGGATGAAAAAGGGAGAAAGCCCTGTACAGGACTTTCTCCCCGGTAGTCATGGAATGCAGTAATACTTAAAGCGATGCTTTAAGTTCTTCCAGATGCGTGCGGGCAAAGTCCAGCGAAGGATCTACTTCCAGCGCGGCCGCCAGATGTTCCATGGCGGCTTCCTTCTGGCCCAGGAATTTCTCGCACAGCCCCAGATTGGCCAGGTCCATCACCGAGCCCTTGTCCACCTTGAGCACGGCGCGAAAGGCAGCGGCGGCCTCGTCATAGCGCAGATAAACCAGGGAAAAGGCATCGGGCAGGGTAACGGTCTGATCTTCTTTCCGGCTGATTTTCTGGCACTGCTCCTTCACTTTGGCCGCTGTGGGATACTGCTCGATCTCACAGGGCAGGCCGTTTGCAGTGGCGGAGGTCACTTCGAACGAGGTGTAAACCTCTTTGCTTTCACGGGTGGGGGTTAGGGAGAAGACCATCTTGTCCTTCTGACAGGTGACGCATTCCTCCTCCCAGGTGCACCGTCCGGCGTTATACTGGATGCCCCTGTCAGCAAGCAGTTCTTCCAGGGTCTGCTCCGAGTCCTTACAGGGTGCCGGCAGAGCACGCACGGAAATCCAAGCGACATCGCCCCGGTCGAAGGAGGTGGTGGAGGCATTGTACTCTCCGTGGGTGATCCCCAGTTTGTCAGACAGCGTCCAGGCGCTGTCCCAGGCAAAATCGGTTCCCGACACGTATCCCAAGGCCCGGAGAACAAAGGTCAGGTATTCCGAGGCCCGAATGGTGCTGTCCGGGTCAAAGCGGGTTTCACTTTTTCCGTTGGTCAGCCCCTTTTCATAGGCATAGCCGACATAGGGCGCGGCCCAGTCGGGGACATCCTGGAAGGGGGTGGTCCATGTGCCCGCCAGGGCATCCTCCTCCTGGCCCAGCAGACGGACCAGCATGGTCACGCCCTGGGCACGGGTGGGGGAGCGGTCCAGGGAAAAGACGGGGAATCCCTCCGCGTCGGTGTCTGTTCCCTGAAAAAGGCCCATGTAGTAGAGCTGCCAAGCGGCCGCCTCCTCCTGCTCCGGGGGTGCGGCCCCAGCGGGAAGGGCCAGGGCAAGGCTCAAAACCAGGGCCAGCAGCAAAGATATCCATTGTTTCATTGGGTTCTCCTTTGTGTTTTCTCCGTCGAATGGGACAGAGACGGGGGATCAGAAGATCCCCAAGTGTTCCAGCAGAATTTTCAGGCCCAGGAGAATCAGGATCACGCCCCCCAAGGCCTCGGCCTTGGACTGCATCCGGGTACCGCAGAGACTGCCGAACTTGACCCCCAGGCTGGAGAGCAGGAAGGTGGTCAGAGCGATACAGCAGACGGCCGGCAGAATATCCACCTCCAGAAAGGCGAAGGTAATGCCCACCGCCAGCGCGTCAATGCTGGTGGCCACCGCCATGGCGAACATGACCCGGAAGCCCAGGGAAGCGCTGGCCTCCTCCGTGTCGCCGCTTCGGGCTTCCCGGAGCATGTTGATCCCCAGAATCGCCAGCAGGGCGAAGGCGATCCAGTGGTCGATGGCGGTGATGTACAGGGAAAACCGGGAGCCCAGGAGCCAGCCCAGCAAGGGCATGAGCCCCTGGAATCCTCCGAACCATAGTCCCACCAGGACCATCCTTCCCAAAGTGACCCGGTCCATGGCCAGTCCTTTACAGATCGAAACTGCCAGCGCGTCCATGGACAGCCCCACCGCCAAG
>USCO01000226.1 GCA_900553135.1 uncultured Eubacteriales bacterium | reverse complement strand
CAGAATGGCGCCGCGCAGGCTGTCCTGCATGGCTTTGGTGTTCCAAAAGGCGTGGAAGCCGTCGCCCTGACCGCCGGAGGCCTGCTTGGCTGGGCGGCTGGGGGCGGAGACAACGGGCTGGGGGTCAGGCTCGTCGGACCAGGCGCTGTCCATCCAGCTGTCCTGGCGGGTGGGGTCGTTGCTCTCCCCCCGCAGGTAAAACAGGGAAACTTCAAAGAAGGCGGCCAGTTTGTCCATCTGCTCCTTGGAGGGCGTCAGGCGGCCGGTCTCAAACTTCTCCACCGCCGTGCGGGGCAGGCCAAGAGCTTTGGCCAGCTCGGGGCGGCTGAGACCCTTTTGGGTGCGCAGGGTCTCGATGCGCTGGGCTAAGGTGACCACAAAAATCCTCCTTTTCGCCGAGGGCGGCTTGCATTTCCCTCATTATACTCCAAAGGGCGGGCGGTGAAAAGCCCCTCAGGCGGCGGCGGTGTGTTTGCGGCGGCGCAGCAGCCAGAATCCGGCGGCCAGCACTGCCGCCCCGCCCACGCCCAGTCCTACTGCCCAGTAAGGGAAGGAGGGCTTCTCCAGCAGGAGCACCTGGCCCTCTACCGGGGCCTCAAAGACCAGGTAGCTGCCGTCCAGGGTGCTGTCCACCACCTGCCAGGCGCCGTCCCGGTACAGGGCGGCGGCGGGGTGCTTCTGCCCCTCCCGGACCCGCAGGCGCAGGGTGACCGTGTCCTCCTGGCTGCCCGACAGGGTGTAGTTCCAGGCCCGCTGGGCCTGGAAGCCCTTGGGGGCGCTGCCGGTCAGGTCGGTCTCACTGGCGGTGAGCTGGGCTTCGGGAGAGAACACCCCCTGGGCCAGCAGGTCGGGGAACTCGCCCCCGGAGGACAAGGTGGCGGTGGGCTGCTGGAACTGGGCCTCCAGCACCAGGGAGCGGGTCAGCCCCTGGGTGGGGAACTGGGGCCACTGGCCGTACTGGCCGTCCTGCTGGGGGGCCTGGGGCACCAGGGACTGGTCCAGGTCCCCGCCGTACTGGAAGGGAATTTCGGCCACGGTCTGGCCATTCACCACAAAGCGGTAAGAGAAGGTGAGAAAATCCTGGGGAATGCCCGAGAGCTGGGAGAACGCCTCAAAGGACAGGCCCTGGGCTTCTTCGGCCCAGTCCACTCCGTCCACCCCGGCCAGCTCCTCCATGAGGTAGCGGTTGCCGGAGAGGGTGCCCTCCGCCTGTCCGGCGATGGCCCCCTGGTACTCCCCTTCGCTGTCGGAGCGCACCATGGCCCGGCAGTCGGTGAGGTCCTTGCCCAGGCCCGCGATGCCGCCCAGCCAGCTGTCACCAGACAGGTCGGTGAGGGCGGCGCAGCGGGTGAGTTTTCCTTGGGTGCGTCCGGCGATGCCGCCGCAGTAGTCGGTGCCCGCGGTCACCGTGCCCCGGGCGGCGCTGTCCAGCACCGAGCCCGCTTCGGCCCGGCCCACCACGCCCCCGGCGCAGTCGTTTTTGGCGGAGACGTCGCCGTCAAAGCGGCACTGGCTCACCACCGCCCGCAGGGTGGCGTAGGTGTCGGCCAGCAGCTGGGTGTCCTCCAGGTGGAAGGTGGATTCCGGGTCGTCCCCCAGCTCGGAGGAGACGGTGCCCACAATGCCGCCCACGTTGGAGTCCCCCTCCACCTTGCCCGAGGCGGTGCAGTTCTGGATGAGGCCGGGGCCCTGGGTCACCTCCTCGGACAGGTCGGTGACGGTGAGCTCGGGCTTCTGATCCAGGTCGGCAATGGCCGCGCGGACGCCGTCCAGGGCCTGGAGCATGCGCTTGGAGGTGGCATGCAGGTCGGTGTTGTCCTGGCCAAGGGCCTGGTTCATGGACTCCACCCGGTCCTGAATTACGGTAAGCTGGTCGTCAATGTCCTGGGCGGCGTCGTCCAGCTTGCCGCTGAGGTCGTCGGAGTAGGATTTCAGCAGGCTGCGGATCTGCTCGGCTCCCTTGCTCACCGTGTCCAGGTGGCCCGAGGCGCTGCTTTCCAGGGCGTCCCCCTGGTCCACCAGATGCTGGGCCGCCTTCTCCAGGGCCTTGGCCGCCTTTTCCGCCTGGGTTTTGCCGCTTTCAAATTGGCCGGAGGCCCGGTCGTAGATCTTGGCCAGCTGGCCGGGCAGCTTCTGCAGGTCCTGGGCCAGGGCGTGAATGGCCCCGGAGATGGCCTGCAGGTGTCCCCCCAGGTCCAGGCTGGGGAAGGGCGGCAGCGCGCTGGGGTCCCAGCTCCCCTGCCCTGCCATCTCCAACAGGGCGGCGATGAATTCCTCCAGCTGGTCTATCTCCCGGCCCATCTGGTCCAGGTGGGTGCGGATGGTTTTGACCTGGGCCTCCATGTCGTCGGCGGTGTTCTCCACGGCGTGGATGGACTGGCTCAGGCCGCTGTCGGCGGCGGAGAGCATGTCGTCCAGAGCCCCCCGCAGCTGGGCGCTGGCGGAGAGGATGTCGTTGAGATCGTCGTTGGCCTGGTCGCTGAAGTGGTCCACGTCCTGGCGCAGACTGTTCAGGGCGTCATGGACCTTCTGGGCCTGCTGGTCCAGCTGGTCGGACATGGCCAGAAAATCGTCCCGGCTCTCCTCCCCAGCGGCGTGGGTCCGGTCCTGGATGGCGGACATGGCGTCGTGGGGG
>USCO01000225.1 GCA_900553135.1 uncultured Eubacteriales bacterium | reverse complement strand
CCTTGGTGTAGTCGAACTTCTCCACCGCCTTGATGAGGCCCAGGTTGCCCTCCTGGATGAGGTCCAGGAACTGCATGCCGCGGCCCACGTAGCGCTTGGCAATGGAGACCACCAGACGCAGGTTGGCCTCGGCCAGACGCTGCTTGGCCCGCTCGCCCTTCTTGATGGCCCGGTTCAGCTCGGTCATCACTTCCAGGGGGATCTCCTCTCCGGTGGCCTGCAGCTCCTCCAGCTGAGCCTTGGCCTCGGCGCCGGCGCCCATGGCCTGGGCCAGGTCGATCTCCTCATCGGAGGAGAGGAGGTTCACCTTGCCGATCTCCTTCAGGTACATACGCACGGGGTCATCGGTGCCGAAGGAGTCCACCATGGTGTTGGGGTCCACGATCTCCTCCTCGCTGATCTCCTCCATGGCCTCCAGGGGAGGATCGGCGTCGTCGGGCAGGTCGGGGATGTAGTCCTCACCCACGGTGTCGATGCCCAGGTTCTCCAGCACGTCATAGATCTTGTCCATCTGTTCGGACTCCAGATCCATGTCCTCCAGTACATCCATCAGCTCGGTGGAGGAGAGATTTCCCTTCTTCTTGCCCCGCTCGATGAGTTCGGCCAGCTTTTCCGCGCCGGGAACGCCTTCGACCACCTTCATGACCTCGACCTTACCCGCTTCCATGCGGGCCTGGACCTCGGCGCTGGGGGCTTTGCCCCGGCCCTTCTTCTCCAGGATCATCACAGGGCGGTCCTGATTGGTTTCGGTGGCAGTGTCTTTCTTTTTGGTACTCATGGTTTCTCCTCCATATATGCTTTCTTCTCTAAATTCTTCTTTTGGGCGGCTAACAACAGCTCACGGTCATCCGCTGCGCCCCGCTTGATTGCTTCTGTGCGGATGACGGATATGTAATCCGCCAGAGACTGGCGGCTGTTGGCCATGGATTGGGGCTGCCCGGCCACATAGGCCAGGTGGTCCATCTCCTCGCCGGTAAAATCCCCGGCCAGAGAGGCCAGGTGAGTGGAATGGCCCTCCCGGGCCCGCTGCATCAAAAGGCCGTAGGCACGGCCCAGCAGGGGAGAGGAGAACTCTTTCTCCTCCAGACCCTGCATATCCCGGTACAGGCCGCTGTCCAGCAGCAGCAGACGGATGACGCCCTCCTCCGCCCGGGCGGAGCGGATGTTCTCATACCGCAGGCCCCGCTGCTTGGGCTGCAGCTGCATGGCCGGGGTCAGGTCCTGCCGCTCCTTCTTCTTGGCCTCTTTCCGCACCCGCTGCTGAAAGGCTTTTTTGACCTCCTGGGCCATGGCCTCGGGGGTGATGCCCGCAGTCTGGGCGGCGTGGCCGCCGTAGATCTCCCGTTCCACGGGGCTGGGCAGGGTGGACAGCAGCCTAGCGGCCTCCTGCAGGAAGGCCACCTTTTGGGCGTCGTCGTTCAGGTCAAATTTCTGCCTTAACTGGTCCAGGCGGTAGTCTACCTGGTTCTCGCTCTGGTCCAGCAATCGGGCGAAGGCCTCCCGGCCGTAGGTCTTGATAAACTCGTCCGGGTCCTTGGCCCCCTGGATGCGCAGCACCCGCACCTTCAGCCCCGCCTTTTCCAGCAGGGGAATGGCCCGCTGGGCGGCGGAAACGCCCGCGCCGTCCCCGTCGTAGGCGATGATGGCCTGGGGGAAGTAGCGGGAGAGGAGCTGGGCATGCTCGGGGGTGAGGGCGGTGCCCAGAGAGGCCACCGCGCTGTCAAAGCCTGCCTGGTGCAGGGCGATGGTGTCCATATACCCTTCGGTAAGGATCACCCGGCCCGCCTTGGACTTTTTGGCCACATTTAAGGCAAAAATGTTGCGGCTTTTGTTGTACACCGGGGTGTCGGGGGAGTTGAGGTACTTGGGGGTGGAGTCCATGACCCGCCCGCCAAAGCCGATGACGTCCCCCCGCACGTCGATGATGGGAAACATTACCCGGTTGCGGAAGCGGTCGTAAATGCGGCCGTCCTTGTTGCTCACCGCCAGCCCGGCGTCCAGCAGGTCCCGCTTTTCGTAGCCCTGCTCGCCCAGCTCCCGGATGAGGGCGTCCCAGCTGTCCGGGGCAAAGCCCAGGCCAAACCGGGTGAGGGTGCCCTGAGACAGGCCACGTCGGCGGAGATAGTCCAGGCCGTGGGCCCCCTGGGGCTGGTAGAGCCACTTGTGAAAGGCCCGGGCAGCCTGCTTGTTGATGGTGAGCAGCCGTTCCCGACGTTCCCTTCCGCCCGGGGAGCCCCCAGACTCAGGCATGGGCATGCCCGCCCGCTTGGCCAGCACGGCCACCGCGTCCCGGAAGGAAAGATTCTCCAACTCCATGACGAAGTTGATGGCCCCGCCGCCCTTGCCGCAGCCGAAGCACTTGTAAATCTGTCGGTCTGGGACCACGTGGAAGGAGGGAGTTTTTTCGCTGTGAAAGGGGCAGCAGCCCCAGTAGCTGTTTCCCTTTTTGGTCAGCCGGACCGACTCGGACACCAGGTCCACCAGATCGGTGCGGGCCAACAGCTCGTCCAAAAATTGGGGCGGCCAGGGCATAAAAATCCTCCTCCTTTCCGTAAAAGTATTGTTGACCAAAGGATGCGGTCTTTATCCAAGAAGAAGTGTAAAGGAAAAGACCTGTCGGGCAGTTTGGGTTATTTCACGCTCCAGGACATGG
>USCO01000224.1 GCA_900553135.1 uncultured Eubacteriales bacterium | reverse complement strand
CCTTTTTTGCAGGTTCAGGCCAGCGCGGCCACATAGTCGGTCCAGGGCTCCCACTGATCGCAGTCCAGGGTGAAGCGGTAGACGGGCTGGTAAAAGCCCTTGGAGTCGGCCAGCCAGTCCAGGGTGCAGGACAGCACCTCGACCTGGGTGATCTGGGCACTGGCGATCAGGCTGCCCGCAAAGCTGCGGCCCGAGCGCAGCTGCTCCATGGCCTGAGCGGGGGTGAGGATGGGCTCCTTCCGGCAGGGGGTGAAGGTCACCAGCTGATTGTCCACCTCCTTGAGCTGGGTCCCCGCCTCGGTGCATTGCAGAGAGCAGGTCAGGGTGCCGTGGGTGTCCTCCCCCGCGGCGGTGAACACAGCCCGGAAAAATTCGCTGCCCCAGGGGGTCAGGGTAAATTCCGCATCCTCCGGCACCTGGATGCCCAGGGATGCCAGGATGGGGCGCAGGTCATCGGGGCCCACCTGGTCAGCCGGAATGGAGAGCAGGGGCCGCTTCTCCCGGCCGATGGTGTAGCACCAGGTGCCGCTTCGCTGGGTCACGTCCAGAAAATCCCCAGTGGAGTGGTTGGCGTAGAGGATGGTGTCGTCGTAGTAGTAGGCGTCTGGGAACTGGACGGAAAACTGATCGGCCAGGCGGCGGCTGAGCTGGTCACAGGCGGCCTGGTCCAGCCATCCCACCTGGTAGACCCAAGCGGTGTTGGGGGCGTCCTGAGAGAGCTCCTCCCCTGTCCAGGTCACCCCGGACAGGTCGGCCCGGACCACGGGGGCGTCGGGCAGATTCCCGTAGGGCTGGAGCTGGTAGGCGGCAAAGATGCCGCCCATGGCCAGGAGAAAGGCGGCGGGGATGGCCAGACAGGCGGCGAAGCGCCCCTTCCAGGCTCCCTCCCGCCGGACCAGGACCAGCACCGCCATCACTGCGCTCCAGCCCAGCATGGTGCCCAGGGTGTTGGTGAACAGGTCATCCACGTCGAACATGCCCCGTCCGGTAGCCAGCTGGGCCGCCTCAATGGCCAGCGAGGTGCACAGCCCCGCCGCGAAGGCGGCATACCACCGGGAGAACCGGCGGGACAGCAAAGGGAGCAGCACGCCCAGGGGGACGAACAGGGCGATGTTCAGCAGCACGTTGAGCCAGATCTGCAGGGTGAATTTATTCCAGGCCTGCCTCCAGGCCAGAAACAGGTGGAGATTCCAGGAGCGGTAGCCCGGCTCTCCCCGCAGCAGGGTGGCGTACACCGTGAGCAGGAGCCACCCCGCCAGCAGCAGAAGGGCCAGGGCCTTCTTCCAGGGGAAGGGCCGCCCCCGCTTCCGGCACACGCCCCAGACCACCCCCAGGGCCGCAGCGCACACCAGAACGCCCGGCAGCGCCAGCCCCAGGCCCCGCTGGAAGAGGTGGGTCAGATAGTAGAGAAAATCATGCATGGGCGCACCCTCCTTTTGGGGAAAAATTCGTTCCCGACTGAACGGTTTTGGATACCTCCATGATACCAGAAAACGGGAGAAAAGTGGGGCGGCCTTTTTTAAGAAGCCATTAAGAATTCCTTGTCTTCCCATGAAGATTTTTGCCGGGCAAACAGAACGTGGCCGCCGGAGTATCCGGCGGCCACAGACGTTTCAGGGACTACATTTGTTCCAGATCAAAGTGATAGTTGAGCAGAATGGGCTCACCCTCCTCCCCCAGCATCGTTGCCTCCACGGAGTAGTGGGCGGCGTCCAAAGTGCGGTCGAAGATATAGTCGGGTCCCTCCAGGGTGAGGGTGTACTGGCTGGTGTTCTCCCAGTTGTGTACCGTGACGGTGACGGGCCCCTGTGGGGGTTGGGAGAAGGCCAAACCGATCTTTGGGGGCAGGTCATGGGCGTACAGGCCGCTGGGGGTGTCCCCGGGGTCAAAAGGCTGATAGAGCACAGTTCCATCCGCCCCGCGCACCCAGTTCAGGGAGGCGGTCATAGGGGAAAAGAACCCGGGGGTCTCCTCCGCTTTTTCCTCCATCAGCTGGTAGGTGAGGGCGGGATAGATGGTGAAGAAGGCGTCCAGCGTTTCCAGGTCCAGCCCCCCGGCCACGTGGTAGACCTGGGTGCGCCGCTCCTCTGTCAGGAGGGGGAGCACGTAGATGAAATCCTCCTGCAAGTCCAGGGTCAGGGAGCCCTCCGGGGAATTGAATACCAGGTAATAACTGGTTTGATCTATGTCATAGTCGTAGTTGCCCATCACCTGCTCCAGAGACAGGGAGCGCAGATAATCCCGCAGGCCATCCGGGTCGGCGCACTGACACAGGTTGGAGTCCGGGACATCCCGGCGGGAGAAGTAAGACAAGGTGAAGGTGTGGGGGTCCTGGCCCTGAAACAGGACCTCCTCTCCCTTGCCCACCTGGTAGCCCAGAGCCACATAGCCGCTGGAGAGAAACAGCAGCACGACAGTCAGGGCCACCACCAGAGCGCCGGAGCGCTTCTGGACCGGAGTCATGACGCTGCCCAGCCGGTAGCGCAGGGCCCGGGCGGAAGCGGACAGACAGGTGGTGAACCCCCGCTGGTCTCCCGCCGTTTTCAGCAGCAGATTGGCGTAGCGAAGGCGTACCTCCTCCTTGCTGCCCAGCAGCACCGTCTCGTCACAGCTGAGCTCCATGTCGTCGGCGCTCTTTCTCGCTGCCAGCCAGACC
>USCO01000223.1 GCA_900553135.1 uncultured Eubacteriales bacterium | reverse complement strand
GGACGGCGCCAGCGTGGAGGACATCTCCGCCGGCCTGTCCATCTCCATCGTGAAAAACGCCATTTACAAGGTCATCCGCGCCGCCAGCGCCGACGACCTGGGCAAGCACATCGTGGTCCAGGGCGGCACCTTCCACAACGACGCGGTGCTCCGGGCCTTTGAGCAGGAGCTGGGCCGGGACGTGACCCGCCCCACCATCTCGGGCATCATGGGCGCCTTCGGCGCGGCTCTGGCCGCCCGGGACCTGCACCTGGAAAAGAGCGCCATTCTTCCCGCCAAGGCCCTGGAGAAGTTCACCCACGTGGCCAAGCCCGCCACCTGCGGCCTGTGCACCAACCACTGCTCCCTCACCATCAACACCTTTGATGGCGGGCGGCGCTTCGTCTCGGGCAACCGCTGCTCCCGTCCCCTGGGCGAGGAGCCCCACCACCTGCCCGACCTCATGCGCTATAAGTACGGAAAGCTCCGCGCCCTTCACGGCAAGGGCCAGGGCAACGGCTCCCGGGGCAAGATCGGCATTCCCTTCGGCCTGAACATGTACGAGAACCTGCCTTTCTGGTTCGAGCTGTTCACCCGCCTGAACTTTGAAGTGGTCCTCTCCCCCGAGTCCAGCCGCAAGCTGTACCTGAAGGGACAGCGCACCATCCCCTCGGACACCGTGTGCTACCCCGCCAAGCTTCTCCACGGCCATGTAGAGGCCCTGGTGGAGGCCGGCGTGGACGCCATCTTCTATCCCTGCATGCCCTACAACTTCAACGAGGGCGTCAGCGACAACAACTATAACTGCCCTGTGGTGGCCTACTACCCCGAGCTGCTGGCCGCCAACGTGCCCGACCTGAAGAAGGTCCGGTATCTCAACCCCTACTTCGGCCTGCACCGTCCCAAGGACTTTGAGCGCAAGGCCAGCGAGTGGTTCTTCAACGAGTTCCAGGTGCCCAAGCGGGAGACCGTGGCCGCCGCCAAGGCCGCCTATGCCGCCTACGACGCCTACAAGGAGGACCTGCGCGCCACCGGCCGCAGCTACATCGAGCAGGCCCGGAAGGAGGGCCGTCCCATCCTGGTGGTGGCCGGACGTCCCTACCACATGGACCCGGAGATCAACCACGGCATCAACGACCTCATTACCTCCTACGGCTTCATCCTGGTCACCGAGGACGCGGTGGCCTACCTGGAGGACAAAGCCCCCCGCCATGTTCTCAACCAGTGGACCTACCACGCCCGCATGTACAACGCGGCCCGGTACGTCTGCACCCAGCAGGACATGGAGCTCATTCAGCTGGTCTCCTTCGGCTGCGGCATCGACGCCATCACCGGCGACGAGATGCGCTCCATCCTGGAGGAGGGCGGAAAGCTCTACACCCAGCTGAAGATCGACGACATCAGCAACCTGGGCGCGGTGCGCATCCGCATCCGCTCTCTGATGGCCGCCATCGACGCCCGGAAACAGTAAACCCCCGTGCCCCTGCGGCACGTCTTTGAAGAAAGGAATGTCCTGAAATGGCTAAGCTTGTGTATGATGAAACCGGCCGCCTGCTCTTTACCAAGGAAATGAAGGAGGAGTACACCCTCCTGATGCCCCAGATGCTCCCGGTCCACTTCGGCATGATGCAGAAGCTGCTGCAAAACGCCGGATATAAGGTGGATATGCTCACCACCAATCACCGGGGCATCGTGGACGAGGGTCTGAAGTACGTCCACAACGACACCTGCTACCCCGCTCTGCTGGTCATCGGCCAGCTCATCGACGCGGTGAAGCACGGCGGCTACGATCCCCACAAGGTGGGTCTGCTCATTACCCAGACCGGCGGCGGCTGCCGCGCCAGCAACTACATCCACCTGCTGCGCAAGGCCCTGGCCAAGGCCGACATGGCCTACATCCCCGTGGTCTCCGTCAACCTGTCCGGCCTGGAGAAGAACCCCGGCTTCAAGCTCACCCTGCCCTTTATCCGCAAGGCGGTGTACGCCATGATGTACGGCGACATCATCGTCAACGTGGCCAACCAGGTGCGGCCCTACGAGGTCAACGCCGGCGAGACCGACGCCATGATCGACGCCTGGTCCCACAAGCTGGTGACCGGTTTTGAGCAGGGCCAGGGCATGAGCCGCGGCCAGATGCGCCATCTCTTCGCCCAGATCTGCGACGACTTTGCCGCCATCCCCGTGGCGGGCGAGCCCAAGATCCGCGTGGGCGTGGTGGGCGAGATCTACGTAAAGTTCTCCCCCCTGGGCAACAACAACCTGGAGGACTTCCTCCTCAGCGAGGGTGTGGAGCCTGTTGTTCCCGGCCTGACCGACTTTATCATCTTCAAGATCTTCAACCGCGTCTCCGACGTGGAGCTGTATGGCGGCAAGTGGATCAAGAAGGCCGCCTGCAAAGCCTTTGCCGCCTACATCGAGGGCTGCCAGAAGGACATGATCCAGGCCCTGAAGAATTCCGGCCGTTTCCGCGCCCCCGGCACCTTCCGGGAGCTGCACAGCCTGGTCCAGGGCTATCTGGGCGACGGCAACAAGATGGGCGAGGGCTGGCTGCTCACCGCCGAGATGCTGGAGCTCATCCACTCCGGCACCAACAACATCGTCTGCACCCAGCCCTTCGGCTGCCTGCCCAACCACATCGTGGGCAAGGGCATGATCCGCAAGCTGAAGGATGAGTATCCCACCAGCAAC
>USCO01000222.1 GCA_900553135.1 uncultured Eubacteriales bacterium | reverse complement strand
CCAATCTGTATAAGATTGCAGGCGAGGGGCTGCCCGGAGTCTTCCATGTGGCGGCGCGGACCCTGACCACCCACGCCCTGTCCATCTTCGGGGATCACCAGGATGTCATGGCCTGCCGGGGCACCGGCATGGCGATGCTGGCCTCCGGCACCCCCCAGGAGGTGATGGACCTGGCGCCGGTGGCGCACCTGTCCGCCATCCAGGCCAGCATGGGCTTTATCAACTTCTTCGACGGCTTCCGCACTTCCCACGAGATTCAGAAGCTGCGGACCTGGGACTATGAGACCCTGAAGGGGATGGTGGACTGGGATGCCATTGACCGCTTCCATGCCCAGGCGAACCTGCCCCATCATCCCTACCACCGCGGCTCCAATGAGCCCCCGGAGACCTTCTTCCAGCACAGAGAGGCCTCCAACACCGCCTACAACCACCTGGTGGACGTGGTGGTGGAGAACATGAACAAAGTCAATGCCGCCATCGGCACCAATTATAAGCCCTTCAACTATTACGGCGCCCCGGACGCCACCGATGTGATTGTAGCCATGGGCTCTGTCTGCGGTACCCTGGAGGAGGTTGTGGATGTCATGACCGCCCAGGGCAAGAAGGTAGGCGTGCTGGAGGTCCACCTCTTCCGCCCCTTCTCCGCCAAGCACATGCTCTCTGAACTGCCGGAGACCGTTCAGCGTCTGGCGGTTCTGGACCGCACCAAGGAACCCGGTGCCTTTGGCGAGCCCCTGTACCTGGATGTGGCGGCGGTGCTCAGCGACGCCGGCCGCACGGACATCCGGGTGATCGGCGGCCGCTATGGCCTGTCCTCCAAGGACACCACCCCCGCCGACATGTATTCTGTCTTCCAGCATCTGGCCAAGGGCGGCCACAACCACTTTACCGTCAGCATCCTGGACGACGTGACCAACCTGTCCATTGACCGGTGCGAGTTTGCCCTGCCGGACGATCCCACCCAGGCTTCCGTCAAGTTCTGGGGCATCGGCTCGGACGGTCTGGTGGGCGCCTCCAAGAACACCTCCAAGATCATCGGCGACCACACGGACAAGTATGTGCAGGCCTATTTCCAGTACGACTCCAAAAAGTCCGGCGGCCTGACCATCAGCCATCTGCGGTTTGGTGACAAGCCCATCCGCTCCTCTTACTATGTGGGCGCTGCCGACTGCGTGGTCTGCGGCAACCCCGCCTACATTGGCAAGTATGACATGGTCCGGGATGTGAAGCCCGGCGGCATCTTCCTGCTCAACTGCGACTGGGAAGGGGAGGAGCTGGAGGCCCGTCTGCCTGCGGAGATCAAGCGGGCCATTGCCCAGAAGCAGATCAAGTTCTATACCTGTGACGCGGTGAATATCGCCCGGAAGATCGGTCTGAAGGGGCGGATCAACACCATCATCCAGTCCGCTTACTTCAAACTGGCCGACCTCATTCCCGCAGAGGATGCCATCGAGTATATGAAGCAGGGCATCATCAATGACTACGGCGCCAAGGGACAGAACATCGTGGACATGAACGTGGCCGCGGTTCTGGCTGGACAGACCGCTGCCAAGGAGGTTTCCGTCCCCGCCAGCTGGGCCAACGCCCAGGACGGCGAGAAGCCGGTGCTGCAGCTCAACACCGTCAACGCCGAGCAGGACGCCTATGTCCGCAATATCCTGATTCCCACCAACAACCTGGAGGGCGACGCGCTGCCTGTCTCCGCTTTCCTGCCCTATGTCACTGGCAAAGTGCCCTCCGGCACGGCCGCCTTTGAAAAGCGCGGCATCGCGGTGGATATCCCCGTGTGGCATGCGGAGAACTGCACCCAGTGCAACTGGTGCTCCACCGTCTGCCCCCATGCGGTCATTCGTCCCTTTATCCTCAAGCCGGAGGATGCCCAGGGCCTGACCACGGTGGATTGCAAGAGTGCCCCCGGCAAGCGCTTCCTGATTGCCGTGTCCGCTGAGGACTGCACGGGCTGCGGCTCCTGCGCGGAGATGTGCCCCGCCCACGGCAAGGCGCTGTTTATGGAGCGCGCTGCCGGCCGGATGCACGACGATCAGGAGACCTTTGAGTACGCCAAGAAGGTGGGCGTCCAGCAGGGCTCGGGCAAGAATGTGAAGGAGGCCCAGTTCCTGCGTCCCTATCTGGAGTATTCCGGCGCCTGCCCCGGCTGCGGCGAGACCCCCTATGCCAAGATGGTCACCCAGCTCTTCGGGGACCACGCCATCATCGCCAACGCCACCGGCTGCTCCTCCATCTGGGGCGCCTCCGTGCCCAGCATGCCTTATGTAGTGGATGAGAAGGGCCGTGGCCCCGCCTGGGCCAACTCCCTGTTTGAGGACAACGCAGAGTTCGGCTACGGCATGTCCGTGAGCATGCGGACCCGCCGGGAGGGCATCAAGACCGTGGTGGAGCGTCTGGCAAAGAATCCCGCCTTCGGCGGCATTGCCAACGCCTGGCTGAAGAATCGAAACACCGCCGAGGCCAACCATCTGGGCGAGTCCCTGGTGGAGCTGTGCAAGGTCTATCCGGAGAATGAGGACGCGCAGTTCGTTGTCAAGAACGCCGACCTGCTGCCCCGTCCCTCTATGTGGATTTTCGGCGGCGACGGTTGGGCCTACGACATTGGCTACGGCGGCCTGGACCACATCCTGGCCTCCCGGGAGAACTTTAACGTGCTGGTCTTTGACACCGA
>USCO01000221.1 GCA_900553135.1 uncultured Eubacteriales bacterium | reverse complement strand
TGGTCACGCTGATGCCCACGCTCTCGGCGGCGATGCGGTTGTCCCGGGCGGCCATGATGGCGCGGCCGGTGCGGCTGTTGACCAGGTTGAAGATGATGACCAGGGAGATGATGACCAGCACAAAGCCCGCCACAAAGGTGGAGATGCGGGCGGAGTTCATCACACCCATGGGGCCCTTGATGAGCTGGATGGCCCCCTCGCCCAGGTTGTTCTTGTCGCTGAGGAAGCTGAACTGGAAGCCATCCTTGTCCACACCCAGGTAGACGTTGGTGAGGATACTCTTGATGATCTCACCGAAGGCCAGGGTAACGATGGCCAGATAGTCGCCGTTGAGGCGCAGCACGGGGATACCGATGAGGAAGCCGAAGAAACCGGCCAGGATGGCGCCCACCAGCATGGCCACGGCCAGGCGCAGGGGAGCAAAGGGGATGACCCCCGCCAGGGCGCTGGCTGCGGAGCAGCCCAGGAAGGCGCCGATGCTCATAAAGCCGGCGTGGCCCAGGCTCAGCTCGCCGGACACGCCCACCACCAGGTTCAGGGCCAGGGCCATGGTGACGTAGGCGCAGATGGGGATGAGCTGTCCCTCCAGCACTGAGCTGATGCCCACGGTGCCCCGAAGGATCTGAACGATCACGAAGGCCACCACCACCAGGGCGTAGGTAAACAGACTGGACCGGGTGGTCTTATTCATATGCACAAGTCGAAACATACCGGCCACCTCACACTTTCTCTCTCACGGTCTTGCCCAGCAGACCGGCGGGCTTGACCAGCAGCACCACGATCAGCACGCCGAAGACCACGGCGGTGGACAGCTGGGTGGAGATATAGGCACTGGCAAAGATCTCGATGATGCCCAGCAGCAGGCCGCCCAGCAGAGCGCCGGGGATGGAGCCGATGCCGCCGAAGACGGCGGCGGTGAAGGCCTTGATACCGGGCATGGAGCCGGTGGTGGGGGTCAGAGTGGGGTAGGCGGAGCACAGCAGCACACCGGCGATGGCCGCCAGGGCGGAGCCGATGGCAAAGGTCATGGAGATGGTGCGGTTGACGTTGATGCCCATGAGCTGGGCGGCGCCCTTGTCCTCAGACACGGCCCGCATGGCCTTGCCCATCTTGGTCTTGCCGGTGAACAGGGTCAGGCACACCATGATGACGATACAGGCCACAATGGTCACCAGGGTCACGTGGGAGATGGCCAGGGGACCTACCTGAAGCAGGCCGCTGCCCACGATGGGGGAGAACACCTTGGGGCTGGAGGACCACATCAGCAGGGCGGCGTTCTGCAAAAAGTAGCTCACGCCGATGGCGGTGATCAGCACCGCCAAAGAGGGGGCCTGACGCAGGGGCTTGTAGGCCAGTCCCTCGATGACCACGCCCAGCACGGTACACACCACCATGGACAGTACCACGCCGGCCAGAGCGGGAACCACCATAGCGGCCACGCTGCCCTCCTCAAACATGGGGCTCATGCCCGTCACCGTGAAGAAGCAGGCGTAGGCGCCCACCATGATCACGTCGCCGTGGGCGAAGTTGAGCATTTTGGCAATGCCGTACACCATGGTGTAGCCCAGGGCGATGATGGCATAGATGCTGCCCAGACTCAGCCCTCGGATCAAATAATCCAACAGGGTCAAAATATCCATAATTCACTCACCTTTTCTCTCTCTCAGGGCGCATGGGAAAAACGCCGGGCCATCCGGCCCCTTTCCCATGCGTCCCCTACTGTCTCAAGGAAATGGGTTTCCCAGGGGGCCTTTTGGGCCCCCTGGGAGATCGGGTTTGGTTGGGACAGGCTCAGTCCATACCCACGTAAGCGCCGTTCTGGATGACCATGCCCTTGGGGCTCTTGGACACCGCACCGGTGGCGTCCCAGGTGATGCCAGCGCCGTCGCCGGTCAGACCGGTGAAGGTGATGGTGGGGAAGGTCTCCTTCAGCTTGGCGTTCAGGTCAGCCGCGCTCATGTCGGGGGTGCAGCCGGCGGTCTCCAGGGCCTGCTTGTAAGCGTAGACGCAGTCATAGGCGTCGGCGGCAAACTGGATGGGGGTCTCGCCGTACTTGTCCTGATAGGCCTTGACGAAGTGCTGGGTGGCCTCATCCTCGTCGTCGGCGTTGAAGGGGGTCAGCAGCATGACGCCCTCGGCCAGGGAGGTGTCAAAGCCCTTCATGGTCAGGATGCCGTCCATGCCGTCCACGCCGAAGAACTTGGGGGAGTAGTTCATGGCCTTGGCCTGGGACAGGATCAGGGAGGCGGGCTCATAGTACATGGGCAGGAACAGCAGGTCGGCACCGGCCTGCTTGGCCTGGGTCAGCTGAACAGTGAAGTCGGTCTTGCTGTCCTCGGTGAAGGTGGCGTTGCCCACCACGTTCAGGCCCAGCTCCTCAGCCTCAGCCATGAACTTATCCTTGATGCCGGTGGAGTAGTTGTCATCGCTCTTCCAGATGATGAACACCTTCTCGGCCAGGTTTTGCTCGGAGATGTACAGAGCGGAGGCGGTGCCCTGGTTGGGGTCGGAGAAGCACATCTGATAGACGTTGTCCTTACCCTCGATCACGTCGGGGGAGGAGGCGGAGGGAGTCATGGCAAAGATGCTGTCAGCGAAGTTGTAGCTGGAGGTGGCGATGCCGGGCTGGGTGGTAACGGAGCCCAGGGAGATCTGCATGCCCCACTCCTTCAGGGCGTTGTAGGCGTTGA
>USCO01000220.1 GCA_900553135.1 uncultured Eubacteriales bacterium | reverse complement strand
GCCAGCCGTGGCGTGGTGGTGCTGGCCACCGTGAAGGGCGACATCCACGATATCGGCAAGAACATCGTCAAGGTGCTGCTGGAAAATTACGGATACCAGGTGGTGGACCTGGGCAAGGACGTGGACCCCGCCGCCGTGGTGGAGGCCGCCCGCAAGTACCAGGCTCCTCTGGTGGGCCTGTCCGCCCTGATGACCACCACTCTGAAAAGCATGGCCCAGACCATTGCCATGCTCCACGACGCGGGGCTGCCCTGCCAGATCATGGTGGGCGGCGCGGTGCTTACTGAGGACTATGCCCGGGAGATCTCTGCGGACTTCTACGCCCGGGACGCCAAGCAGAGCGTGGACATTGCCCGCCAGGTGGTGGGATAAGCCGCCGGTTTTTGGGGCGGATATGGAGGCGAAGCTATGAGAAAGAAGGGCGCGGCCAAAGAGAAGAGCTGGAAGCTGGCCGTTGGCTTGATCGCAGCTGCGGTGCTGTGCGCGGCGGTTGCCCTGTTTATTTGGCAGCAGCAGCCGGAGTACTTCACCTACCGTGACCAGCAGCTGGAGGCCATCAAGGGCGTGGACCGCAACCGCTACGACTCTCAGGCCTTTACCCAGGAAGAGAACGGCTGGATCACCTATGAGAAAAACGGCAGAAAGGCCCTGACCGGCATTGACGTGTCGGTCTATCAGGGGGACATTGACTGGGAGGCCGTAGCCCAGTCCGGGGTGGAATTTGCCATCATCCGCCTGGGCTACCGGGGCTATTCTCAGGGCGCCATCCAGCTGGACCGCAACTTCGAGCAGAATATGCGGGGAGCCCTGGAGGCGGGGCTGGACGTGGGCGTCTACTTCTTCTCCCAGGCCACCACGGTGCTGGAGGCGGAGGAGGAGGCCGACTTTGTCCTGGAAAATCTCCGGGGCTATCCTATCACCTTCCCCGTGGTCTTTGACTGGGAATTCGTCACCGCGGACCAGGCCCGGACCCATGAGATGGAGGGGGAGGCCCTCACCGACTGCGCCCTGGCCTTCTGCGAGCTGGTGGCCACGGCGGGATATACGCCCATGGTGTACTTTAACCAAGACATTGGATACTTCTATTACCAGTTGGATGAGCTGGACCAGTATCCCTTCTGGCTGGCGGAGTACGACAGCAAGCCGGACTTCTTCTATGACTTTGAGATCTGGCAGTATACCCACACCGGAACGGTGCCCGGTATTCAGGGCAGCGTGGACTTGAATCTGGCCTTTGAAAGCGGCGAGCAAATGAACTGGTAAGAAAACGCCCGGCATGAAGCAGTGCTTCATGCCGGGCTTTCTGTCATTACTCGAGAATAGCTTTCGCCAGACGGCAGGCGGTGTCGTCCACAAAGCCGAAGTCCACATGGGGGTTGTACAGGGCCTCCAGCTGGTCGTGCATGGCCTTGGCCTGGGCCAGGGAGGAGACGGCCTCTTCCTCCAGGGCGGCGCTGACCCTCCGGGCAAAGCGCAGCCGGGAGCGGTTTTTCCGCAAAACGTCCTGATCGGCCCCGCTTTCCAGCCGCAGGTGGCGGAAGGGTTTTTCGGGATAGGGCAGGTCGGGGGTGGAGGAGACAAAGGCCAGCCCCTCCTGGGGGAAGAGCAGGTGGGCCAGCCGGTCGGGGGCCATGGGGTCGGGACAGACCACGGCGTCGTAGCCCCGGGCCAGGGCCCCGGCCAGCAGGTGGCTCAGCAGGCCGTGGGCCAGACCGTACCGATCGGAGAGCTCATAGACTTTGGGACACTGGGCCTGTACGGTGCCGTACAGGGTGATGGGCCCCTGATGGGTCATGGCCCCCAGAAAACGCTGCTTGGCCTGGCCGGGGGCGGCGTGCCGGTCTTTCAGCTCCCGGGTCAGGATGCCCTTGGCACGGCGGGCCAGGCGGTCCTCCAGAAGGGGGGAGGAGAGGATGGCACGGGCGTCGGCCATGATTTCTCCCGCCGCGCCCAGGCAGCGGTAGGCCCGCTGATAACAGCCCTTGTAGCCCGCCATGCACCGCATGATCTCCTCCCGCAGGGGCTGAAGGGATTCCCGGCGGTAGCTCTTGCCCAGGTCCACATAGTCCTCCACCACGCCGGGATACTTAGGCTCCACCACGTGGGGGGCGGTGCCGTCCACAATGGCGGCAGCCAGGCCGGGGAAGATGACCGCGTCCAGAGAGCCTGGGTCGCCGGAACAGAGGATGTACTCCACAGCTTCCCCCTGCTGGCTCACCAGCTGGGCCACCTTGCGCATCAGGGTGGACTTGCCGCAGCCGGGGCCGCCCTTCAAAATATAGATGACCCTGGCCTGCTCCGGGGGCAGAAGGTGGGAGTACAGGGAGTAGAAGCCGGAGGGGGCATTTGCCCCCAGAAAATATGAGACCTCGTGGGATGAAACCATAGAAAACCCTCCAAATTCAAATATCTGCCTCAGACTATGCGTGTAGGGAAGGAGGGGTGAGAAAAAAGCACGGCTGGCCCGCAAAAGGGGACCAGCCGTGCTTTATGTTTCGCTTAACCGGCGATGGACAGGTAGTCGCTGGAGACGTATCCGGTGATCGCCTTGCCGGAGGCGTCGGAGAAGAGAATCTGGTACCAGCCCGCCTGGCTGTCGTCCAGCACGATGACCTGGGTCTCAAAGCTGAGGCGGGAGACCGCGTCATACTGGGTGCCGGGGCCGGAGCGGACATTCAGGGTGGGTTCCGCGGTG
>USCO01000219.1 GCA_900553135.1 uncultured Eubacteriales bacterium | reverse complement strand
GCCGTGGCAGATGGCGTCGGCCCCTTCCTTCTTGGCGATCTCCACCAGGCGCTTGGCGATGATGGGCCGGGCGAAGGCGGTGCCCAGCAGGTACTCCTCATACTTGGCGCCCATCATCATGGAGGGGACGATGACGTCGTCCACCATCTCGTCCACCAGGTCCTCCACATACAGCTTGGAAGCGCCGGTCTTGATGGCCTTCTCCTCCAGGCCGTCCAGCTCGTCGCCCTGTCCCACGTCAGCGGAGACGGCGATGATCTCGGGGTTGTTGTAGTTCTCCTTCAGCCAGGGGATGATGATGGAAGTATCCAGACCGCCGGAATAGGCAAGTACTACTTTTTTGATCTCACTCATGATGTTGTCCTCCCAAATTCTTCGGTTGGGCCCTTCGGGGTGGGCCTCCCTTTGTGTTGGCAACAGTCTACCACCGTGAGAATAAAAATGCAAGAGGGAATTAGTATAATTATACGTTTATTTCATTCTTTTTTCAGTACACAATGTATGAAGGTGAATATTCTCGGTTATATTCATCCTTTTAATTCCATTTATATGCATTTTCATTCATCTCTGTGCATTTTAAAATTATTGACAAACAATAATTTTTAGGATATACTTCTTATGGAATTATTGTTTTTCGATAATTTAGGAGGTGCATGTTATGAATGAGCGCCGGGTCACCATGCTGGTCTGCGCCGCCTTTTTGGGGGTGGGAGCGGCCTTTCTCCCCCAAATTCCCTGGCCTAACGAGGCATATTCCCCCCTGGAATGGGCCGGAATCGCCCTGCGCCAGCTGTCCCTCAGCGGATTTTTAGGCAATTTCACCGCCTGGCTGGTGGTGGCTGCCCTGTCCGCTCTGCCCCTTTTGTTGTTGAAGTTTCCCAAAGGCCGCGGGCCCCTCTCCCCGGCGGACCTGCTGCTCCCCCTCAGCTCCCTGCTCATCCTTCTGGGGCTGTTCTTCTCGGTGAACCCCACCCTGGTGCCCTCCCTCTTTCCCCAGTTCTGGTGTCTGGTGGGGGCTCTGGGCACCGCCCTGTGCGGGGTGATCTCCTGGGCGATCCTGCGGCTGCTGGAGCCCCTGGACCGGCGGGAGCTGGGCTCTCTGGCCGACCTGCTGGCCCGCCTGCTGGTGTTCTGCGCCCTTGTGCTGGTCTTTTTCACCGCTTACGAAGAGACCGCCAACTTTCTCACCCAGTCCCAGGCCGTCCCCGGGGCCGACGCCGTAGACACCGCCTCTCCCTCCTTCACCATCCAGTTCCAAATCTTCCTGGCTCTGGCCAGCGCGGTCCCCGGCTTTCTGGGGGGCGGCGTACTGCTGTGGGGCAGCGACCTCACCCAGGCCATGACCCAGGGGCCCTTTGAGGAGGAGGCCCTGGCCCTGTGCGAAAAGACGGCCAAGGCCTGCCGCCGGGTGGCAACGGTGTCGGTGCTTCTCTCCCTGGGTGTCAACCTGTTCCAGCTGCTCTTCTCCTCCGCCCTCACCACCCAGCACTTTGCCATCCAGCTGCCCCTCACCACCCTGGCCCTGTCTGCCGCCCTGTTTCTGTTCTGCCGCTGCATCCAGCAGGGCAAGGCGCTGCTGGACGACAGCCGCTCTATTATCTGAGGTGGCGTCATGGCAATTACCGTTCATCTCAGCGAGGTGCTGAAGGCCCGGAACATGACGGCCAAGGAGCTGTGCGCCAAGGTGGGCATCACCGAAGCAAACCTGTCCATCCTGCGCTCGGGCAAGGCCAACGGCGTGCGCTTTCACACCATCAACAAGATCTGTTACTATCTGGACTGCGACGTGGGAGACATCCTGCGCTTCGACGGACGATTGGAGGAAAACGATGAATAAGCGGCTTCGCACCGGCGCGTTGATCCTGATTCCCATTGTCCTAATTGCCCTGTTTTGTACCGTCCCCCTGGCCAAGCCGGAGCAGGAACGCCCCGGAGAGGACCGGATGGTGGGCTATTACCTGCTGCCCGGTAAGCTGGTCCCTCCCGACTGGGGCACAGCCGAGGGCGGCTGGGAGCCATACGCCACCGATGGCCCCTTTGATATGATCCTGAAAGCCCAGCAGGGCGAGGACGGCGAATACTACTTCCCCGGAGTGGAGGGCCGCCGGTTCTTCCTGGTCTGGGAGGAGGAGCTGGTGGACGGAGAGCCCGATACCTCTGTCCGGCTGTGTTCTGATCTGGCCCATGGCGACTATATTGTGGGTATCACTGACCTGGGCGAATCCTACACCGTTTCCGGCACCCTCCACTACACCGCCCCCCTGGCCCCAGTTCAGGAACAGTTCTGGTGCCCCTTCCCGGTCCTTCAGATGCCGGACGGCACCATCTATTTGGTCAACAGCGGTCCCCACTTCCAGGGTGCTGGTGCCGTCACCCGCACCGACACCCAGACAGAGACCCGAAACGGGAAGGTCATCCGGGAGGATACGGTCCATGTCACGGTCCATTTCTCCTACGTTCCCCCGCTGGAACAGGCGACTGTGACCCAGTTCACGGCGGACCACCAGCCCATCCAGTCCCAGACCATCTCCGCCCAGCAGGTCCTGGCGGGAGAGGCGACCTGGGCGCTCTCCTGGGCCGAGGACGCCGTCTACGCCCTGGTCACCGAGCAGGCCACCGACGGCACCTTTGTCTACGCCGCCATGACTCCCAGCGAGGAGAGGGCCACCCATACCTCCTATTTCCCCACGGACGGCGGCCTGACCCTTCCCTGCACCATCACCCTTCTATAAACAAACGC
>USCO01000218.1 GCA_900553135.1 uncultured Eubacteriales bacterium | reverse complement strand
CAAATGCCGCGCCTGTTTTTTGTGAAATCCTCTTGACTTTTTCTTCTACAAGAGTAGAATGTAGTTAGATACTACAACTGTAGAAAGGAGGAAGTCTCATGAAGCCCGATCTGCGCAAGCTGCCCGACGGGGAGCTGGAAGTCATGCAGGCGGTGTGGGACTGCACGCCCCCGGCCACCCGGGGGGAGATCAGCCAGCGGCTGGAGCAGAGCCACCCCATGGCCCCCACCACCTTGCTCACCGTGCTCTCCCGCCTGGGGGAGAAGGGGTTTTTACGCATCGAGAAGGAGGGCCGCAGCGCCCGGTATATCCCCCTGGTCACCCGCCAGGCCTATCTGGCGGGGCAGAGCAGACGCTTTCTGGACAAACTGTGCGGGGGCAGCCTGCCCACCTTTGCCGCCGCCCTGTGTGACAGCGGCCTGACCCGGGAAGAGCTGGACGAGCTGCGGGACCTGCTGGAAAGGGGCGGACTATGAACGACACCTTTGTCTTCTTTGGGATCAAACTCTTGTTTTCCGCTATCATCGCCGCCTTTTTTGCCGGTATCGTCTTTTTCGCCCGCAAAAGCGAAAAAGGGCTCAACACTTCGGAGACCGCGCCGCGCTATCCCGCTTACTTTTACAATCGGGTATTTCTGCTCCTGGTCCTGGTCCTGCTGGTGGACACGGTGTGCTATGCGATTCTGTACGGCGCGAAAATCACCGCCATCGTGCTGGTAAACACCTGTCTCATCGTGTTTCTCCACTTCTCCGTCTATTTTCTCATTCTGCTGCCCCTGATGCCTCTGCTGCGCCGCCGCGTCAGCGCCACGGTGTGCGCCGTGCTGTGGTTTTTGCCTGTCTACCTCTTTCTGGTTCTCCTGTACAATATGCAGGTGACCCAGCCCGCGGTGGTGATCCCCATCTCCCTGAACGCCATTCAGACCATCCTGTGGGTGTGGCTGGCGGGCTTTGCGGGGGTGCTGGGCTACAAAATTTTGTCCCACCTGTGGTTCCGCCGCCGCCTGCTGCGGGGGGCCGCCCCTGTCACCGATAAGCAAATTCTGGAAGTGTGGGAGGAGGAGCTCCACCGGGCCAACCTGAAAAACCCCCGCTTCCGCCTGGTGGTCTCGCCCCAGACGGCCACGCCCCTCACCGTGGGCCTGTTCCAGCGCACCGCCCGGGTGGTGCTGCCCCAGCGGCAGTACACTCCGGAGGACCTGACCCTGATTTTCCGCCATGAGCTCATCCACCTGGGTCGGGGGGATGCCTGGTCCAAGTTCTTCCTGGTCCTCTGCACCGCCGCATGCTGGTTCAACCCCCTGGTCTGGCTGGCAGCGAGAAAGAGCGCCGACGATATGGAGCTCAGCTGCGACGAGACGGCTCTGCTGGACTGTGGGGAGGAGGTACGCCGCCGCTACGCCGATCTGCTGCTGAAAACGGCGGGGGACCAGCGGGGCTTTACCACCTGCCTGTCCGCCTCCGCCCAGGCCCTGCGCTACCGCCTGAGCGGCGTGACGACTCCCACCCAAAAGGGCTCCGGAGCCGTGGTGGTGGGTGTGGTCTGCTTCCTGCTGGTCATCTCCAGCGGCTATGTGGCCCTGGGTTACCAGGCGGGCAGGGGGGAGGAGGTCCTGTTCCAGGGACTGGACCCCGACTCCTTCACCCTATCCTCCGTCTCCCGCCTGGATGACCCCGATCCCACGGAACGCCACTGCACCGACCCAGATGGCCTGCGGGACTATCTGTGTTCCCTGTCCCTGGAGGAGGTGCTGGGGAACTACAACTATACCAAGGGGAAGGACAGCTACCTTCTGTTTTTCGATTCCCCTGAAAGTTCTCCGGCCTTTCGGCTGCAGGGAGACTTTATTGAAGTGTTCACCTTCCAGGAGGGGGATCACCCCCGCGCCTACCATGTGGCCGGAGGCGTGGACCATGAGCGGCTGGACGCCTGCTTTGTGGTCTATCCCGCCCTCACCTACCAGCTGACCAAGGAGGAGCGGGAGGACGTGCCGCCCTCTCACTTCACCCTCCCAGATCCCCAGGCTTCGCTGAACTGGGTGCGCCGGGCGGACGGGACCACGGTCTACGGCCCCAGGGAAGTGGATCTTGACAGCGGCGTGTACCGCAGCCACCTACCCATTCAGGCTACCCTGGTCTTTTCCCTGCCTATGGAGGGCCCCGTCACCGTCACGGTCAGCAACTGGGAGAACACCAGCCAGTACACCCTCACCCTGGAGGGCCCCGACTACACCATGGACCTGCCCCCGTATCCCGCCCACTACACGGTGGAGGGAGCTTTCCTGGGCACGGACGGTGAGCTTCTTCAGGCGGGCTACTCCTTTAATCTGGGGGAGACGCAACTCCTTCGTTCCACCAGCACAACAAAGACCAATTCTGAGACAGGCGCGGCAGTCACGCCGCGGCACCTGTTGGAAAGGGGTGAACCATGAGCAGTTCCATTTTGATAAAGGTGTTTTGGACGACCCTGATCGCCGCAGGCTCTGCCTACGAAATTTATGCCAACGATCAAACGGAAAAGGGGCTCAACCCCTCAGTGAAGGCGCCCCGATACCCGGCCTACGCAGAGGGCTACGCGCTGCCCATCATCTTTCTGTGCGTCTGGCTGTTTGATGTGGCCCTCTTCGGCCCCCGCACTGCCTTTCTGACCTCCGCCAATCTCTTTGTGGGCGTCTTTTTCCAAATCAGCCTTTATTTTCTCATCCTGCTGCCCCTGATGCCTCTGCTGCGCCGCCGCATCAGCGCCCGGGCCTG
>USCO01000217.1 GCA_900553135.1 uncultured Eubacteriales bacterium | reverse complement strand
TTTTGGCCGAAGGTGTCGTTGGAGTCGATGAGGTCGAAGGTGTCCGCCAGAGGGCCCTCTCCCTCCTTGCGGCCCACCGCGTTGGCGCAGCTGAGCAGGGAGGGGGGATGGGCCAGGGCGGCGGTGTGTCCGGTGACTTTGGTTGTGGCCATGATGATTACCTCCCTGGAAAACGTGGGGTTAGCTTGCCCGGGGAGGAGAAAAAGATGCCCGGGAAAAAATGGTGGGCTCTGGCCAAAAGCGTAAAAATGGAGTATAATGCCAAAGAAAGCCCAGTGAAAGACAGCTTTTGAATCCATCACGGAGGGATATCCATGACCCAAGAAAAGACCCGGTTTTTGTCGTATATCTGTCCCCATTGCCGCCAGTCGGTGATCGTAGAGCGGGACGTGTTTTCCCTTGCGGCCTCCACGGCCCATATCAAGTGCCCCTGCGGCCACTCGGAGCTGCAGGTGGAGTTCCTGCCCCAGCGGGTGCGGCTGAAGGTGCCCTGCCTGTACTGCGGACGGGAGCACGAGGTGTCCTGCTCCTCCCACGCCTTTTTGCGGGAGCGGGCCCTGGCCTTCTCCTGCGCGGCCTCGGGGTTGGACTGCTGCTACGTGGGCGAAGAAGGCCCGGTGTACGCCGCCACCGCCCGTCTGGAGCAGGCGGCAGACAAGGTGAGCGAGGACGCCCAGGAACACGGGGTGTTCCTGGACGAGCTGGTGATGCATGAGGTGCTCTCTGAGATCCGGGACATCGCCGCCCGGGGAGACATCCACTGCACCTGCGGCAGCAAGGACTGGACCTTCCGGGTCAATTACAGCTCGGTGGACCTGGTGTGCAAGCAGTGCGGGGGAGAGATGCGCATTCCCGCCGCCACCGCCGACGATATTGACGATATCTGCTGCAAGACCAAGCTGCTCATTCGGGGAAAGGAAGAGAAATGAGCCTGATTTATGAAATGACCCTGCCCATCGACTCCCGGGACGTGGACGGGCGCGGCTACTGCAAGGCGGGGCCTCTGCTGGCCCACCTCCAGGAGGCGGCCACCCAGGCCGCCGAGCACGGCGGCTTTGGCCGGGAGTGCATCGTGAAGGGCTACGGGGCCTTCTGGATGATGACCCGGGTGTGGTACCGCCTGGAGCGGCCCCTGCGCTGGTCGGAGGAGCTGACCATCCAGACCTGGCACCGGGGCGGACGGGCTGCCACCATGTACCGGGACTACGACCTGTTCGTCAATGGGGAGCAGGTGGGGGAGTGCGTGTCCGCCTGGGTCATGGCCCGCAGCAGCGACCGGAAGCTGATGCGGCTCAACGAGGTGGCCGAGCTGCAGAACACCGATGGGGGAGAGCGCTGTAAAGTAATGCGCCTTTCCAAGCTTCATCTGCCCCAGGACCTGGTTCCCATCCGGCAGAGACGGATGGAGTACAGCGACACCGACATCAACGGTCACGTGAACAACACCCGCTACGCCGACTTTGTCTGCGACGCCCTGGAGCTGGAGAACCTGCCCCAGGACCGCTTTCTGTCCCAGATGCAGATCGGCTATCTGGCCGAGTGCCGTCCGGGCGACCTGTTGACTCTGGAGCGGGGCGGCGCGGAGGAGGAAAAATTTGTCTGCGGTGTGGACGAGTCGGGCAAATCCCGCTTTGAAGCCCAGGCGATTTTTGGTAAAGTGCTTCCTTGACAGCCCCAAATAGCCGGGTTAAAATAAATCTATTATCGTGTTCTTGAGAGCCCCGCGGAAGGCGGAAGGAATGAAAAGGAGTTGTAGTGTATGGTCAATCAGGATGCCGCTCAGAAGTTTTTGAAGCAGGGTCTTACCTTTGATGATGTCCTGCTGATCCCCGCGGCCAGCGACGTGCTGCCCGCCGATGTGGATCTTCACACGCAGCTGACCAAGAAAATTCGTCTGAATATCCCCCTGATCAGCGCCGCCATGGATACCGTTACCGAGTACCGCATGGCCATTGCCATCGCCCGGGAAGGCGGTATCGGCATCATCCATAAGAACATGTCTATCAGCCAGCAGGCTGAGCAGGTTGACATGGTCAAGCGCTCTGAAAATGGCGTCATCACCAATCCCTTCTGGCTGGCTCCCGGCCACACTCTGGCTGAGGCGGACGAGCTGATGGCGAAGTACCGCATCTCCGGCGTGCCCATCTGCGACAACGGCAAGCTCATCGGTATCATTACCAACCGCGACATGAAGTTCGAGACCGACATGAGCCAGCTCATCGACAATGTCATGACCAAGGAGAACCTGGTCACCGCTCCCGAGGGTACCACCCTGGCCGAGGCCAAGGAGATCCTGCGCAAGCACAAGATCGAGAAGCTGCCCATCGTGGACAAGGACTTCCACCTGAAGGGCCTCATCACCATCAAGGACATCGAGAAGGCTGAGGTCTATCCCAACTCCGCCCGTGACGAGAAGGGCCGCCTGCTGGTGGGTGCTGCCATCGGCGCCACCAAGGACGTGCTGGACCGCGTGGCCGCTCTGGTAGAGGCCGGCGTGGACGTGCTGGGCCTGGATTCCGCCCACGGCCACACCCAGAACGTGCTGGAGACCGTCAAGCGCATCAAGGCGCTCTATCCCGACGTGCAGCTCATCGCCGGCAACGTGGCCACCGCCGAAGGCACCCGCGCCCTCATCGAGGCCGGCGCCGACTGCGTGAAGGTGGGTATCGGCCCCGGTTCCATCTGCACCACCCGCGTGGTGGCCGGCATCGGCGTGCCCCAGATCACTGCCATCTATGACGCTGCCCGTGTGGC
>USCO01000216.1 GCA_900553135.1 uncultured Eubacteriales bacterium | reverse complement strand
CGATGTCCAGGCCCCGGGCGGCCACGTCGGTGGCGGCCAGCACCCGCAGCTGTCCCTCCCGGAACTTCTGCAGGGTCTTCTCCCGCACCCGCTGCTGGATGTCGCCGTGGATGGCCTCACAGGTGATGTGGCGCATGCGCAGAAGGCCGGAGAGACGGTCGGTCATGTTCTTGGTGTTGCAGAAGGCGATGACCCGGTCGTAGCCTCCCTGTTCCATGAGACGCACCATCAGATCCACCTTCTGGCCCCGGTCCACCTCCAGGCTGTACTGGGTGATGTCGGGCTTGTTTTCCTCGTCGGGGCGCACGGTGATCTCCACGGGGTCGCGCTGGTAGACCCAGGAGATGTCCATGACCTCTCGGGAGATGGTGGCGGAGAACAGACCCAGGTTGCGCCGCTGGGGCATCAGGTCCAGAATGCGGGTCACGTCCTTGATAAAGCCCATGTCCAGCATGCGGTCGGCCTCGTCCAGCACCACGGTCTGGACCTTGTCCAGGCGCACGGTGCGCCGCTTCACGTGGTCCATGAGACGGCCGGGGGTGGCCACCACGATCTGGGGGTGCTTCTTCAGCTGGGTGATCTGCTTGTCAATAGGCTGGCCGCCGTACAGGCATACGGTGCGCACCCCCTCTTTGAAGGCGCACAGGTCCCGCAGTTCGTCCCGGATCTGAATGGCCAGCTCCCGGGTGGGGGCCAGCACCAGGGCCAGCACGTCGCTGCTCTCGGGGTCCACGTGCTCCACCATGGGGATGCCGAAGGCAAAGGTCTTGCCGGTGCCCGTGGGAGCCTTGGCAATCACGTCCTTCCACTCCATAAAGAAGGGGATGGAGCCGCCCTGAACGGGGGTGGCCTGGACGTAGCCCTTTTTGTCAATGGCCCGCATGAGCTCGGGGGAGAGCCCCAACTGGTCATAGCGGACCTGGTCGTTTACAATCTCGCCGTTGATTTCCATATTCGGGATTCCTTTCTCTCTGTGTTTGTGATCCAAGGCCTACCCATCCACAGAAAGTCTGACGCCCTTTTCCCGGCGCGGCCCCGAATCCTGGGGAGAAAATGGTTTCTCTCCATAGTAATACAGTTTCCATTATAACGGGCCATTCCGGCCTTGTCCACCGCTATTTTGCCCAAAAGGCGCAAAAAAAGCCTCTGAGCCCCACAAAGTGGGGCCCAGAGGAGGAGAGAGGGAATATGAGAAACCCATGGATTCATGGGGAATTGGTGGGTTACCAGGAGTAGCCGCCGAAGGGCCAGCCGTAAGAGCCGCCGGACTGCTGCTGTTGCTGCTGCTGGTTGGACTCCTGCTGGATCTGATTGGCCGCCTCGGTCTGCTCGTTCTTCTCATCAAAGGTAATGGAGAGGGTGAGGGTCTCGGTGCCCCGGATGACGGTGAGCTTGGCGGTGTCGCCCGCCTTGTAGCCGCTGGACAGGGCTGCGGTGAGGGCGGTGGAGGAGTCGATGGCGGTGTCGTCGATGGCGGTGATGATGTCGCCCGCCTGCAGGCCGGCCTTCTGGGCGCAGGAGCCGTCGGCCACGCTCTCCACATAGGCGCCGGCGCTGATGCCGTAGCGCTGGGCGTAATCGGGCACAGAGGAGACCTGAACGCCCATGTAGGGCTTGCCGGTGACGTAGCCGTGCTCAATGAGGTCGGTGAGGATGTCCTTCACGTCGTTGATGGGGATGGCAAAGCCCAGGCCCTCGGCAGACACGCCGGAGGAGGACTCGGTCATCTTGGCGGAGACCACGCCCACCACGTTGCCGTAGCTGTCAAAGAGGGGGCCGCCGGAGTTGCCGGGGTTGATGGCGCAGTTGGTCTGCAGCACGTTGAGGGTGGTGGACACGGTGTTGCCGTTGGCGTCGGTGCTGGAGGTGGTGATGAGCCGGTCCAGGGCGGAGACGATGCCGTCGGTGAGGGTGTAGGTCAGCTCGCCCAGGGGGTTGCCGATGGCGTAGATGCTCTCGCCTACCACCAGCTGGCTGCTGTCGCCCAGGGTGACGGCCTGCAGGCCGGTGGCGTCGATCTTCAAGACGGCGATGTCGTTGTCCTGCTCGCCGCCCACCAGCTGGGCGGTGTACTGGGTGCCGTCGGCAAAGGAAACCTCAATGGTGACGGAGGAGTCGTTGGCGGCGTCCTCGATCACGTGGTAGTTGGTGACGATGTAGCCGTCCTGAGTGAGCACAAAGCCCGAACCGCTGGCGGCGGAGGTGGTGGTCTGGCCGAAGATGTTCACGGTGGTGTTCACCGTGATGCCCACGCAGGAGGCCAGGTTGGCGGCGTAGAGCTGCTCAGGGGGCATGGGCTGGCCGTCATTGTTGTTCACCACGGTCTGTACCGTGGGACGATCGCCCTCATAGACCACAGTGCCGCCCCGGCTCAGGTTCTGGTACAGGGCCGCACCCCCCACACCAGCGCCGCCGCCTACGATGGCACAGGCCAGGACCAAGGCTACGATCTTTTTGGAAAAGCCTTTGCCCGGCTTCTTTCCCCCGGGAGCGGGGACGGGCGCGTCGGGTGTGGGATCGGTGTAGTCGCCAAAGCCGCCCCGGTATCCGTCATTCTCACTATTATAAAAGTTGAATTCGTTTTCCATGGTGGTCACTCCTTTATGTCTGGGAACTTTCTTTCCCCCGTTGACAAGGGACAGTATAACGGGAAAATATGAAGAAAGCATGAAGATTCAGTATCGGCTTTTTAAACATTCCCCAAACAAAATTTGACTAAAACCCTCTTCTTACGGCTGGTCGGGCCGTTCCCGCAGCAGGGCCATCACGTCGTC
>USCO01000215.1 GCA_900553135.1 uncultured Eubacteriales bacterium | reverse complement strand
TAACCTTCTTATAGATATTGTATCTTTGATACCTTCCATTGACTTTTAAGAATATTTCATGGGCTCCACCCTGGCTCTGCGGGAGGACGCCCTGAAAAAGCGCCTGGCCTACTCCACGGTGAGCCAGGTGTCCTATGTGATCTTTGGCCTGATGCTCTTTCACCCCCTGGCTCTGGAGGGAGCCCTCCTCCAGGCGGTGTTCCATGCCCTGGCCAAAAACGCCCTGTTTCTGGCCACCGGCTCTGTGATCTACCAGACCCACTTGACCCAGGTCTCCCAGATGCGGGGCGTGGGCATTGGGTGTAACTTCACCATGTGGAGCTTTACCCTGGCGGCCCTGTCCCTCATCGGCATCCCGCCCACGGGTGGCTTTGTGAGCAAATGGTTTTTGGCGGTGGGCGCGCTGGAAGGGGAGGACGGACCTCTGGCCTGGTGGGGCATTGCCATTCTCATGGTCTCGGCCCTGCTGACGGCGGCCTATCTGCTGCCCATTGTGGTGCGGGCCTTTTTCCCCGGCAAGGATTTTGACCACGGCAAGGTTATCAAGCAGCAGGACACCTGGCTCATGTGGACGGCCCTGTGCCTGCTGACGGCTGGTGTCGTGGTGTTTGGCATGTTCCCCAGTGTGGTAGAGGGCCCCATCCGGCAGGTGACCGGGCTCTTGTTCTGAGAAAGAAGTAGGGAAAGGAGGTGGACGAGGGATGTGGATGCTGCTTCCCATTTTATTTCCGGCCTGCGCGGGAGCCGGATTGCTGGTGCTGCGGCCCCATAGCCGCCGTCTGCGCCAGGACTATGTCCTGGGTTCGGCCTGTATCACGGCGGTTTTGGCCCTGTACGCAGTATTCCAACTGTACGGGGGCGAGGTGTTTCAGTTGCTCTCCCTGGGAGACCGATTGTCCATCGCCTTCCGGGTAGACGGGCTGTCCTGCGTGTTCGCGGTGCTGGTGGCTCTGCTGTGGCCCCTGGCCTGTTTGTATGCGGTGGAGTACATGAGCCGGGAAGGAGGAGAGAACCGCTTCTTCGCCTTTTACCTGGCCAGCTTCGGCGTGACCCTGGGCATCGCCTTTTCCGCCAATGTGCTCACCATGTACCTCTTTTATGAGCTGCTCACCCTGGCCACGCTGCCCCTGGTGATGCACGCCATGGACAGCAAGGCCCGGTACGCCGGGCGGGTGTATCTTACCTACTCCATGAGCGGGGCGGCTCTGGGCTTTATCGCCATGGTCATGATGGTGGAGCACGGCGGACTGTTCTTCCAGTTCGGCGGCAGCGTGGTGCCCATTCCGGGCAAGGAGGACACCTTGCGCATCGCCTATGTTCTGGGCTTCTTCGGCTTTGGCGTCAAGGCGGCGGTGTTCCCCGGGCACAAGTGGCTGCTGCGGGCCTCGGTGGCCCCCACGCCGGTGACCGCCCTGCTCCATGCGGTGGCGGTGGTCAAGGCGGGCGTGTTTGCCGTGACCCGGCTGACCTGGTACGGCTTTGGTCCCGACCTGCTGCGGGGGACCTGGGCCCAGTATGTGGTCATGGGAGCTGCCATCTTCACCATCGTCTACGGCTCCTCCAAGGCTCTGCGCACCCAGCACCTGAAACGGCGGCTGGCCTGGTCCACCATCAGTAACCTGTCCTACGTGCTGTTGGGGGTGACCACCCTGACCACGGCGGGGCTGGCGGCGGGACTGACCCACATGGTCTTTCACGCGGTGCTGAAGATCACCCTGTTCTTCTGCGTGGGCGCGGTCCACTATAAGCTCCACCGGGACTTTGTTCCCGACGTGGAGGGCTGCGGCGTGCTGATGCCCATTGTGTTCAGCTGCTTTGCCGTGGCCTCTCTGGGTCTGATGGGCGTGCCGCCCCTGGCGGGATTCAGCAGCAAATGGATGCTGGCCACCGCCGCGGTAGGGGAGGGCAGCTGGCTGGGCTACGCCGGAGCGGCGGCCCTCATTCTGTCGGCTCTGCTCACCGCTCTGTATCTCATGCAGATCGTGCTGCTGGCCTTCTTCCCCCGGCAAAACCGGCAGCTTACCATGCGGGTGCCCAAACAGGCCCGGCGGGACCCGGGCGCCCGGATGACGGTGCCCCTGATGGTGCTGTCAGCGGTCTCGGTGGGCCTTGGCCTGTGGGCGGGACCCCTGGTAGATACCATCTACGCCCTGATCGGCGGAATTTAAAAGGAAAGGAGGGGGAGACATGCCTGACCTGCTGCTGGCGCTGGTCTTTTTCCCCATGATCGCAGGCCCCTTCGGCTATTGGCTGGGGCAGAAATATTCCAAGGCCCGGGACACCTTCGTGCTGGCCGCGGTGGTGCTGGAGAGCATGATGGTGGTGACCATCTGGACCAGCGGCCCCATGTCCACCTCTCTGGAGGGCTTCTGCGCCCTGGGCATCCGGTTCTCTTCCGGGGATTTCCAGACTCTCATGGCGGTGCTTACCGCCAGCGGCTGGCTGGCGGCCACCATCTTCTGCCGGGAGTATATGGTCCACGTCCACCGGCAAAACCGGTTCTACCTCTTCTGGCTCATGACCCTGGGTGCCACCATGGGCGTGTTTTTGTCCGCCGACCTGTTTACCACTTTCATCTTTTTTGAGATCATGTCCTTCACCTCCTTCGTGGCGGTGATTCAGACGGAGGAGCCCCAGGCCATTGAGGCGGGCGGCACCTATCTGGCTGTGGCGGTGATCGGCGGCCTGGCCGCTCTGTCCGGCCTGTTTTTGCTGTACCACACCCTGGGCACCCTGAGCCTGGATGCTATGGGCGCGGCGGCTGCTGCCGTGGAGGATAAAACCATGCTGTGGGTCGGGGGCATCCTGGTCCTGGTGGGCTT
>USCO01000214.1 GCA_900553135.1 uncultured Eubacteriales bacterium | reverse complement strand
CTTTACCTTTCCCGCCCTCATCTGTTATAATGAGGGAAAACCCTTACCGGCAAATGGAAGGAGGCCGCTTTTCTCATGTCCAGCTACATGCTCCGGCTCCAGCGCTGGCTGTCCCGGACTCTGGGCTTTCTGCCCCCTGTGCTGCGCAACCTGCTGATCACCCTGTTTTTCCTGTGCGGGGCCTATCTGGTCAGCAGCATCCTCATCGGGCACACCGGCGCGGAAAACAACTCCGCCCTGGTCTTTGTGCTCTCCGTGGTGGTCATCTCCTATCTCACCGACGGATACCTGTACGGCTTTGCCGCCTCCCTCTTCAGCGGCTTCTGCATCAACTACTTTTTTATGTTCCCCTACCGGGCCTTCTCCCTGAGCTACGCGGGCTACCCCGTGGCCATGGTGAGCATGGTAGCCATCTCCGGGGTGGTGTGTGCCCTGACCACCCGGGTGAAGCTCCTGGCCAAGGAGGCCATCAGCCGGGAACAGAAGACCAAAGCCCTGTACGAGCTCAACGAAAAGCTCAACGAGGAGAAAACCGCCATCCAGCTGGAGGCCGCCCGGGAGACCATCCGGGGCAACATCCTGCGGGCGGTGTCCCACGACCTGCGCACCCCCCTCACCGCCATCTCGGGGGCGGCGGCGGTGCTGCTCTCCTCGGAGGAGGTCAAAAACTCGGAAAAAAACCTCTCTCTGGTCCAGGACATCAAAAGCGACGCCGACTCCCTCATCGCCATGGTGGAGAACCTGCTGTCCATCACCAAGATTCGGGACGGCACCATGCCCCTGAACAAGCGGGAGGAGATGCTGGAGGAGGTGGCGGGCGACGCCCTGCTCACCATCCGCCGCCGCTTCCCCGACTACACCGTCACCCTGGACCTGTCCGACGACATTCTCTACCTGCCCATGGAGCCCATGCTCATCAAGCAGGTCATCGTCAACCTGCTGGAAAACGCCATCCGCCACTCCGGGGACCGGGACGGCATTCGTCTGCATCTGTTCCGCCAGGACGACTGGGCGGTGGTGGAGGTGCGGGACCACGGAAAGGGCATCTCCCAGGAGGTGAGCCAGGCCGTCCAGTCCGGCCGCCATCTGGCCAACGACCTGTCCGGCGACTCGTCCCGGGGTATGGGCATCGGCCTTTCCGTGTGTCAAAGTATCATCAAGGTCCACAACGGCTTCTTTGCCGCCGGCAACGACCCCAGCGGCGGCGCGGTGTTCCGTTTCGGACTGCCTATGGAGGAACCTAGCTATGAATGAGAAACGCGTGATTTTGGTCATTGAAGATGAAAAGACCATCAGCAACTTCATCTGCCGCGCCCTCAACGCCAACGACTACAAGCCCATTCCTGCCTTCCGGGGCAAGGAGGGCATGTCCCTGTTCTACTCCCACAGCCCCGACCTGGTGCTGCTGGACCTGGGCCTGCCCGACATGGACGGCATGGACATTTTAAAGGAGCTCTCCGCCCTGCCACAGGAGACCCCCGTCATCATCATCTCCGCCCGTGACCGGGAGTCGGAAAAGGTCCGGGCCCTGGACATGGGGGCCGACGACTACATCGTAAAGCCCTTCGGCGTGTCCGAGCTGCTGGCCCGCATCCGCACCACCCTGCGCCGCAGCGACCGCCTGCGCATGTCCCAGGGCACCCAGAAGGACATCTACCATATCAAGGATCTGACGGTAAACATCCCCAAGCACCAGGTCCTGCTGAACGGAGAGGAGATCCACTTCACCCAGAACGAGTTCAAAATTCTGGAGCTTTTGTGCATCCACGCGGGCAAGGTGCTCACCTACGACTTCATTCTGGAGCACGTCTGGGGCCCCTACGGCGGCACCAGCAACCAGATCCTTCGGGTGAACATGGCCAACATCCGCCGCAAGCTGAAGGAAAACCCCTCCGATCCCAAGTACGTGCTCACCGAGCTGGGCATCGGCTACCGCATGCTGGAGGACTGAATTTCCAGTTCTTAACGCTTCTTTAGCAGACTGCTTTCCTACATTTACACCTCTTTTATGCTCTCTTTGCTATAATAAATTACAGAAAGCACCGGCCTGTGCATATTCGCCCGGCCCGGCAGAGGGAGTGATGCAATGGAACAGCGCCTGCGGGAAGTCCTGCTGGAGGGCGAAGAGGTCCGCTGGTCCGGACGCCCCGCTCCCTTCCGGCTGCTGCAGCGGCAGTATCGGGGCGGCTTTTTCGCCACCTGGCTGCTGTCCGCCTGCGTGGTGGTGCTGGCCGCCGCTGTGCTGGCCCCCATGTTTGCCCAAGCCGGCGGCAGGCAGAGCGACTTTTTGGTGCTGCTCATTGTGGTAGCCTTCTTCCCCGCCATGCTGTCCCTGCGCCCTGTGCTGGACAAGCTGTGTCTGGAAAAAAATACCCTCTATGCCATCACCAATCTCCGCGTCATCGCCCTGGTTCGGGATGATTTGATGTACATTCCCATCAGCAAGGCCTTACATGTGGCCATTGAAGACCGGGACGCCGACTGCGGCAACCTGTGCTTTGACCAGGCCATCGGACAGAAGTCCGGGGCAGGCCGGGCCAACGCGGTGCTGGGCATCCGGCAGAGCTGTCAGCAGTGCCGGATGCTGGGAATGCTGTTTTACCACATCCCACAGCCCGACCGGCTGCTGCACTATTTAGCTTAACCGACGTCCGGGGGTCCCTCACTTCCCTTCGGGCGTCCCCCTCATTCCGCGGCGTGCTCCCAGCAGTTTTTCTCTCTCTCCTAACTGCGGAACGTCCTCACACGCCCGGTAATATTCAGCCGCTCCCTTTCCGCCAAAAGGGAGCGGCTCTCTTATGCAAAAAAACGGGCCGCCGGCTGTAGCTTCAGCC
>USCO01000213.1 GCA_900553135.1 uncultured Eubacteriales bacterium | reverse complement strand
TTTTCATTACATCAGAGGGGCAAACAGCCGCAGGAAATTGCGGTAGAGCTGAATAAGGGGGTTGAAGCGGCGGCGGGAGCGCAGAGAGATGCGCTCGCACACCCGCAGGGTGTCTTCAAAGTCGGCCCGGATGTCCCGGATGCAGGGGGCCTCGCACAGCCATACGCCGTCCTCAAAGTGGAGGAACAGGCTGCGGTAGTCCAGGTTGATGGTGCCCACCACCGCGAAGCGGTCGTCTACCACAAAGTTCTTGGCGTGGATGAAGCCGGGGGTGTACTCGTAAATCCGAACCCCAGCCCGAAGCAGAGGGGGATAATGGGCCCGGGTGACCTCAAAGACGTAGCGTTTATCAGGGATGTGGGGGGTGATGATGCGCACGTCCACCCCCGACTTGGCCGCGTTGCACAGGGCGGTGTTGGTGGCCACGTCGATGACCAGATAGGGGGTGGTGATATAGATATACTTGCGGGCCTTGGCAATCATGTTGAGATAGACCGACTGGCCCACCGCCTCCTGATCCAGAGGGGTGTCGGTGTAGGGCTGCACATAGCCTGTCCAGGGCCGGGCGGGGGAGGGAGCGGGGCGGAAGTGGTAAAATTCCTCCTCCCAGCCGCAGCAGTGGTCCCACATGGACAGGAACATCACCGTCATGGACCACACCGCGTCGCCCTCCAGCAAGATCACGCTGTCCTTCCAGTGGCCGTAGCGCTCCCGGCGGTTGATGTATTCGTCCGCCAGATTGATGCCGCCGGTAAAGCCCACTTCGCCGTCAATGATCATCAGCTTGCGGTGGTCCCGGTTGTTCAGCCGCAGGGTCACCACGGGCACAAAGCGGTTGAACACCCGGCACTGGATGCCACGGGCGGCCATCTGCTCGTTGTAGTCCCGGGGCAGGGTGAACATACAGCCCATGTCGTCGTAAATGAGCCGCACCTCCACGCCCTGGGCCGCCTTTTCCTCCAGAATCTCCAGGATGCTGTCCCAGAAGACCCCGGGCTGGATGATGAAATACTCCAGGAAAATATAGTGCTTGGCCTTTTTCAGCTCCTCCAGCATCCGGGGAAAGGCCAGGTCGCCCAGAGCGAAGTACTCGGTCTCCGTGTTGGTGTAGGCGGGGCAGCAGGCGTACTTCTCCAGATAGCGGGCCTGTCCGGCGGCGTCCTCCCCCAGGGGCAGCAGGTCGTCGGCCTTGAAGTCGCTTTTCAGATTCTCCGCCGTCTGCTCGGCAATGCGCTTCATGCGCTTGGTCACCCGGTTGGGGATACGGCCTCCGCCGATGAGCAGATAGAAGATGCCGCCGAACACGGGGAAGGGGAGAATGACCAGCAGCCAGGCGATCTTATAGGCGGGGTCCATGCTGCCTGCCAGGATGATCATGGCGGCGATGACGCTCAGGGCGATGCAGCACCAGTAAAAGGCGCTGGTGTATTCCGAGAAGAAGGTGACCATCACAGCCAGGGTGATGATCTGGGCCAGCAGAGAGACCCCCACCACCACCGAGCGGTGAAACAGAATATAAAGCACCTTTTCAATGGAACATAACTCCCTTACTTGGGCGTCAGATCAGCCGGGTGAGGGTGCACAGGCATTGGCTCCCCTCCAGCTGGATGGTACCGTAGCTTTTTCGGCTGCTTCCGGGGTTCAGCACCCACAGGCCGTCCTCCTCCTGCTGGCAGTAGGCCCGGTGGGTGTGGCCGAAGAGCAGGATGTCCGCCTGGGCCTTCCGGGCCTGGGCCAGAGCGGTGTCGTAGTCGGACTTCACGTGCCACAGGTGGCCGTGGGAGAGCAGGATCACCTTGCCCCCCAGGGTGATGCGCTTGATGGCGGGCTCGGTGGTCCAGCCGTCGCAGTTGCCGGGTACCGAGCAGATGGGCAGACGGGGATAGATGTAGCCCAGCTCCCTGGCGTCGTCGGACAGGTCGCCCAGATGGATGACGTGGTCGGGCTGCTGCGCCTCAATGGCCTGAATCATGTTGGCGGTGGAGCGGTGGGAATCGGAGAATACAAGAATTTTCAAAGTAGTCACCTTACTTGCCTGACCGCATATACTGAAGTCAGAGATTGATTTGGGAGTGAGGGAAATGGAAGCAAACAAGCGGGGAACGGGACAACAGCAGGCCATCCAGCGCCTGGCCAGTTCGGGGGACGCCCAGAAGCTCATGGCCATGCTGCGGCAGACCGGACAGGTGGAGCAGGCCGCCCAGGCGGCGGCCAAGGGCCAGACCGGGGAGCTGATGGACCTGATGAAGCGGCTGATGGCCACCCAGGAGGGAGCCCAGCTGGTGGAGCGCATCAGCCGGCAGGCCAAGGAGCAGGGACTGTCCTAAGAGGGACGGCCCGCAGCACCGGGAAGGGGGGAGCGTATGGGAGAGCTGGAAGAAAAGCTCAATGCCATTTTGGGGGACAGCCAGGCCATGAGTCAGATCATGGCCCTGGCCCAGAGTCTGGGCAAGTCCGACCCCAAGGAGGGGGAGGAGGCGTCTCCCGCCCCGCCCTCTGATCCGCCGCCCGCCCCGGAAGCGGAGCCGGGAGAGGACCTGCTGGGGGGAATCGATCCCCAGATGCTGGACCTGGGCATGCGCCTGCTGGGGGAGTATCAGCGGCAGGACGAGAAGGGCGCGGCCCTCATCCAGGCCCTGCGCCCCTTCCTGCGGGAGGAGCGGCAGGCCAAGCTGGACAAGGCGGTGCGCATCGCCAAGCTGTCCCGGGTAGCCCGGGTGGCCCTGCGGTCCCTGGGGGGAGGAGAGGGGCATGTATAACCGTTATATCCCAGATGGGGCGGTTTATACCCGGGTCCCCATGGAGGAGGACCGGCCCCGGTCTTCCTCGCCCCACGCCCGGGAAGCCCGGGAGAGCAGAGGCCAGGGGG
>USCO01000212.1 GCA_900553135.1 uncultured Eubacteriales bacterium | reverse complement strand
CAGCCCCGCCAGCATGGGCACCGTGAGACCGGGACAGGTGCGCAGCTTGGGCAGCTGGTTCAGGCCCAGGCGGCGGCCCAGGTCGTGATACAGGTGCAGGACCTCTCCCCGGGGGACCGGTTCCGACCAGCGGCGCAGATACCGGCGCAGCCGCAGGTGGGCAGCTGCGTTCCATACCAGCACGCCCGCGCACCCCACCAGCCACACAGTCAGCAGGACCTGGTCCATGGAAAGGGTGGGCTGTTTGGCCTCCGGGGTGAAATTCGTGACGGGAGGAAGCGGGCTCTGGCCTTGGCTGGAAGTGCCGCCGTCCGTGTGCCCGGGAGCGGGAGAGGAGGTCTGCCCCTGGGTTTGATTCTCCGAAGGGGTAGTTTGGAGATAGAGGGGCCACTCCCGTTCCAGAGAGGGGGCAGACAGCTGGATGGGGGCGGTGGGCTGCTCCTGCTGAGGCAGCAGGGGCAGGGGGATGGCCAGGCGCAGGCACAGCAGCAGCCAGCCGATGCAGCGCCACTTGGCCGCGTACCGGGTGCGGGTGAGGAGCCCCGCGGCTATGAGGATCAGGGCCACAGCTCCGCCGCCCAGGGAGAGGGCGGCCAGGTGGAGGAGAAAGTCAGCCATGGGACCCTCCGCTCAGTTCGTCCAGCAGGGAGCGCAGCTCCTCCACGTCCTTGCGGTCCAGCCCGCCCTTGGCCAGGGCGGCCACAAAATTCCGGGGGGAGCTGCCGTACAGCCGGGAGAGGACGCTGCGGCTGTCAAAGGCCAGGTAGTCCTCCCGGGAGACCAGGGGGGTATAAAGATTGCCCTTTCCCTCCCGGCGCACCGAGACAAAGCCCTTTTCCGCCAGGCGGGACAGGTAGGTGTTTACCGTGTTGCTGGCCCAGCCAAACTCCACCAGGGCCTGGTCCAGGGCGGCCCGGGGCACATCCTCCCCCAGAGACCACAGGGCCTTCATCACTTCCAGCTCCGTATCGGGCAGACGCTTCATGCCATCATCTCCAATTTACTTCAAATGTAGTGGTTAATTATATACTACACTTGAAGTAGAAAAGAATCAAGTTACAGACTGATGACAGAATAAAAAAGGCCGCGGACAAAATGTCCGCGGCGGCGTGAATGCATGATTTAAAGTAAGAGCTGGCCGTTGATCTCCAGGCGGAAGCTGAGGGAGAGCTGCTCGGCAGCCCGGCGGCACAGCACCATCCGCTGAAGGAAGATCTCAAAGTAGTCCATGACGGCGCAGACCTGGGTGTTGATGGACAGAGACAGGGTGATGGTCTTGGCCTGGGTGTCCAGCAGCACCTCGGAGCGCTCCACGGAGTAGTTCACCCGGTCGTGGATATCAAAGGTGGCCATGTCCTTGTTCCGCACCCGGCTGCGGCGCACGTCGGTCTTATCCGCCAGGATGAGAGCGGCGGCCACGGCGTTGACGGGGAAGGCGGTGGAGTCGTCGTGGTGGCCAATGGCGGTGATGACGGCGGCCACGTCGGCGGGCTCCATGCCCATGTTGTCCAGAATGCGGAAGGCCATGGTGGCGCCGCTGATGGCGTGGTCGTGGCGGTTGACCACGTTGCCGATGTCGTGCATAAAGGCGGCGATGCGGGCCAGCTCCACTTCCCGGGGGCTGTACCCCAGCTGGGTGAGGATATCCGCGGCCACCTGGGCGCACTTGGTCACGTGGGCAAAGGAGTGCTCCGTGAAGCCCAGGGCGGTGAGAGAGGCGTCGGCTTGGGTGATGTAGGTGCGGACCTCGGGGGAATTGCGCACCATATCAAAGGTAACCTGCATGGCGGGCCTCCTCTCTTAAATATCCCGGATGTCGTAGGGGGTGGTCTGGTACACGTAATAGTTGAGCCAGTTGGTATAGAAGAGCTGGGCGGCGGAGCGCCAGCGCACCAGCGGGGGCTGGGTGGGATCGTCGTTGGGGAAGTAGTTGTCGGGAACGTTGATGTCGATGCCCTTGTTTACATCCCGGAAATACTCGTTGGCCAGGGTGTCGGGGTCGTACTCGGGGTGGCCGGTGATGAAGAAGCGGCGGTTGTCCTGGCTCTTCACGGCAAAGACGCCTGCCTTCTCGGAGACGGCCAGCAGCTGCAGCTCGGGGACAGCCAGCACGTCCTCCAGCTTGTTCTCGGTGTACCGGGAGTGGGGGACATAGAACACATCGTCAAAGCCCCGGAACAGGGGGGAGCGCTTGCGCACCACGGTGTGGGGGAAGACGCCGAAGAGCTTCTTGCCCAGGTCGTACTTGGGGATCTTATAATGGTAGTACAGACCGGCCTGGGCGCCCCAGCAGATGTGCAGGGTGGAATGGACGTGGGTCTTGGTCCACTCCATGATCTCGCACAGCTCGTCCCAGTAGTCCACGTCGGTGAAGTCCAGGTTTTCCACGGGAGCGCCGGTGATGATCATGCCGTCGTACTTCTTGTCTTTGATCTGGTCAAAGGTGGTATAGAAGGAGGACAGGTGGCTGGCGTCGGTATTCTGAGAGACGTGGCTCAGGGTATGGAGCAGCTCCACCTGGACCTGAAGAGGAGAGTTGGACAGCTTGCGCAGCAGCTGGGTCTCGGTAACGATCTTGGTGGGCATCAGATTCAGAATCAGCAGATTCAGGGGACGGATGTCCTGGTGCATGGCCCGGAACTCCGTCATAACGAAGATGTTTTCCCCCTCCAGAGTAGCAGTAGCGGGGAGAGAATCGGGGATTTTAATGGGCATGGGAAAGACCTACCTTATATATAAATAGAATTCATGAAAACAGGGTATCATAAGCGGGGAAGATGTGCAAGGGATATTTCAGGGCCGGGAACAGGGGGGGTTCCCTCTCTCAGAAAAAACTTGAAAAAACTCGAAAAAAGGTGTTGACAAAAAGGGGA
>USCO01000211.1 GCA_900553135.1 uncultured Eubacteriales bacterium | reverse complement strand
ACGCAGTTTCGCAGGAAGCTTTTTTGCCTACTTTTTTCTCGAAAAAAGTAGGTCAGGAAAGCGCGGAAACGATCTCGGCGTAGCGGTCGGCAGGGGAGAAGCGGCCGTTGTCGGTGACGCTCTCCTTGGGCAGGTAGCTCACCAGGCCGGTGGCCTCAAACTCCTGAATCAAAGACCGGGCCTTGGAGTACTTGCCGGTGGCGTAGGCCTCATTGACCTGCCAGAACCAGTCCAGGGCCTGGATGGCCTTTTCCTGGCTGTCCACGGTGGCCTGGTTTTCCTCCTGCTGAGCCTTCAGGCTGTCGTTCTCGGTCTGGAGCTGGTCCACCTTCTGGATGAGCTCCATGTTCTCCTCGTAGATATCCTGAGCGGACTGCATGTTGGTCAAAGACTCCCGCAGGCCGGTGACCGACTCGTTGAGGCTGTCCACCACCTGTTCATTCTGCCGCTTCTCCATGACAAAGGTCAGGAGCATGAGCAGAAAGGCGGCGGCGAAGAGAATGGTAATATACTTAAACACCGACTGCTGCCGCTTCTCCCGGGTGGCGGGAGGAACGTAGGCGGGTGCTTTCTCCTTCTTCTCGGGGGTCTCGGTCTGGGGAGCGGACTCCTGCTCGGGGACCTGTTTCTGGTCACTCATACTGTGACACCTCCTCTCCATGGAGGGTGTTCAGCAGCTGGAGCAGAGTCTCCAGATCCTCGTGGTTATAGTATTCCAGCTGGACCCGGCCTTTTTCCCCGTGGTGGGAGATAATGACCTTGCGGCCCAGGTGGCCGGACAGGGACTTCTCCAGCTCGCCCAGATAGAGGGCGATCTCGTCCTTGCCCGCCTGCTTCTTTTCCTCTTCCTGCTCCTGCTGCCGCAGCATGGCCTTGACCAGCTGCTCGGTCTGGCGCACGGACAGGCCGTGTTCCATGACGTGCTGGGCGGCCTGGCGCTGGAGGTCGGGGGAGGGGAGACCCAGGATGGTCCGGGCGTGGCCCGCGGAGAGAGTGCCCTCTTCCACAAAGACCAGCAAATCCTCGGGCAGGGCCAGCAGGCGCAGGGTGTTGGCGATAGCCGGGCGGGATTTGCCCATGCGCTGGGCCACCTGCTCCTGGGTCAGGCCGTACTCATCCATAAGCACCTGGAAGCCCCGGGCAGCTTCGGCGGGGTTCAAGTCCTCCCGCTGAAGGTTCTCAATGAGGGCCAGCTCCATGACCTTGCGGTCGTCGGCCTCCACGATGACGGCGGGGACCTCGTCCAGACCGGCTTGCTTGGCGGCCCGCCAGCGGCGCTCGCCAGCGATGATCTGATAGTATCCCGTGGCCAGGCGGCGGACGGTGAGGGGCTGGATGATGCCGTGGATGCGGATGGACTCGGCCAAATCTGTCAGAGACTCCGGGTCAAAGCGCTTTCTGGGCTGATTCAGGCCGGGCTCCACCTGGGAGATGGGGAGAGAGACGGCGCCCTCGCCCTGCTGGGGCAGTTCGGGATCTCCCAAGAGAGCGTTCAGCCCCCGGCCCAGGCCCAATTCTGTTTTTCGTTTTGCCATATCGCACCTTCTTTAATCAGCAGATCAGTGCCCGGCGGGGTCGGACATCTCCTCGGCCAAGGCCCGGTAGGCTTCCGCGCCCCGGGAATAGGGGTCGTAGTCGGTCACCGGCTTGCCGTGGCTGGGAGCCTCGGACACGCGGACATTGCGGGGAATGACAGTGGCGTACACCTGGCCGGGGAAGTGGCGCTTCACCTCTTCGGCCACCTGCAGAGACAGGTTGGTGCGGCTGTCAAACATGGTGAGGAGCACCCCCTCCATAGACAGAGTGGGGTTGAGCCCCCGCTTCACCAGGCGCACGGTGGAGAGCAGGTCGCTGAGGCCTTCCAGGGCGTAGTACTCGCACTGGACGGGGACCAGCAGGGAGTGGGCCGCACACAGGGCATTGACGGTGAGCAGCTCCAGGGAAGGGGGGCAGTCGATGAAGATGTAGTCGTACTGGGGCGCCAGGGCGTCCAGCGCCTTTTTCAGCAGGTGCTCCCGGTCGGGAATGGCGATCATTTCGATGCCGGCGCCGGCCAGGGCCTTGTTGGAGGGGATCACGTCCCCGTACTTGGTGGAGCAGACCGACTTTTTGGGGTCGGCTCCGTTGATGAGGATGTCGTATACGTTGGGGGATGCGGTGTTCTTGTCCACACCCATGCCGGACGTGGCGTTGGCCTGGGGGTCGAAGTCACACAGCAGCACCCGCTTGCCCAGCGCAGACAGGGCGGCGGTGAGGTTTACCGTAGTGGTGGTCTTGCCCACGCCGCCTTTTTGATTCACGATGGCGATAATTTTGGCCATGGGGTACCTCCTGAGGTAGATTGCGCGGGGTCTCCGGGGCCTACCTTTATAATATATATCGGCCAACCGGGGATTCCAGAGTTTTATTATATCAACCTCATGGAAGGCTTTCAACTCCCAGCCCGGTTTTTTCAAGAAAAAAGTGGCCTGCGGGGGAAGAAAATGTTTCACGTGGAACGGTGAAACAGGTGGGCATAAAAAAGGGAGGACCCGGAGGTCCTCCCAAGGAGGGCAGTGTGTTTCACGTGAAACACGGGAGGGGCGGGGAACGGGATGTTTCACGTGGAACATAAGAGGGGTGCCGCCGGAGCGGCGGGTTTTCTTTGTGCGTGGGTGTACCTTTCCCAGCGATGGGAAAGGTACCAAAGGATCGCCGGGGGACGCCGCAATCGGACGGGCGGCCAGCCGCCCGGTCCTCCATGTCGGCTTACCCCCTGACCCTGTTACGGGGGACGCTTCCCGGGCAGTCGTTCCTCGCAGCCGGCGCGGGCAGGGAAGGGGATAGCCGTCCTTTCTGCGCCGCTGCCGCTGGCTGGGCGGTTTAGAGAAAGCCAGGCGGGCTGGACCTGGAAAGCGCGCCTGGTACCAGCAGCCGTAGGAGCGGGTC
>USCO01000210.1 GCA_900553135.1 uncultured Eubacteriales bacterium | reverse complement strand
ATATCTGGAAAACGCCTCGCGAAATACGAGAGATTTTGCGGGAATAGCAGGTGTCGTCATACCCTATGAACTGTAATCCGGGCGACCAGCGCCACCCGGAAAACCCGGTTCACCTGGTTCCGCCGGTCCAGGGCGTTGGCCTCGGAGATGGTCTTGGACATGGCCACCGGCAGGCCGGCGGTGGAGATCATCAGCAGCAGGTTGTAGATGGCGTAGGCGTTGTTGAAGTGGCCGAAGCCCACATCCCCCAAGATGCGCCCCAGGGGGATTTTATATAGGGCGCCAATGATTTTCACGATGGCGATGCTCACGGCCAGGATGGCCGCCCCGCCGAAAAATGTGTTGCTTTTCTGCGTTCGTTCTTTCAAAAGTCAATTCCTCCGGTCGGCAAGGCTGGCGCCGTCCCCAAAGAGCAGGGGCAGGGCATAGGTCTCCACCTCGGCCTTGATCCGCTCCAGGTCCAGGGTGAAGAAGGTTCCATCCTTGTATATGATCTTTCCCCGGGCCATATTCATCACCACGTCGGACCCCCGGGCGGAATAGACCAGGTTGTCCTCCACACTGTGGCAGGGGGTGAGGCTGGGGCGGTCAAAGTCCACCAGGATCAGGTCGGCGGTATAGCCGGGGACAATCTGTCCGGTCCTCCGCCCCAGGGCCCGGGCACCGTCCCGGCTGGCCATGGCCAGCACCTGGCGGGGCAGCAGGGCCAGGGGGTCATGGGTGACCCCGTTGTGGAGAATGGCCGCGAACTTCATCTCCTCAAACATGTCGTGGTTGTTGTTGGAGGACACCCCGTCGGTGCCCAGGGCGATGTTCACCCCCGCCCGCTTCATGGCGGGAATCCAGGCCACCCCAGAGCCCAGCTTCAGGTTGGACACGGGATTGTGGATGCAGGAGACCCCCTTCTCCGCCATGAGGGCCCAGTCCTCCTCGGTGGTCCAGACACAGTGGGCGGCAATGGCCCGGGTGTCCCAGACCCCGTACCGGTCCAGGATCTGCAAGGGGGTCTTGCCCCAGCGTTTCTTGCAGGCCTCGTGCTCAGACTGGGTCTCGGAGACATGGACGTGCATCCCCAGTTTTTTCTCCTGGGCGTACGCCGCCATCCACTGCCACAGGGGGACGTTGGAGGTATACTCCCCGTGGATGGAGGCGTCCACCAAAATCTGGCCGTTCCCCGCGCCGTGCCACTCCTCGGTGAGCCGGCGCTGGTTGTCACAGTCCTTGCAGGTGGCCGGGCTGAAGTCCGCCGGGGCCCCGAAGTAGACCCCCCCGCAGGAGAGATTGGCGCTGATGCCCGCTTCCAGCACGGTTTGGGCGATGTCGGTGGTGTGCATGTACATGTCAGCGATGGTGGTCCCCCCGCCGGCAATGAGCTCGGCCAGGGCCTGGGAACAGGCGGGGGCGTAGGCGGAGGGTTTTAAAATGACGCAGTTACCCGCGGACAGGGCCCCGATCATGGGTACCAGGGAGAGCTGCAGGGGATAGTTCCAGGGGGCCATGACCAGAGTCACGCCGTAGGGCTCGGGCTGGCGGATGGAGCGGGCGGGGAACTGGGAAATGGGGGTGGGCACCCGACGGGGTTTGCACCAGCCATCCAGATGGCGCAGGTGAAAGTGCAGCTCCTCTTTGATCATTCCCAGCTCGGTCATATAGCCTTCAAAGGGGGCCTTGTTCAGGTCTTGCTTCAGGGCCTGGAGCAGCTGGGACTCCCGGCGGTCCAGCTCGGCCAGCAGGGCCTGGAGCGCTTTGCGGCGCTGGGCGGGGGGCAGGGTGGCACCGGAGCGGAAATAGGTCTGCTGCTCCTGGACCAGGGCGGAAATATTCATAGAAAGGCCTCCTTTTTGGGCGGTTTTGAAAATGAAAATAGGGGCCGATGGGTTGGATCGGCCCCTATGTACCAGACGGATATGAGGTTAAGATGCCTTCGTTCGATCCTGGTCAGAGAAAAACAGGATGAACACAATGGCGGAAATAGCCATGAGATAGCAGTAGAACATGTAAGGCATGATCTCCAGGGCAGTGACACCCGCACCGGCAGCGGCATAGAGCAGCTGCGCGCCGAAGGGGATGATACCCTGCATCACCGAGGCGAAGATGTCCAGCAGGGAGGCAGTGCGGCGGGGGTCGATGTCGTACTCCTGGCTGATCTCCTTGGCGATGGAGCCGGACATGACAATGGCGACCGTGTTGTTGGCGGTGGCCACGTCCACAGCGGCCACCAGACCGGCGATGCCCAGCTGGGCGCCCTTGCGGGTCTTGACCCGGCGGCGGATGAACTCGATGAGCCACTGGATGCCGCCGTACTCCTTCACCAGAGCACCGATGCAGGCCACGATGATGGAGATGACGGTGATGTCATACATGGCCTGGACGCCGGTACCCATGACGGAGAACATCTGGGTCCAGGGGAAGGCGCCGGAGGCAATGCCCACGATGAGGCTGAGGACAGTGCCGATCATCAGGATCAAGAACACGTTTACGCCCAGAACCGCGCCCACCAGCACCACCAGGTAGGGCAGCACCTTCCACAGGCTGTAGGACTCCAGGGTCACCTGACCGCTTCCGCCCCAGGTGAGGACGATGAACAGCACCAGGGTGATAATGGCGGCGGGGAGGACGATGAGGAAGTTCATGCGGAACTTGTCCTTCATCTCACAGCCCTGGGTACGCACGGCGGCAATGGTGGTGTCCGAGATCATGGACAGGTTGTCACCGAACATGGCGCCGCAGGCCACCGCGGCGATGCACAGCACCACGTCAAAGCCGGTGGCCTGGCTCATGGACACGGCGAAGGGGGCCAGAGCGGAGATGGTACCCACCGAGGTGCCCATGGAGATGGACACGAAGCAGGCGATGAGGAACAGACCGGCCACGGCAAAGTTGCTGGGCAGGAAGGTGAGGAACAGGTAGACGGTGCTGTCCGCGCCGCCGGCGGCGGAGATGGCGCCG
>USCO01000209.1 GCA_900553135.1 uncultured Eubacteriales bacterium | reverse complement strand
TAGGAACGGCAAAATTTTTTGCACTTCTATTGCTTCTTTATCACACATAAGCAAAATATGAGGGAATGAATCCTGCGGCAATGAACGGGACCAGTGGGCAGGTGAACCGGGTGGGGCGGTGGGAGAGCTTCAGGAAAAGACTTTTTCCCAGCACAAACAGGGCGTAGCAAAAGGCGAACAGCGTAAGCCCCGCGAGAGTGCGGGAAAGGCCCAGCACAAACCCCGCTGACGCCGCAAGCACCGTATCCCCGGCCCCGTTTTTCCCAAAGCCCGCCCCCAGATAGAAGGGCAGCCCTCCCGCAAGCGCCCCCAAAAAGGAGGCGGGGCTGATGGTGATCAGCCCCGCCAGCACGAGCGCCACACAGACCCGGTCATCCACCAGGCGGTGTCGGACATCATAGATCGAAGCGCCCATCAGGCAGCCGCAGAAGACCAGCGCCTGCGACCAGTGCATCAGCCGGCGTAGTTGAACATCTCCTGGATGCGCTGGGTCACGGTGGGCATGACCGTGTCGTTCAGCACAGCGTACAGACCGGCCAGCACCAGGGCTCCCAGGACGACGGCGATCAGCACCTTGACGGCGGTATCGATATAGCCCTCGCCGGCGTTGCCGCAGACGGCGCGGCGGTGGAAGGCGGCGATGGAGGTCTGGCAGTTGATGACGGCAGTCTTGGCAGTATTGGCGATATTCTTGAACAGCTTCTTCATAAGGTACATTCCTCCTGTAAGTAAAAATATTTTTAGGTAATTTGGTGACTGGAAAGTAATCATGGGTCGTGCTTGGAGGAGGCCCCCGGCCTCGGCTGGGCAAAGGAAAGTCCGGGCGGTTTCCATCCTCCCGGACTACATAGTCATTTCGTGGCATTCGTTCTGCTCCTGATGCTGGTCGAACTGGATGGGACGGAATCCCATGCGGTCGCAGTAGAAGAACTCGCTGCCGGAATCATCGTACAGCTCCACCACATCGGACAGAGCCATCCGGTAGCCCTGATACTCGGGAGGCGGGCTGTCCCGGCAGATGGCGTAGATCTGCTCCAAATCGTTGGTACCCAGATCGCCGTCAAAGACCTGCGTATAATTGTCTGCGTCCGGTTCTCCGAACCGCTGAATCAGATCCTCATATCCGATAAAGCGCATGGTGACATCCACGCCTTTCCGGAGCTGCCAGATGCGGCAGCCTTTTTGCGGCTGCCCCAGCTCCTCGCCGGGCGCCTCTCCGGCTGCAAGGCGGTCAAATACGCCTTCCTTCCACTGAGGCGTCAGATTCAACCGGGCCAGGTAGCGGGACAGCTCATCCGTCTGGAACATCTCGTCCACAACAGCGGCGTCATCCTTCACATAGCCCACCGTGTTGCCATAGAAGATCAGGCGGTTTCGATTGTCTATTGTGAAGCGGACCAAAATCACATCACCTCCCTTCAGGGCGAGCGGCTCACATCTGCTGGCTCATGGCCTGGTCGGGAGCGTCGCCTTTCTGCTCCTGCTGCTCCTGGAGCTTCTGCTCGTAGGCGTCGTTGACGGCGTCCACCAGAGCGTTCCGGGCTTCGGCGGTGATGGCATGGAAGGTGTCGTTGTACTTGGTCTCACCGTTTTTCTTGTAGGAGTCCTGGGGCATGGAGATGAAACGGCCCTTGTCCGACTCGATGATCCGGATGCCGTGGACGGCAAAGGCGCCTCCGATAGTGGCGCTGGCAAAGGCTTTGGTCTTAAAATCTCCGTCCATCAGGCGGTCGATCCGTGCCTCTACCTGGGGCGTCGTGGCTTCCTGCTGTTTCTTCTTGGTTGTCGCCATGGTAATCAAGCTCCTTTCACTCACATGGTTGGGGTGGTCATATCGGGAGATTCGGCGGGATCTTCCTGCCGGATCTGCTTCAGGCTCTCTCTGGCCCAGTCGGGCAGATGCTCCTCCCGGAGAATACCGATGAAGTCGCTGCGGTTCCACCGGGTCTGCTCCCCGTCGCCGAGGCAGGTGGCGTATACCGCTCTGCCCGCGGCGTTGGGGGCGCAGCCGAAGCCGCCGGTCGCCAGCCAGAGCTGATTCTCCGGCGCCCAATAGGACTCCTTCAGCGTGAACGGACTCATGACCAGCACCTTGCCCTCCAGCTCATGCCCGGTCATATCGTCACAGTGGGAGCGCGTAAACATCCCAAGCGCATCCTGGGCCTCCCGAAACTCATTTACGAAAATGTCCAGAACACCGGTGTGACTTTCCACCATGAACTCATAGTTGCGGTCGCTGCGGGGGATGAAGGTCGCGGCGGCCCATTCCTTGTTCCGGCGGCTGAAGCGTCCATCCTCCGGCTTCAGCTGAATGGTGGCGGCCAGCACCCATCCCACACGCTTGAAGCCAAAGTCTTCGATGACGCTCCTGGCGCAGTCATGGCTCAGATGCGCCCCGTCAAAACTCCTGCGGATGGCCTCCTCGATGGCCTGCTTACAGGCGATGTTCTCCAAGTGACTTGCCCGCCAGAGAGCTACCTCGTTTTGCCGTTTGGCCTCGGAGAGGGAGCTGAGGTAGAGGTAGGCGTGATCCTTAGTCATCGTCCTCGTCCTCATCCAGCTCCATGACTGCCTTGACCAGCTTCTCGAAACCGGTCCTGTCGATGCCGAGCTGTTCCAGGCTCTTGTCCAGCTCGGCCGCCCACTTGCTCTTGCGGTCATCGGATACCACCAGAACAGCGCCATCCACGCTGACCACACGGAGGTTGTCGTGCAGGATGCCGGCATCCGCAAAGGCCTCAGCAGGGATAGGCAGCATATCCTCGCCGCAGCCAGAGCAGCCATCGCACGGGTTCGCAACGCCCTCCTGGTCCTCCCATCCGGCCAGCATATCCGCCCACAGGCTGTTGACCAGACGAATCAGCGCCATCATAGCGGCGGCTTTCTCCACCGGCTCCATCTCCTGCTTGAGCAGGACAATGGCGTTTTCCAGGGTATGCATCTCCAGCGTTTCCTCCTGCTCCAGACCACT
>USCO01000208.1 GCA_900553135.1 uncultured Eubacteriales bacterium | reverse complement strand
CTGGACAACTCATTGAAAACACCGTAAAGTCGGTGCGCCGCCATGAGAGCATAGACGAGAGCTACTGGGACAAGCTGTTTTCCGACGTCAGCGCCCTGTACCACCTGGATGAGCGCAGCGCCACCGCCACTGCTCCCAGCGACCTGGGCCCCCTGCCCACCACAGCTGTGATTCTGTTGGCTTCTCTGGCCGCGGCCTGGGTTGTGATCCTGGTATGGGTGGCCCGGAACTGGAGAAAAAGCCGGGCAGGCCATTGATTTCTGAAAAATTCCAGTTATAATGAAAACGGCTGAATCACTCGGCCAGACTTCGCAGAAAAGGAGATTTACCATGAAACGAACCATGCTTTTGGCCCTGGGCCTCACCGTGGCCCTGGTGGCTGCCGGCTGCGGCGGCGGCAACACCAGCAAGGAGGATACCTCCGGACAGAGCTCCACCTCTACCTCTCAGAACGAGAACACCCTGACGTTCGGCCCTGTCATGTCCTATGAGGAGTACATGGCCGCTGATCTGGACTCCCAGGTCACCATTGAGACCTATGTCCAGGCCAAGCAGTCCTGGTGGGAGGACAAGGCCACCCTGTACACCCAGGATCAGGACGGCGCTTACTTCATCTACAACGTGGCCTGCTCCCAGGAGGACTACGACAAGCTGACCCCCGGCACCAAGATCCAGGTCACCGGCTATAAGGCCGAGTGGTCCGGCGAGGTGGAGATCATGGACGGCGTGTTCCAGATCGTGGAGGGCGGCGACACCTACGTGGCCGAGCCTCTGGATGTGACCGAGCTGCTGAGCAGCGAGGACCTCATCAACCACCAGAACCAGCTGGTTTCCTTCAAGGGTCTGACTGTGGAGGCCTCCGAGGATGCCAGCGGCGCTGAGTCCGCCTTCCTGTACAACTGGGACGGCTCCGGCACCGACGGCGACGACCTGTACTTCAATGTCTCCTACAACGGTGAGACCTACACCTTTACCGTGGAGTCCTATCTGTGCGACAACACCACCGACGTGTACGCCGCGGTGAAGAACCTGCAGATCGGCCAGACCATCGACGCCGAGGGCTTCCTCTACTGGTATGAGGGCGTCAACCCCCACATCACCTCCATCACCGTAAAGTAAATCCGCTTCCTTCCCGGCCGCCGTTTTAGGCGACCGGGTTCTTTTTTGCAAAAGAAAATCCTCCGGAAGGGCGGCCTGAGCCGTCTCCGGGGGATTTTTTAGTGTTCTTCGGTGTCCGGCAGGCGGTAGCCGATGCCGCGGCACTCCAGCAGATACACCGAGGAGTGAAACAGCACGATGACCACCCAGCCAAGGCCGGTGGCCAGAGCCACAGCGTCCAGACCAAGCAGGTCCACCAGCAGATAGGTGCATACCACCCGCACTACGATCTGAAGGGTAGTGCCGAAGAAGGTGATGTTCATGCGGCCGATGCCCCGGTAGTGGCCCACAAAGGAGTGGCCGATGAAGGAGAGGAAGTAGAAGTAGCCCATCAGGCGCAGGTAGGAGGTGCCAAGGGTGATGCTCACCGGCTCGTCCAGGAAAATGGTGACCAGCGGCTCTCCAAACAGGGCCAGCAGGAAGGAAAAGACCACGCCGATTCCCGTGACGATGGCCATGCCCCGCAAAAAGCCGTCCTTGGCCCGGCGGTACTCCTTGGCCCCCTGGTTCTGGGCCACAAAGATGGCAATGGCCTCGCAGCCGCTGATGCCGAAGGCCTGGCTGAAATTCTCAATGCGGGTGGTGGCGGTAAAGGCGGAGATGGCGTCGGTGCCGATGGCGTTTACCGCGCTTTGGACCATCAGCTTGCCCAGGTACAGGCTGGACTGCTGCAGGGCAGCCACCGCGCCGTAGCTGGCGGTGAGCCGCATGAGGGTGGGCTCCAGGCGCATGTCCTGGCGGCGGATGCGGAGGAAGGAGAGCTTTTTGCAGATATAAATGAGACACAGCAGAGCGGAGAGCAGCTGGGCGCTGGAGGTGGCCAGAGCGGCCCCCAGAATGCCCAGGTCCAGCCAGGCCACCAGGACCCAGGCTGCCGCCAGGTTATAACCCAGGGAGAGGAGCAGGAAGTAGAGGGCGGCCTTGGTGTTGCCGATGGCCCGCAGGGTGGCGGCCAGGTAGTTGTAGGCAAAGGTGAACACCATGCCCGCCAGCACCACCCGCAGGTAGTCGGTGGTGTAGGTCATCAGCTCCTGGGGGGTCTGAATGAGGACGAGAAGCTGGGGGAGCAGCACCAGAGTGACGGTCACCGCCAACAGGGTGGCGCCACCGATGAGCACGCCGGAGACAAAGAGCTGCCGCCGCAGGCGGGGGAAGTTGCGCTCCCCGAAGAACCGGGCGGCCAGCACCGAAGCGCCCATGCAGGCGCCGGTGATGACGTAGATAAAGAGGTTCATCACGCTCTCGGCCACACCCAGGGCGGCAAAGGCGTCTCCGCCGATGTAGCGGCGCACCACCAGAGAGTTGATGATGTTATAAAGCTGCTGGAGCACATTGGCGGCCAGCAAGGGCAGACACAGCCGGATCAGCTGACTGGTAATGGGACCGGATGTGAGATGGATCTTATTTGACACAGAAGGACCTCCCAAAAGCCACGGGGACCAGAATATTTCTATCATACCCCGGGACAGGCGGTTTGTAAATAAGAAGAGGGGATGGAAAACGCCCAAGGCGACAGAAAACAGGCGAATGTGACCGGGGACATCCCCTATAATCGAAGCGTCACAAATCAAGGAGAAAACCCGTGAAGGGAAGAGAGGAGCAAGCCTTATGTCCGTGACCTGTACCGAGGAAAACCGCTGTCTCACCGCCGCGGTGGCGGGAGAGCTGGACCACCACCGGGCCCGGGAGGTGATGGAGGAGCTGGACCGGCAGATCGACGCGGCGCTGCCCCGGGCCCTGACCCTGGACCTGGAGGGCCTGACCTTTACCGACAGCTCGGGCATCGCGGTGCTGCTGCGCACCTACCGGCGGATGTGCCAGCTGGGGG
>USCO01000207.1 GCA_900553135.1 uncultured Eubacteriales bacterium | reverse complement strand
ATGCGGGTGGTCATTGAGCTCAAGCACGATGCCAACCCCCAGGTGGTGCTGAACCATCTGCTCACCCAGACCCAGCTGCAGACCACCTTTGCCATCAACATGCTGGCCCTGGTGGACAACCAGAGGCAGCCCCGGATTCTCTCCCTGCGGAATATTCTGGACGAGTACCTCACCTTCCAGGAGGAGGTCATCACCCGCCGCACCCGCTATGAAAAGCGCAAGGCCGAGGAGCGGGCCCACCTGCTGGAGGGGCTGCTCATCGCCCAGGACAACATTGACGAGGTCATTCAGATCATCCGCTCCAGCTATGACAACGCCAGGGAGAACCTGATGAACCGCTTCCACCTGGACGAGGTCCAGGCCCAGGCCATCTGCGACATGCGGCTGATCGCCCTGCAGGGCCTGAACCGGGAGAAGCTCCAGGAGGAATACAACGAGCTGGAGAAGAAGATCGCCTGGTACCAGGAGCTGCTGTCCAACCGGGAGAAGCTGGTGGGTGTGATGAAGCAGGAGCTGCTGGAGATCCGGGACAAGTACGGCGACGACCGGATGACGGAGATCCAGGACGTGGAGGACGAGATCGACATTGAGGACCTCATTGAGGAGGAGACCTGCGTCTTCACCCTCACCGCCGCCGGGTACATCAAGCGAATGCCTGTGTCCACCTACCGCGCCCAGAAGCGGGGCGGCAAGGGGGTCTCCGCCCAAAGCCTGCGGGAGGAGGACTATGTGGACACCCTGTTCACCGCCTCCAGCCACGACAACATTCTCTTCTTCACCAGTTCCGGCCGGGTGTACAAGAAGAAGGGATATCAGATTCCCGAGGCCAGCCGGACCGCCAAGGGAACCCATCTGAACAACATTTTCCAATTTGAGCCGGGAGAGCGGGTCACCGCCATGCTCCACGGCCGGGATTATGATGAGAACGGCTATCTGTTCATGGTCACCCGCAACGGCACGGTGAAGCGCACGGAGAAATCCGCCTTCCGAAACATCCGGGCGGCGGGCCTCCGGGGCCTCACCCTGGACGAGGGGGACGAGCTCATTGCCGTGCTGGAGACCGACGGGGAGGCCAATGTCCTCATCGCTACCCACGACGGCATGGCCATCTGCTTCCGGGAGACCGATGTCCGGCCCATGGGCCGGACCGCGGTGGGGGTCCGGGGCATCAAGCTCCGGCCAGGAGACTATGTCATCGGCGGGGTGCTGGCCCAGCTGGGTACTACCCTGCTGGCCATTACGGAAAACGGCTATGGCAAGCGCACCCACATTGAGGAGTACATCCGTTCCGGGGGAGAACCCCAGCACCGGGGAGGCTTCGGCCTGAAGGGATACCAGATCACCGAAAAGACTGGCAAGGCCGCCGGGGTCAAGGTGGTGGAGGAGGACGACGACATCCTGCTCATCTCCGACGACGGCACCATCATCCGCATGGCCGCCGCCGATGTGAACCTGTACAGCCGCACCGCCCAGGGAGTCCGGGTGATGCGGGTGTCCGAGGGAACCAAGGTCATCTCCCTGGCCCGGGTTCCCCAGGAGAATGAAGGGGAAACCCAGGAGGAGACATAAATGGAAAAAGAGTTTCGAAAGATCACCCTCACCTTTGGCATAATTATGGCCGTCCTGGGCGCTCTGGTGATCTGGCGCGGGGTGACAAAGATGATTCCCGTCACCGGCTGGGTCCATGGAGGACTGTTCACCCTGGGAGGCTTGTTCTTCTTCCTGGTGGGAGTGGCGCTGCTGGTGGTCCCGCCCTTGCGGGCCCGGCGGAAGAAAAAGAACGCGGAGGAGCGGGAAAAAGCGTCATGAAGCAGGTGACCATTTACACCGACGGTGCCTGCTCCGGCAACCCCGGCCCAGGGGGCTGGGGGGCGGTGCTCCTGTATGGGAGCCATCGAAAGGAGATTTCCGGCGGGGAGGCCTCCACCACCAACAACCGCATGGAGCTCACGGCGGTGATCGCCGCCCTGTCCCTGCTGAAGGAGCCCTGCGGCGTGGACCTCTATTCTGACTCCAAATACGTCATCGACGCCCTGGAGAAGGGCTGGGCCCGGGGCTGGAAAAAGCGGGGCTGGGTGAAAAGCGACAAAAAGCCCGCCCTGAACCCCGACCTGTGGGAGCAGCTGCTGGCCCTGACAGACCGGCACCAGCTGCGCTACCACTGGGTAAAAGGGCATGCGGAGAACCCCTACAACAACCGCTGTGACGAGATGGCCGTGGCGGAAAGCCGGAAGTTTAAGGCGTAACAGATGGAGGCAGCCCTCTGCAAGGGGGCTGTCTCTTCCTGCGTAAAATCCCTCTTGGCCCTGTTCGGGCCGGTGCGCCCGCCCCAGGGCGGCAAGAAAAAAGGAGAACCAATGAAGAAAAAAACCATTCTATTCGACTTGGACGGGACCCTGCTCCCCATGGACCAGGACGCCTTTACCCGTGGGTATTTCAAACTCCTGGCCCAAAAGCTGGCCCCCCACGGGTATGACCCGGCCGCTCTGGTGGACAATATCTGGGCCGGCACCGCCGCCATGGTGGGCAACGATGGCAAACGCACCAATGAGGCGGCCTTCTGGGATAGATTCGCCGCCCTGTATGGGGAGCAGGTCCGGGAGGACATCCCCCTGTTTGACGCCTTTTACCGGCAGGAGTTTCAGCAGGCCAAGGCTTTCTGCGGCTTTACCCCAAAAGCCCGGGCCGCAGTGGAGGCCTGCAAGGCCGCCGGCCATCGGGTGGCCCTGGCCACCAATCCCATCTTTCCGGCGGTGGCCACGGAGAGCCGCATCCGCTGGGCGGGGCTGGCCCCGGAGACCTTTGCATGGTACACCACCTATGAGAACATCGGCTACTGCAAGCCCAACCCCGATTATTACCGGGAGATTTTGCGGTATTTGGGCTGCCGGGCGGAGGACTGCCTGATGGTGGGCAACGATGTGGAGGAGGATATGATGGCCGCCCAGGCGGCGGGGCTGTCGGTCTTTCTGCTCACAGACTGCCTGCTCAACCGGAAAG
>USCO01000206.1 GCA_900553135.1 uncultured Eubacteriales bacterium | reverse complement strand
TTTATCGGCAAAATTGATTGAATGACACCAATATCTTTAACTATGTGATACCGGCCAGGGCTGTCCCGACGTCTCCCTGCTCCCCCGCCTGGCCCAGACCCTGGGCGTGGAGGTGGAGGGCCTGTTGGCCGGGGAGCTGTTGGAAAATGAACAAACCGGAGGAACCATGAAACACCTGAACTTCTACGTCTGCCCCACCTGCGGCAACCTGCTCACCGCCCAGGCGGGCGCCGCCGTCACCTGCTGCGGCAAAAAGCTCGCCCCTCTGGAGGCAGTGAAAGCCCCTCAGGAGGAGCGCCTGCCTGTGGAGATCATCGAAAACGACTACTTCATCGCCTCCCCCCACCCCATGACCAAGGAGCACTACGTCTCCTTCGTGGCCCTGGTGACGGGAGACACCCTGGTGCTGAAGCGGCTCTACCCCGAGTGGGACCTGCAGACCCGCCTGCCCCGCATCGGCCACGGAAAGCTGTTCTGGTACTGTACCCAGCACGGCCTGTTTTGGCAGCCTCTTTGAAAAGGACCCTTCGGGGTCCTTTTTTTTCGGGCGCAGGTGTGGTATACTAAGAAAAATTTTGTTCCGCCAGGAGGTCCCCCGCTATGTCTGACGCCCTGATCCGTACCCGTATGCTCCTTGGAGACGAGCCCCTCTCCCGCATCATGTCCGCCAAAGTCGCCGTGTTCGGCGTGGGCGGCGTGGGCGGCTTTTGCGTTGAGGCGTTGGCACGGGCAGGTGTAGGTACTTTACACCTTTATGACGATGACACCGTCTCGGAGAGCAATCTGAACCGACAGATCGCCGCCCTCCACTCCACCATCGGCCAGCCCAAGGCGGAGGTGGTGGCCCGCCGGGTTTTGGACATCAACCCCGCCTGCGACGTGAAGGCCATCCGCATGTTTTACCTGCCGGAAAACGCGGACCAGGTGGACCTGTCCCAGTACGACTACGTGGTGGACTGCATCGACACCGTAGCCGCCAAGCTGGAGCTTGTGACAAGGTGTATGACTTTACAAGTTCCAATTCTCAGCGCAATGGGCACGGGAAACAAGCTGGACCCCACCGCCTTTCAGGTCACTGATATCAGTAAGACCCAGGGCTGTCCCCTGGCCCGGGTCATGCGCAAGGAACTGCGCAAGCGGGGTATCCAGCACCTGAAGGTGGTCTACTCCACCGAGGAGCCCCGCACCCCCTTTTCCGTGGCGGAGACGGAGGCCCCCGTGGGCACCGATACCCGCCCCGGCTCTACCGCCCGCCGGGCCACGCCCGGCTCCATCTCCTTCGTGCCCGGAGCCGCCGGACTGGTGGCGGCGGGTGCCGTGCTGCGGGACTTGGGCGGATTTTAAATCATTTGAAGGATAAGAAAAACCCCCGGCCAAGCCGGGGGTTTTTCTTATAAAAGCTGAATGAAATTCCACATCAGCTTACAACCGTAAAAAACAATGATCACGCCGCACACAACATTGATGATGCGCAGGGTTTTGGCGTTGAAACGGTCACTGAACAAAGAGATGGCAAGGGTGATCCCCGTGAACCAGAGACAGGAGGCCGTGCCCACGCCGGAGATGAAGGGGATGGACTGGGCCGCGGGCAGGGTGACGTGAAAGGCTCCCAGCATCATGGTCCCGTCGATGATGGCTTGGGGATTGAACCAGGTGACCACACAGGCCGAGGAAATGGTTTTGGGAATGGACTGTGCGGGCTTGGAGCGGTCGATCTCCTCCACCTTTGCCCGGAGCAGCCCAATGCCAATGGAGATGACAATGAGGCTGCCCACAAACAAAATGGCCATTTGCAGCCACTGAAAACGCTGCATCACCGCGCCAATGCCAAAGAAGCAGGCAAAGGCCAGGGTCACATCGAAGAAAATGACGATCCAGGCGGTGAGCAGGGCGCGGCGGCGGTTGTGGGTCAGGGCCGAGTTGATGACAAACAGGTTTTGCAGTCCAATGGGGGCCACGTAGGCAAGCCCCATGGTCAAGCCTTGGAGAAAATATTGCATAGCCGCTCTCCCCTATCAAAACAAATGACAAAAGGGCCGGGGTTTCCCCCGGCCCAAATTTCTGGGTTACATCTGGACGCGGTGATAGACTTTCTTGCCCTTGCGGACCATGATGCCGTCGCCGGCCAGATCGTCGGCGGTGTAGCGCTGGTTCACGTCGGACACCTTCTCGTCGTTGACGGTGACACCGCCCTGCTCCACCAGACGGCGGGCCTCCTTCTTGGAGGGGGCCAGCTTGCAGGTGACCATCAGGTCCAGGATGCCGATGGAGCCGTCGGTGAGGTTGTCGGCGGTGAGGGTGGTGGAGGGCACGTTGCTCATGTCGCCGCCGCCCACAAACAGAGCCTTGGCCGCGTCCTGAGCCTTCTTGGCCTCCTCTTCCCCGTGGACCAGCTTGGTCAGCTCAAAGGCCAGGATCTCCTTGGCGGTGTTGAGCTGGCTGCCCTCCCACTTGTCCATCTCGTCGATCTGCTCCAGAGGCAGGAAGGTGAGCATCCGCAGGCACTTCAGCACGTCCTGGTCGCCCACGTTGCGCCAGTACTGATAGAACTCGTAGGGAGAGGTCTTGTTGGGGTCCAGCCACACGGCGCCCTTGGCGGTCTTGCCCATCTTCTTGCCCTCGGAGTTGAGCAGCAGGGTGATGGTCATGGCGTGGGCGTCCTTGCCCAGCTTGCGGCGGATGAGCTCGGTGCCGCCCAGCATGTTGGACCACTGGTCGTCGCCGCCGAACTGCATGTTGCAGCCGTAGTGCTGGAACAGGTAGTAGAAGTCGTAGGACTGCATGATCATGTAGTTGAACTCCAGGAAGCTCAGACCCTTCTCCATGCGCTGCTCGTAGCACTTGGCCCGGAGCATGTTGTTCACGGAGAAGCAGGCGCCCACATCCCGCAGCAGGTCGATGTAGTTCAGACCCAGCAGCCAGTCGGCGTTGTTCACCATCTGAGCCTTGCCCTCGCCGAACTCAATGAAGCGCTCCATCTGCTTCTTGAAGCAGTCGCAGTTGTGCTGGATGGTCTCGGGGGTCATCATGGAGCGCATGTCGGTGCGTCCGGAGGGGTCGCCGATGTAGCCGGTGCCGCCGCCGATGAGGGCGATGGGCCGGTTGCCCGCCATCTGCA
>USCO01000205.1 GCA_900553135.1 uncultured Eubacteriales bacterium | reverse complement strand
CGTCGTAGGCAAAGCGGAAGGCTTCCAGATTGCCGGTGTACAGGGGGATGGACTTGTGACCGGACAGGCCCACGGTGGTGGGGCCGTGCTCGCCGTAGGCGCCGGTGTTGGACAGGGTGTATACGTCAATGGCACGGATGGTGCCGTCCTTGCTGGCGCCCAGGCGCACGTGGACCTCCATCTCGTGGCGGGGGGAGGCGGCGATCTGACTCTCCTCCCGGGTGTAGATCATCTTGGCGGCCCGGCCCGTCTTCCAGGTGACGAAGGCGGGATAGATCTCGGCCACCACAGACTGCTTGGCGCCGAAGCCGCCGCCGATGCGGGGCTTCTCCACGTGGATCTTGGACTTGGGGATGTCCAGGGCGTTGGCCAGGATGCGGCGCACGTGGAAGACGATCTGGGTGGAGGAGATGACGTGGAGACGACCGTAGGGGTCCATCTCGGTGTAGGTGCGGAAGGTCTCCATCATGGCCTGGTTGCAGGCCTTGGTGTGGTACACGTGGTCCACCACCTGGTCGCACTGGGCCAGAATGGCGTCCACATCTCCGTCGGAGCAGGTCTCGCTGGCGCACAGGTTGCGCTTGTTGTCCGCGCCCACAGGGCACAGAGCCTGCCAGTTGTCCTCGGGGTGGACCAGGATGGGGCCGTCCAGGGCGTCGTGGGGGTCCAGAACGGGCTCCAGCACCTGATACTTCACCTTAATGAGTTTCAGGGCCTTGTCGGCGGCCGCCTCGTCCTCGGCGGCTACGATGGCTACCGCGTCTCCCACAAAGCGCACCCGCTGATCCAGAATCAGCCGGTCGTAGGGGGAGGGCTCGGGGTAGGTCTGGCCCGCCATGGTGAAGCGCTTCTGGGGCACATCCTGATAGGTGTACACCGCCGCCACGCCGGGGACCTTTTTGGCGATGTCGGTGTTGATCTCCTCAATGAGGGCGTGGGCGTGGGGGCTGCGCAGCACCTTGACCACCAGGCAGTCCCGGGGGGTGATGTCGTCCACGTACACGGGCTTGCCCAGCAGAAGGGCCATGGCGTCCTTCTTCCGTACAGGCTGCCCAACAAACGATAAATTCTTCTGTTCCATGCTGCCCTCCTCAGCCCTGTTTCTTGTGGTTCAGATAGGCCCGGATGCCCCGCAGCTGGCCCTCGTAGCCAGAGCAGCGGCACAGGTTGCCCGCCAGATAGGCCCGGATCTCATCGTCGGTGGGATCGGGGTTCTCCCGCAGCAGGGCGATGGTGTTCATGACAAAGCCGGGGTTGCAGAAGCCGCACTGCTCTGCGCCCTGGTCGGCGATGAAGGTGACAAAGTCGGAGGCCTCCTCCTGAAGGCCCTCCAGGGTCTGGACAGAGTGTCCGTCGGCCCGGGCGGCCAGCACCGAGCAGGAGAGCACGGGGGTGCCGTCCATGAGGACGGTGCACAGGCCGCAGTTGGCCGTCTCGCAGCCCCGCTTGACGCTGAGACAGCCGTGGGCGCGGAGAAAGTCAATGAGCAGGGTATCCGCCTGGATGGAGACGGTTACGGGTTTTCCATTCAAGGTCAGCTTGATCTCCATGGGTCAATTCTCCTCCATAGCCAGCAGGCCCCGGCGGACCAGTACCTGGCAGATCTCCCGGCGGTACTCCTCATCGGCGCGGATGTTGCTTCCAAAGCGGGCACGGGCGGCCACGTCTTCGGCAAAGGCCCGGGCGCTGTCGGGGGTGACGCCGCCGGACAGGATGCCCTTCTCGTCGGCAAAGACGGCGGCCTTCTGGGGCCGGGCGCCGATGACGCAGGTGTAGGTTCCCTCGCACCGGGACAGAGCGCAGGTGAGCACGGGGAAGTCGGTGGACACGTTGCGCTGGGACAGGTAGACTACCCGGCGGGGGGCCTTGGGGATGATGATGTGGGTGAGGATATCCTTCTGGCGGGGGGCGGCGGCAAAGTCCTTCAGGGCCATCTCGCCGCCGTGGTGCAGCACCACCCGGGCGTCCAGAGCCAGCAGCAGGGTGAGCACGTCGGAGAAGCCGAAGCGGCCAAAGACGCTGCCGCCCACCGTGGCCAGATTGCGGAACTGCACGCCCACGATGTGGCGCACGCTCTCCCGCAGAGCACCCTGGGTCAGGTCATTGAGACCGGGGTGGAGCTCCAGAGCCCGCAGAGAGACCATGGCCCCCAGACGCCAGGCGTCCTCGGTCTCCTCGATCTGGTCCAGTCCCAGGCCGGACAGGTCGATGGCGGTGTTGACGCTGTTGTGCTGCATTTTCAGCCACAGCATTCCGCCCAGGACCACGTTGTTTTTCTTTTGGCAGAGCTCGTAGGCCTCGTCCAGGCTCTGGGCTCTGACATAGTTTTTGATGGTCAGCACAGTGTTACCTCCCTGTGTGTTGTCGTATCTTTTATTATATCATATTCCCCTGTTTCTGACAAATCATAACAGAAAAATGGGAGGCGGTCAAACCGCCTCCCGCAGAAGCTCCTCTGCCGTGACGCCGTATAGCTTGGCCAGGGCCAGCAGGTTGGAGGTGCTGGGGTCGGACACCCCGCTCTCCCACTTGCTCACTGCCTGGCGGCTCACCCCCAGAGACTCGGCCACAAACTCCTGGGTCATCTTGCACCGGGTGCGGTGGCCCTTCAGCACCTCTCCCAGGGAGCGCTTTACCGCCTGCTTCTCCCGCCGCACCTCCTGGCTGCCGATGTATTTCCGCAGCGCCCGGATGAGCAGGATCACCAGGTAGATCACCATGCCCCAGATGAGCAGGAAGATGATCAGCCCCAGGATAGTGGGAATCAATGATTGTTCCATAGCGACTCCTCCTTGCAGTTTCTGAGGAGAGTATAGCAAAATAGCCCGGTTGCGTCCATCAACTATGGCGCAAATTTGGGTTGCGAAGGGGACTTTTCGAACGAAAACCCTCCGGCGGTGTCGCCGGAGGGTTTCCTTTTTTTACGCCTTCTCCTTGGGCAGGAGCACGTTCATGATGATGGCCACGAAGGCGGCGGGGACGATGCCGGAGCCGCCGAAGATGAGCTGCACCGCCTGGGGCAGGCCGGAGAGCACCGCGCTGTTGGCGCCCAGGCCGTAGCCCAGGCCCAGGGCCACGGACACGATGGACATGTTCCGGCCGGTGAGGGGCTCCTTGGTGATGAGCT
>USCO01000204.1 GCA_900553135.1 uncultured Eubacteriales bacterium | reverse complement strand
AGGCCCAGGGCATTGCGGGCGCCGTGACCGGCGACCTGTCCAAGTTCCAGGACGCCTCCACCGTCTCCAGCTGGGCCACCGAGGCCATGGCTTGGGCGGTGCAGAACGGCCTGATCTCCGGAAAGGACAACGGCAGCCTGGCGCCTCAGGACACCGCCACCCGCGCCGAGCTGGCTCAGATCATGATGCAGTTTGTCACCGCTTCCGTGAAGTGACCACTGCCACAGACCAAGCAAATTGGTTCCGGTTGCAGAAAGGCCTGCCCCAACTGGGGCGGGCCTTTCGTTTTCCTCACATAGATTGTTGAAAACACACAAAGAGTCTGGAAATAAATTGGTATATTTTATTTCGGAATCGAAGGAGAAATGGGAAAATGTAACCGCCATTGTAACCGAATTATGCTATAATCTGCATAAAGCGGAAAATGAGGAGGTGACCCCCAGATGCCGAACAGACTGCGCGGCAATGAATATCGAAATACCTTGGTCTGTGTCGACACCTATCAGGGGCGGGTACTCCAGGGGCGGCTGTATAATCCCAGCATTCCCCAGGGAGAAAAATTTCACAGTTTGATGGAATTCCTGCTGAAAATGGAGGACCTGCTGGATGGGATGCACTTTCCCCAGCCCTTTATGGCGTCGCGGGCCTTTGCTCCCACCCCCGATCCCATCCCCGGTGCTCCGGCCGAGTCCGGAACCCAGAAGGGGACCCTGGCGACCTTCCAAGTGCGGGTGATTTTCCGCCAAAACGCCAGCTGGCAGGGCTCTGTGTCCTGGCTGGAGGAAGGAAGGGAGGAGAGTTTCCGAAGCGCGCTGGAGCTATTGCTGCTGATGGACAGCGCCGTCAGCACCGCCCAGGCTCAGCGGGAATGACCCAACACACGGTTTCCAAGAGGGGAACCGCCGGGGAGAGGACCCCGGTCACGAAATCATTGAAACGGCAAACCGCCTGAAAGGACGGGACGCAAAGCCAGGGGGCTACCGCGGGAGACCGCAATGCCGGCCCAGCTGCCATGGATTTCCCTCTCATAATTGAAAGGAGAATGGAACGAATGGCGAAACGAATTCAACAAAAGCCCAGAAAGCAGCGCAGTCTGCGGGGGATGGCCCGGCGCGGCCTGTCCATCCTCATGGCCATGGTCATGGTGATCAGCCTGATCCAGATCAGTGTCTTTGCCACCGGCGGCGACGAGTCCCTCCCCGTGGGCGAGTATCACCTGATCCCCAGAGATGATTTCTGGAACTACTGCGAGACCCGTTCGGCGGAAGATATCGAAGATGGACATTGGGTGTCCGCCCTGGTCCTGAACGGACTGCGCATTGAGGCCGAGGACGGCCGGGAGACCTGCCGCCAGGCGGATCTGACCGGCGGCATCGACGGCTACAATGTGTATGCGGATGCCAAGGACGGCTCCGGAGACATCCAGCCCAGCGAGATCGCCTATGTGGTCCTGTACGGCACCTATCTGGACTGCTATACTTGGGGAATCTTTGATCTGCCTTGGGCGGACATCATTTCCTTTGAGTATAAGATCCCCATTACGGAGTTCAACGTCCAGTCTTACCCCGATCAGTGGGATACCCAGGCCTATGCGGAGATCACCTTCAAGGATAGTTCCGAGACCCCCGATCCCGAGACCGAGTACTCTGCCACTCTGAACTTCACCTACGGCTATGAGGATGAGACTGCTCAGGCTGTGCCCCAGGAGGCTATGACCGGCTTCCAGCTGAATGACGGCCAGGCTGTGATTGCTTATCCTGAGAGCAAGATCGACACCACCTGGACCAACAATGGTGACGGTACCTATTCCAAGACCCTGGACATCCCCGACACCATTACCGTAAATGGCGTGGAATATGCCCTGGAGGAGGGTACCAGCAAGACTGTGACCATCAGCGCGGCTGGCACCACCCAGGACTTCTACTACTCTGCCCAGCGTCCCACCACCTCTTACGGGGCCTGGTTCTTCCTGCGCAATGACGGCGCCATCCCTCAGGAGGACGGCTCCACCCAGTATACCGAGGACAAGTACTATCCCACCCATCTGCCCAATGACCAGACCAGCAGCGAGGGCATGCTGGTGGGCACTGTGTCCGGCAATGCCGCTTGGACCAATGTGTCCGGCGTCATCAACGAGGACGGCACCATCAACGGCCAGAAGCTGACCGAGGCCTTTGCCGCTGTGCAGAACGCCATCATCACCGAGCCCAGCGATGCGGCCATTCAGGCTGTGATGCAGGCCGCCGGCCAGAGCTATGATCCTGAGACCCAGGATGTGATCTGGTATGTGGTCAAGAACGTGCACACCGACGGCGCCAGCCAGTGCTGCCCCGGCTGGCACGTGGACGGCATTGTCTTTGACAAGGTCAACGAGACCCCCGATTTTGTGACCCTGAACTACTTCCTGAACGCCAGCGAGAATGAGACCGCCCTGTCCAGCGAGCCCTATGACAAGGGAACTTCCGTCACGGTCAAGGGAAGCAGCGATTTCAAGAATTTTGCCAACGGCGACCTGACCTTTGTGGGTTGGAACACCAAGGCTGATGGCACCGGCACCTCCTATGCTGCCGGCAGCACCTTCGTTCTGAATGCGGACACCAATCTCTACGCCCAGTGGAAGGACGAGGAGACTCCCATTGAGAAGACCTTCAGCGTGAACTTCCAGTATGTGACCGACGTGGCCGATGCCAGCCAGGTGCCCAGCGGTGTGACTCTGCCCGCTGCTCTGACTGCCAAGGAGGGTGAGACCATCACCTTCGGCCAGCAGTCCTACGGCACCGGCATCATCCCCGACGGCTATACCTTCCACGGTTGGTACTCCGATGCGGCCTGCACCACTCCTGTGGCTGAGGATCAGACCTTTACCGAGGGCGCCACTGTTTACGGCTACTGGACCTACACCAGCGGCGGCGGTGGCGGCGGCACCACCTATTACACCCTGACCGTGAAGTACCTGGAGGATGGCACCGACGAGGAGCTGGCTCCCGCCTACACCCAGAGCATTGCGGCCGGCAGAAGCTATGATGTGACCGCTCAGACCCAGAAGACCATCGACGGCTACGACATCAGCAAGGTTACCGGCGATGACGTCAGCGGCTTCATGAGCGGCAACCGGGAGATCATCGTGTACTACACCGTGAACATCGACGACGGCGAGA
>USCO01000203.1 GCA_900553135.1 uncultured Eubacteriales bacterium | reverse complement strand
CCTGCTCCAGCAGGTAGTCATAGTAGTTATCTGCCTGAATGTCCGAGTTTTTCACCACAAACCGGCCGCTGCTCTCAATGATATGGGAAAAGACCAGGGTGTCGTTGATGTTCAGGGAGAGGGACTGGCTGATCTCCTCCATGGGGATTCCCGCCAGCAGGGCGGTACACTGGCTGCCGTCCCGCATGGGATAGCCCTGGGAGACGGGATAGCCCTGGGAGACGGGATAGCCCACCGAGATGCTCAGCAGGAGCATGCTCTCTCCATCGGCGGTGTCCCCCAGGACGATTTTAGGCTCGGCCTGGTTCAGGGACTCCAGGAAGGCGTCCTCCTCCCGGATGGTCACAGGATCGCCATAGATAATGTCCGCCTTTCCCTCGGTATTATAGAGGGCCAGGTAGGGAAAATCCCGGAACTGGCCGCTGGCGGTCAGGTCCTGGATGGCCTGCTCGTCCATGACGGACACCGAGCTGGGGGGCACGGCCAGGGTGATGCCCTCCACCTGGGAGAGCTGCACCTCCACCAGAGAGTCAAAATGCCGCTTCAGCTGGGCGTTGATCTCCTCCATATAGAGGTTGGCCACCTGGGTCAGGGTCTCGTCGCTTTTCTCCCCCATCACCTTGGTCAGCCAGGTAAATACCGCCACACAGAGGATCGCCAAACACACCAGGCTGATCCACAAAAAGCGGATGGTCTTCTTTTTCATCACTGGATACGCCTCCCACCATGGTTCCTGAGTCCATACAGTTCCATTATACCGCCTTTCCCAGAGAATTGGTAGCGGCATAAAAAACTTCCCCGAGGCTTCTCTCAAAACCTCGGGGAAGTTGCATGCTGCGATATCGTTTATTAGAAGATATCCTTGGCCTCTACTTCCTTGATGTTGTGCTTTTCGGCATAGCCGGTGAGCATCAGGGTCAGAGCGCCGTCGCCGGTGACGTTACAGGCGGTACCGAAGCTGTCCTGAAGGGCGAAGATGGTCATCATCAGGCCGGTGCCGTCGTCCAGGAAGCCCAACACGCTCATGATAAGGCCCAGAGAGGCCATCACGGTGCCGCCGGGGACACCGGGAGCGCCCACCGCAAAGATGCCCAGCAGGAAGCAGAACAGCACCATGGTGCCCAGAGTGGGCAGCTGGCCGTAGAGCACCTTGGACACCACCATGACGAAGAACACCTCGGTGAGCACCGAGCCGCACAGGTGGATGTTGGCAAACAGAGGCACGCCGAAGTCCACCAGGTCAGCGCGCAGCACAGAGGACTTCTTGGCGCCCCGCAGGGCCACGGCCAGGGTGGCGGCGGAGGACATGGTACCCACGGCGGTGATGTAGGCGGGGCCGTAGTGGCGCAGCACCTCCCAGGGGTTCTTGCCGGAGTAGAGACCGGCCAGGCCGTAGAGCACTGCCAGCCAGATATAGTGGCCCACCATGACGATCACGATCACGATGAGGAACACAGGCAGCTGCTTGGTGATGGTGCCCTCATAAGCCAGGCTGCAGAAGGTGCCGGCAATGAAGAAGGGCAGGATGGGGATGACCACGCGGGTCACGATGTCCAGCACGATCTGCTGGAACTCCTCCAGAACCTTGGTGATCACCTCAGCCTTGGACCAAGTGGCGGCCAGGCCGATGAGCACGGAGAACACCAGGGCGGACATCACCGACATGATGGGGTCGATCTCCAGGGTGAAGAGCATATCGGGCAGGTCCCGCAGGCCTTCCACCGCGGACTGGATGGACAGGGCAGGGATAATGGCATAGCCCGCCGCCATGGACATCAGGGCGGCACACACCGAAGAGGTGTAGGCCAGCATCAGGGCCAGGCCCAGCATCCGGGACGCATTACTCTTCAGGCGGGTAATGGAAGGGGCGATAAAACCGATGATGATAAGGGGCACACAGAAGCTGATGAGGGAACCCATCAGGGTCTTGATGGTGAGGATCACCTGCATCACCGCTTCATTGGCGACCAGGCCCACCGCCATACCCACGATCACGCCGATGAGCAGGCGCGCAGGCAGGCTGCTTAGAATTTTCTTCATAAAGGCAACACACTCCTTTTCTCCCTTTCCCCGGGCAGCGTCCGCACAGGTTACCCATTGCTGCCAAGGTAAAGTAATCATACCATATTATTCGCCTGCGCTCAAGGGGAGAATCCCTCTCCGCCCTTTCTGGCAAATTCTGTCCCGACCCTTGCATTTGCCCCAAAATACGGGTATAATGTTACGGTCCGAAATCATATCCCCCTTGTGGGAGCAAGAAATACAAGAGAGCGTGATTGATGTGAAGTACGATTTTGCCGCCATTGAGAAAAAGTGGCAAACCAAGTGGCTGGAAGACAAAACCTTCGCCTGCCACACCGGCGACACCCAGAAAAAGAAGTTCTACGCCCTGGTGGAGTTCCCCTACCCCTCCGGTCAGGGCCTGCACGTGGGCCACGCCCGCCCCTACACCGCCATGGATGTGGTGGCCCGGAAGAAGCGTATGGACGGCTACAACGTCCTGTTCCCCATGGGCTATGACGCCTTCGGCCTGCCCACCGAGAACTACGCCATCAAAAACCACATCCACCCCGCCAAGGTGACCCACGACAACATCGCCAATTTCCGCAAGCAGCTGCAGATGCTGGGCTACTCCTTCGACTGGGACCGCGAGGTCAATACCACCGATCCCAGCTACTACAAGTGGACCCAGTGGATCTTCCTGCAGCTCTACAAGCACGGCCTGGCCTACAAGACCACCATGCCCGTGAACTGGTGCACCTCCTGTAAGTGCGTGCTGGCCAACGAGGAAGTGGTGGAGGGCGTGTGTGAGCGCTGCGGCGCCCCCGTCATCCGCAAGGAGAAGAGCCAGTGGATGCTGAAGATCACCGCCTACGCCCAGCGCCTCATTGACGACCTGGACGATCTGGACTTTATCGAGCGCGTGAAGATCCAGCAGAAGAACTGGATCGGCCGCTCCACCGGCGCCGAGGTCACCTTCAAAGCCACCACCGGCGACGACATCGTGGTCTACACCACCCGTCCCGACACCCTCTTCGGCGCCACCTACATGGTCCTCTCCCCTGAGCACAAGCTGCTGGACCAGTGGATGCCCCTGCTGAAGAACGCCGACGAGGTCAAGGCCTATCAGAAGGTGGCCGCCTCCAAGTCCGACCTGGAGCGCACGGAGCTGAACAAGGAGAAGACCGGCG
>USCO01000202.1 GCA_900553135.1 uncultured Eubacteriales bacterium | reverse complement strand
CAGGTAAAGTAAAACTCCTTCCGGGGCCAACAGGGTTCCGATGTCGGCGATGATATCCTTGATATCGCTGATGGAGGCGGTGGTGGCGTTGAGCCGGTGGAGGGGGCGGTTGGTGCGCTTGGCGATGATGTTGGCCACCGTGGTCTTTCCCGTGCCCGAGGGGCCGTAGAAGATCAGGTTGGGCACGTCGCCGCTTTCGATGATCCGGCGCAGCAGCCCATCCTTCCCCAGGATATGCTTCACCACCTCATCTAGGGTCTGGGGCCGGATCTCATCGGCCAGAGGCCGGTATGCCATAACAAATCACCTCGGCAGAAAATGTAAGCTCAGGCGGGCTGGAGCAGACCGGCGGCGCGGCACATCCGGTCCTTGAAAAAGTGGTTCACCAGGGCGATGGAGCGGCCCACTCCCACCATGGCGGCCAGGGTGCCCACGCCGATGCCGATAACCTGACCTCTGGCTGCAAGGCCAATGATGCAGGTCACGGTGACACAGCCCACGTCAAAGATATTTTTGGCAAAGCCCTGGTCCCGGCCCATCTTCTCGGCCAGGGCGGCTACGATGCCGTCGCCGGGATTGGGCACCAGGCGCATATTCACCGTCATGGACACGCCGATGCCGGTACACAGGATAGCCACGATGAGCAGCAGGAAATTGGAGAAGAAGCCGTGGGCGGCGCTGTCGTAGGGGATGCACCAGTCAAACAGGTTCAGCACCCGGCTGAACACCAGGCTCAGGGGGAACTGGAGCAGATCATAGAGGTGGCTCTTCTTCCCTCGGATGGCAAACTGGGCCGCCACAAACAGGGCGTACAGCACAAAGGTCATATCCCCGAAGTTCAGCCCCAGGATCTGGGACACACAGTAAGCCACCGACACGATGGGGGACACGCCCAGGCCGGTTTTGGTATTCAGGGTCAGGCCCAGGGCTAAAATCAGCATACCCAGGGTATAACAACTCCATCGGCTCGCTCTTTCTTTGTTCAATCTAGGACGCCTTCTTTATATTGATATTAGATTCTCAGTCTTTGGCAGGTTCCGCCACGTTTTTGCTGAAATAGTCGCACCAGGGACGCAGCACGCACTGCTGGCACTGGGGCCGCCGGGCGATACACACTGCCCGGCCGTGGAGCACCAGCCGGTGGCAGAAGTCGTTGGACTCCTCGGGGGGCAGCACCTTGCGCAGCTGCTGCTCCACCTTCCCCGGGTCCTTGGACCCGTCAGTGAGGCCCAGCAGGCCGGTGATGCGGATGCAGTGGGTGTCGGCCACCACCACACCGGGCACGTAGTACACGTCTCCCAGAATGAGGTTTGCCGTCTTGCGGCCCACGCCGGGCAGCTTCAGCAGGTCCTCCATGGTGTCGGGCACCTTGCCGCCGTAGTCGGACAGCAGCATCTGGGAGGCCAGCACGATGTCCCGGGCCTTGGCCCGGAAAAATCCGGTGGAGTGGATGTACTGCTCCACCTCGGCAATATCCGCATTGGCCAGGGCCTCCAGGGTGGGGAACCGGGCGTACAGGGCCGGGGTGACCTTGTTCACCCGCTCGTCGGTACACTGGGCGGCCAGCCGCACGGAAAACAGCAGCTCGTAGTCCTTATCATAGTCCAGGGAGCAGATCCCGTCGGGATACAGCTCCTTCAAGCGGTTCACAATATTCCAAACGTCTTCAGTGGTCTTCACTTGCGTCACCTCGTGCTTTCCTTCTCTTTGTTCCAAGCATAACGGTTTTATTATATCACGTTTTGTCAATCTCCGCGAGAAGCCGGGAAAACTTTTCCTCCTGCCCCCGCCTAAAGTACAGGATTGTGTTTTCCCCCGCCTGTGTTATAATAAAGCTGCAAAGCCCCTGCTCCAGGGGCCTGGAAGGCCGGGCCCGGAGAACACGGACCGGGCCGGTCCACACCCCACTTTGAGAAAAGGAGTTGTTTCCCATGGTTCAGGAAGTCATGGACTTTATCACCGCCGCCGACCCCGAGGTTGGTCAGGCCGTTCGTGCCGAGTATGACCGTCAGCAGCAGAACATCGAGCTCATCGCCTCTGAGAACATCGTCAGCGGCGCGGTTCTGGCCGCGGCGGGCACCGTGCTCACCAACAAGTACGCCGAGGGCTACCCCGGCAAGCGCTACTACGGCGGCTGCCAGTGCGTGGACGTGGTGGAAAACATCGCCATTGAGCGGGCCAAGAAGCTCTTCGGGGCGGGCTACGCCAATGTGCAGCCCCACTCCGGCGCCCAGGCCAACTTCGCCGTGTATCAGGCCCTGTGCCAGCATGGGGACACTGTCATGGGCATGAGCCTGGACAACGGCGGCCACCTCACCCACGGCTCTCCCGTGAACTTCTCGGGTAAGAACTACAATATGGTGGCCTACGGCGTGGATGACAAGGGCTATATCGACTACGACCAGGTGCGTGACCTGGCCAAGAAGTACCAGCCCAAGATGATCCTGGCCGGCGCCTCCGCCTACCCCCGCATTATTGACTTCAAGACCTTCGCCGACATCGCCCACGAGGTCGGGGCTTACCTGTTCGTGGACATGGCCCACATCGCCGGCCTGGTGGCCGCGGGCGTCCACCCCTCCCCTGTCCCCTACGCCGACGTGGTGTCCACCACCACCCACAAGACCCTACGGGGTCCCCGCGGCGGTATGCTGCTGTGCAATGACGAGGCCATTGCCAAAAAGCTCAACTCCGCCATCTTCCCCGGCAGCCAGGGCGGCCCTCTGGAGCACATCATCGCCGCCAAGGCGGTGGCTCTGGGCGAGGCCCTGAAGCCTGAGTTCAAGGAGTATCAAACCCAGATCGTCAAGAACGCCGCCGTGCTGGCCCAGTCCATCATGGAGGGCGGCCTGGACCTGGTGTCCGGCGGCACCGACAACCACCTGATGCTGGTGGACCTGCGCCCCGCCCACCTCACCGGCAAGGAGATGGAGCACCGCCTGGATGAGGTGTATATCACCGTCAACAAAAACGCCATCCCCAACGACCCGGAGAAGCCCTTTGTCACCTCCGGCATCCGGGTGGGCACCCCCGCCGTCACCTCCCGCGGCTTCAAGGAGGAGGAGATGAAGGTGGTGGGCGATCTCATCTGCCGCACCGCCCGGGACGATTTCCACGACCACGTGGAGGAGCTGCGCGCCCAGGTCAAGGAGCTCACCGGCAAGTATCCTCTGTACGCCAACTGCTGATCTTTCAGCCTCCCTTATCCGGGACCGCTTTGC
>USCO01000201.1 GCA_900553135.1 uncultured Eubacteriales bacterium | reverse complement strand
TTGGAAGTGGCCACGCCGGTCTGGGCCAGGTCGGTGGCTTTCTCTTTGAAGGTATCAAAAAAATCCATAGTGGTGACCTCCTTATACGGTTTCCCGTTTGCTGTGCTTATTGTATCCCATTTCCCAACGTGGCGCAAGCAGAGGGGGGAGGATTTAATCTTTTTTTTAAATCTTCTCTATCCCGCCTTAAGGGTGGAGGGTCACACCTTGAAGTTGACGGCGGTGTCGCCCTTCTCGTCGATGCCGAACTCGTAGTCCTTGCCGGGGAGGATGGCGTTGAGCACGATGCCGGTGATGGCGGCCACAGCCAGGCCGGACAGGCTGATGGTGGCCTCGCCCACCTGGAAGCTCACGGCGCCGGAGTAGTTGATGCCGATGGCCAGCACCATGATGAGGGCGGCGATGATGACGTTGCGGCTGTTGGTGAAGTCCACCTGGTTTTCCACCACGTTGCGCACGCCCACGGCGGAGATCATGCCGTAGAGCACCATGGACACGCCGCCCATGGTGGCGGTGGGCATGGCGGAGACCAGGGCCGCGAACTTGGGAGAGAAGGAGAACAGGATGGCAAGGCCCGCGGCGATGCGGATGACCTTGGGGTCATAGACCCGGGACAGGGCCAGCACGCCGGTGTTCTCGCCGTAGGTGGTGTTGGCGGGGGCGCCGAAGATGGAGGCCAGGGTGGTGGCCAGACCGTCGCCCAGCAGAGTGCGGTGGAAGCCGGGGTCCACCAGGTAGTTGCGCTCGCAGGTGGAGGAGATGGCGCACATGTCGCCGATGTGCTCCACCATGGTGGCCAGGGACAGGGGCATGATGGTCACCGCGGCGGTGAGCAGCAGGCCGGTGTCAAGGTCGGGGCGGCTGAACAGACCAAAGAGGGTGTTCTCAAACTGGAAGGGCAGGCCGAACCAGGGGGCGTCGGCCAGGGCCTGGAGCTTGTCGGGGTCCATGACGTGCATGCCGTTGATCTGGCAGATGGCGGCCACGGCGTAGGAGCCCACCACGCCCAGCAGGATGGGGATGATCTTGACCATGCCCTTGCCCCAGATGTTGCAGCCCACCACAATGGCGATGGCGATGAGGGCGATGGCCCAGTTGTCACGGCAGTTGGTAATGGCGGTGGAGGACAGGGTCAGGCCGATGCAGATGATGACAGGGCCGGTGACAATGGGGGGGAAGAAGCGCATGACCTTCCGGGTGCCGAATACCTTGAACAGAGCGGACAGGATGACGTACATGAGACCTGCCAGAGCCACGCCGAAGCAGGCGTAGGGCAGCATCTGGGTGTTGGCGGTGCCGTCCTCCAGCATGGGGGCGATGGCCTGATAGCCGCCGATGAAGGCGAAGGAGGAGCCCAGGAAGGCGGGTACCTTGCGCTTGGTCAAAAAGTGGAACAGCAGGGTGCCCAGTCCGGCAAAGAGCAGGGTGGCGGAGACGCTCAGACCGGTGAGGGCGGGGACCAGCACGGTGGCGCCGAACATGGCGAACATGTGCTGCACGCCCAAAATAAACATCTTGGGTCGGCCCAGTTGACGGGCGTCATAAATGGCTTGATTTTGCGGCATAATGATTCTCCCTTCTTGAATATGCTGCGTGGCGCAGGGTCTGCGCGCATAAAAAAAGACAATCGCACAAACGATTGTCACACAGCGGAGAAAAAAGAAACTAGCAGGGCCTGAAAAAATCCGCACAGCTTTTTCATGGTGCCCCCTCCTCTTTTCTCTCAATTTCCGAACTATTGTATCAGACCCATGAGAAAAGTGCAAGAGGAAAGGCGACAAATCTCCTCTTTTTCTGCATTTGGGGCGGGAAAGGGGCGCGGATTGTAGGTTGTTTTCATTGACTTTAGCGAGGAAAATAGATAAACTAAAGAAATCAGACCAGAATTTGCGAAGCAACCCGTCCGGCTGTGCCGGGCGAGGCCATACAAAAAGGAGCGATGGACGTGAAAAAGCCTTTTGTCACCCTGGAGCAGCTGGAGGAGATCACCAAGCAGTATCCCACTCCCTTCCACCTGTATGACGAGAAGGGCATCCGGGAGAACGCCCGGGCCCTGCGCCGGGCCTTTGCCTGGAACCCCGGCTACACCGAGTACTTTGCCGTGAAGGCCACCCCCAACCCCCAGATCCTGAAGATTCTCAAGGAAGAGGGCTGCGGTGTGGACTGCTCCTCCCTGTGCGAGCTGATGATGTCCGACCGGTGCGGTTTCCAGGGGGGACAGATCATGTTCTCCTCCAACGACACCCCCGCCGAGGAATTCGTCCTGGCCGCCAAGCTGGGCGCCACCATCAACCTGGACGACATCAGCCACGTGGACTTTCTGAAAAACACCATCGGCTACATTCCCAAGAAGATCTCCTGCCGCTTCAATCCCGGCGGTGTGTTCCAGCTGGGCGAGAGCAAGGAGGGCTTCCAGGTGATGGACAACCCCGGCGACGCCAAGTACGGCATGACCCGGGAGCAGATCGCTGAGGCCTTCACCCGCCTGAAGGAGATGGGCGCCGAGGAGTTCGGCATCCACGCCTTCCTGGCCTCCAACACCCTGTCCAACGACTACTATCCCGCCCTGGCCCGCATCCTGTTCCAGCTGGCTGCCGACCTGAAGGCGGAGACCGGCTGCCACATCACCTTCATCAACCTCTCCGGCGGCGTGGGTGTGCCCTACCGTCCCGAGCAGCCCGCCAACGACATCGCCGTCATCGGTGAGGGCGTGCGCAAGGCTTACGAGGAGATCCTGGTGCCCGCGGGCATGGACGACGTGGCCATCTGCACCGAGCTGGGCCGCTTCATGCTGGCTCCCTACGGCCACCTGGTGACCCGGGTGCTGCACATGAAGCACATCTACAAGGACTACGTGGGCGTGGATGCCTGCGCCTCTAACCTGATGCGTCCCGCCATTTACGGGGCCTACCACCACATTACGGTCATGGGCAAGGAGGACCAGCCCTGTGACCACAAGTACGACGTCACTGGTTCTCTGTGCGAGAACAGCGACAAGTTCGCGGTGGACCGGATGCTGCCTGAGGTGGAGATCGGCGATCTGCTGGTGATCCACGACACCGGCGCCCACGGCCACGCCATGGGCTATCAGTATAATGGGCGGCTGCGCTCGGCGGAGGTGCTGCTCCAGGAGGACGGCTCCACCCGCCTGATCCGCCGGGCCGAGACCCCCGAGGACTACTTTGCCACTGCGATCTGGGAGTGATCCCATCCACAGCACAAAGCAAACCAGGC
>USCO01000200.1 GCA_900553135.1 uncultured Eubacteriales bacterium | reverse complement strand
GCGAAAAACGAAGAAGCGGGATCCGAATCGGACCCCGCTTCTCTAAAGGGGCTTTTGTTACAGCCCCTGTCAAGTACGAGTTTTGATGAGTGGACTGCCATCTTTCGTACTGGCGGCAGCCCTCCGCTTTTTTTTAAAATAGTACCTGCTTAACCGATACGGGAGGGATATGATGAAACAGGTGCTGTTTTTGGGCTGCGCCGCACTGCTTACCCTGGGCCTTCTGGCGGGCTGTGCCGCCCCAATGGATGATCAGGCGGAAGCCGAAAGGCCCGCCGCCCTGATTCCCCGCCCCCTTCCGGTGAAGGATGTGGCGGCCAACCCCTATATGGCGGACAGCGACAACTCTATCCACAACGACGTATACGCCACTGACGTCACCGATGGGGCGGCTCCTCTGGGTATATGCTCCCAGGTGTCCGTCTCCCTGGAGACTCAGAACATACACGCTCCCTCTGCCGCCTTTTATGACAGCCGGGGCAACGCCATTACTCCCTTCCTGGGGGGTATCTCCATTACGGACATGGACGGGGACGTGATTACCCGCGCCGGCTCCTTCGTGCCTGCCCGGGATGATGGGGGCGGCTATTCCTTCCAGATCTCTTACTCCTTCGTGGACTGGGCGGATCGGGTTGTGGCCCCCACCTCCCACGGCCATCTGCTGGTGCTGCGCACCATGGATGAGGAGGGCGGGGTTCTGCCCACCTTTGAAAAAGTCATGGATGTGGACATCGTGGAGCAGGCGGTGAAAGCCCTGGGCGAGGACATCGACCAGCGGCTGCTGAGTGTGGTGTACGACTACCAGGGCAACCTGTGGTTCACCACCGGCGGCTTCCGCATTGACCCCGGCCGGGACCCCGCCGGATTTCTGGGCTACATCTCCCGGGACTACATGCAGCAGCTGGACACAGGCGAGGAGGTGCCCCTGGAGGGCCATATCTTCTTCTACCCTCTGGCCCAGGGGGAGGGGGCGGAAAACGGCATTGCCGCCAACCCGGACGGGGCGGTGATCCTCACCAATATGGCCTGCTACATGCTGACAGCGCAGGACGGCGTCCAGGTGACATGGCGTACCCCCTATGAAAGCGGCGGCGCCAACGATGCCCGGGAGGGCTCCGGCTACACCGGCGGCGGCCTGTCCTGGGGCAGCGGCACCACCCCCACCCTGACCGGGGATCTGATCCTCTTCACCGACAACCTGGATCCCATCAACCTGCTGGCCCTCTCTTCTCAGACCGGCGAGATTGTGGCCCAGATCCCGGTGCTGGATGATCTGGGAGAGGAGGTGCCCGTGTCGGTGGAGAACTCCATCCTGGTCTATGACGGCGGTGAGGGTACGGTATCAGTTATCGTAGCCAACTGGTTCGGAGCGGGCAACGCCGGCCTGGCCGACCCTGACGCCGACTCCGCTATCCAGTCTTATGACAATATCTATGACGCTAACTGGATGGCCCAGGGCAACGCCTTTATTGCTCCCGGTGTGGAGCGGGTGGATTTTATTAAGACGGACAGCGGCTATACGGCGGAGAAGATCTGGTCCCGGCCGGACGTCCGCGAGACTGCCATGATCAAGCTGAGTACTGCCACCGGCTATCTCTACGGGTACTGGCAGGATGGGGAGAGCGGTATGTGGCGCTACGAGGTGCTGGACTTTGACACCGGCCAGTCCCTGCTGACGGCGGACGTGTCTGCAGCGCCGGGCTACAACAACCTGGCGGTAGGCCTCATTGCCGACCCGGCGGGCAACGGCCTTTACTGCCCCACCAACGCCATGGAGATGGTGTGCTGGCGGGATGTGTTTGCCTATCTGCCCCAGAGTCCCGCCAGAGAGATCCCCGCAGAGAACACCGGCCGCTCCCGGCTGGACGACAGCGCCTTGCCTGATGGGTTTCAGGCCGCAAGCTATCTGATGGACGTGACGGTAGACAATCTGCGGGGGGAGGAGACCTTGGCCCTGCGTCTCAACGGTCTGTCCGCCAGACCGGACAATTACACCCTGTTCTATCAGGATCACGCCGGCCAGCTGCGGGAGATGACCGCAGCCTGGGCTCTGTATGGACAGGACGGCCGGCCTCTGGAGAAGAGCCGGGCCCTGGACGAGACCGGGATCTATGAGCTGCGCTTTGCCATCTCCGACGGGTGCGGGCTGGACCGGTCGGAGCGGGAGTACCAGGGGAGCTTCGCCCTGGTGCTGGCCCGGAAGCAGGACTGAATGGGATAGGAGGAATCAGAGATGAAAAAGAGATGGATAGCGCTTCTCTGCTTGGCGGGCATTGCGGTCTCCCTCCTCTCCGGCTGTCAGGAGACGCCGGCGGCGGAGGAAGGAGCGCCCGAGCTCACCGCAGAGCAGAAGGGAGCTACAGAAATTACGGCCCAGATAAATCAGAGCGTCTATGACCAGCTGGACTTTGACGACCAGCAGGAGCTGGAGTTTGCCCAGAGAGGCCTGATCTGTGCCCCGGAATTCCTGGAGCTCAAAGACGAGAGCGGCAAGGTGATCTGGAGCCAGGACGCCTATGCCTTCCTGGAGGACGCCTCTGCCCCCGACACCGTCAACCCTAGCCTGTGGCGCAACACGCAGCTCAACCACATCTACGGCCTGTTTCAGGTGGCCGACGGCATCTATCAGGTGCGGGGCTACGACATGTCCAATATTACCTTTGTCAAGGGCGATACCGGCTGGATTGTGTTCGACCCCCTCATGTCGGTGGAGTGTGCCCAGGCCGCCATGGAGCTGGTGGACAGCCAGTTGGGGGAGTACCCCGTTATGGGTGTCATCATCAGCCACTCCCACGTGGATCACTTCGGCGGCATTCGGGGGATTATCTCCGAGGAGCAGGCGGCGGAAGAAAATATCCCCATCATTGCCCCTGAGGGCTTTGAGGAGCACGCCATCAGCGAAAATGTGTATGCCGGCACCGCCATGGGCCGCCGGGCCGCTTACCAGTACGGCACTCTGCTGGACAAGGACGGGGAGGGAGCCATGTGCATCGGCATCGGTATGGGGCAGTCCACTGGCACCATCTCCTATCTCTCTCCCACTGATACCATTACCCAGACGGGGGAGATCCGGGTTATCGATGGGGTGACCTTTGAGTTCCAGATGACCCCCGGCACCGAGGCCCCTGCTGAGATGAATACCTGGCTGCCGGAAAAGAAAGCCCTGTGGCTGGCCGAGAACTGCACCGGCACCCTCCACAACCTGTATACCCTCCGGGGCGCCCAGGTGCGGGACGGCAACGCC
>USCO01000199.1 GCA_900553135.1 uncultured Eubacteriales bacterium | reverse complement strand
GTGGCAGATGGCCGAGCTGGGCAAGGTGGACGCCGGCGGCGGCGGCACCGTGGCCATGTTCATGGCCGAGCGCAACATCGACACTCTGGACGCCGGCGTACCCGTGCTGTCCATGCACGCTCCCTTTGAGACGGTGGGCAAGCTGGACTGCTACATGACCTTCAAGGGCATGCGGGCAGTGTTCCAGGCGAAATAAAGAAATCCCTTCTTTGGGGTAAAACCTCCTGTTTCCGGCCATCCTAATGGCTGTGAGACAGGAGGTTTTGTTATGGAAGAACAGGAACAGATCGTTCAGCAGGGGGGAGAGGAAAACCCCATCGTGGCCTACGGCTCCTCCATCATCCAAACCAGCCGGGGCACCATCCACGTGCTTACCATTGTGGGCCAGGTGGAGGGGCACCAGGTGCTGCCCCCCTCCAGCAAGAGCACCAAATACGAACACGTCATGCCCCTGCTGGCCATGGTGGAGGAGAGCGAGGCCATCGACGGGCTGCTCATCCTCCTCAACACCGTGGGGGGAGACGTGGAGGCGGGTCTCGGTATTGCCGAGCTCATTGCGGGCATGTCCAAACCCACCGTCTCTCTGGTGCTGGGGGGCGGGCACTCCATCGGCGTGCCCCTGGCGGTGTCGGCCAAGCGCTCCTTCATCGCCCCCTCCGCCGCTATGACCATCCATCCCGTGCGGCTCAACGGCTTAGTGATCGGCGTGCCCCAGACCTTTTACTACTTTGAGCGGGTGCAGGAGCGGATCATCCAGTTTGTCACGGCCAACAGTAATGTGAAGCGGGATACCTTTACAAAGCTGATGCTGCAAACGGGGGAGCTGGCCGCCGACGTGGGCAGCGTGATCTACGGCGAGGAGGCGGTGGAGCTGGGGCTCATCGACGAGATCGGCGGGCTGTCCTCCGCCCTGGAGTGCCTGCACGGGATGATCCGGGAGCGAAAGAGCGGGGAAGAGCAGGCCAAGGACGGCGGGAGACATTAAATTTTTGCGAAAGTTTTTGGAAACGGTGGCAAAGGCGGCGCAGATAGGATATAATAAATTGAAACGCTGCCGTGTCCGGCAGGGGAGGGGGCGTGCCCCCTCCCTTGAATACAAACAGAAAAGGACGATGCAAAGATGCCTACCAATACCTATGAAAGCCCCCTGTCCTCCCGCTACGCCAGTGAGGAGATGCTGTACATTTTCTCCGCGGACAAGAAGTTCTCCACCTGGCGGCGGCTGTGGGTTGCCCTGGCCCGTGCCGAGATGGAGCTGGGCCTGCCTGTGACCCAGGAGCAGGTGGATGAGCTGGAAGCCCACCTCACCGACATCGACTATGAGAAGGCTGCCCAGTGGGAGAAGAAGCTGCGCCACGATGTTATGGCCCACGTCCATACTTACGGTGAGCTGTGCCCCAAGGCCATGCCCATCATTCACCTGGGTGCCACCAGCTGCTACGTGGGTGACAACACCGACGTGATCCTCATGCGGGAGGGTCTGGAGCTGGTTCGGGATAAGCTGGTGCGGGTGCTGGCCAAGCTGGCCGCCTTCGCCCGGGAGTACAAGGCTCTGCCCACCCTGGGCTTTACCCACTTCCAGGCTGCCCAGCTGGTCACCGTGGGCAAGCGTGCCACCCTGTGGATGAACGAGCTGCTCATGGACCTGGAAGAGGTGGAGCACCGCATCGCCAGCCTGAAGCTGCTGGGCTCCAAGGGCACCACCGGCACCCAGGCCTCCTTCCTGGAGCTCTTCGAGGGCGACCACCAGAAGGTGAAGGCCCTGGAGGAGAAGATCGCCAAGGAGATGGGCTTTGACGCTGTGGTTCCCGTCAGCGGCCAGACCTACTCCCGGAAAATGGACTACAACGTGGTGTCCACCCTGGCCGGCATCGCCCAGAGCGCCAGCAAGTTCGCCACCGACATGCGTCTGCTGTGCCACCTGAAGGAGGTTGAGGAGCCCTTCGAGAAGAACCAGATCGGTTCCTCCGCCATGCCCTACAAGCGCAACCCCATGCGCTGCGAGCGCATCTGCTCTCTGGCCCGGTATGTCATCGTGGACGTGGGGAACCCCGCCGTCACCACCGCCACCCAGTGGTTCGAGCGCACCCTGGACGACTCCGCCAACAAGCGCCTCAGCGTGCCCGAGGCCTTCCTGGCCGTGGACGCCATCCTGAATATCATGGAGAATGTGGCCTCCGGTCTGGTGGTCCATCCCAAGGTCATTGAGAAGCACGTGATGGAGGAGCTGCCCTTCATGGCCAGTGAGAACATCATGATGGACGCCGTGAAGCGGGGCGGCAACCGCCAGGAGCTCCACGAGCGCATCCGCGTGCTGTCCCAGGAGGCGGGCCGCAACGTGAAGGATCTGGGCCTGTCCAACAACCTCATCGACCTCATCGCCGACGACCCCGCCTTTGGTATGACCCGGGAGGAGCTGTCCGCCCACATGGAGCCCAGCGCCTACATCGGCCGCTGCCCCCAGCAGGTGGATGAATTCCTGGATACCTGTGTGGCTCCCGTGCTGGAGAAGTATGCCGCAGCGCTCAGCAGCAAGGAGACGGAATTGAAGGTTTGATGGGAAAGCGTGGTGATGTGAGGTGAAGAAAGGAAAATTTGCCCCATATCTGGCCGCCGGAGTGACTGCATTCTCGGTGATCGCGGCGGCCATCCTGCTCTTTTTTCTGATCTACCACTTTTCCGCGGTGCGGCTCCTGCTGTCCACCCTGGCCCTGATCCTGCGCCCCATTTTTTACGGCCTGGTCCTGGCCTTCCTGCTGCTGCCCATCCACCGGCACATCTACCAGTTTCTGCTGGCGCTGTTCCCGGAGTGGAAATGGATGGCCAACCGCCGGGAGAGCATTTTGAGCTTTATCTCCATCGTGCTCAGCCTGCTGTTTGCCGTTTTGGTGGTGTACATCCTGTTGGCCATGGTGATTCCCCAGGTGCTGTCCAGCATCGTGGGTCTGGTCAACGCCTTCCCCGGCTACCTGCGCAGCGTGCAGGAGTGGCTCACCGACTTCTTCCAGCGCCACCCCGACATTCAGGAGGCGGTGCTGCCCTACTACGAGCAGATGTCCAAGGGACTGGAGGCCTGGTTTACAGAAAGCAGTGTACTGGGCAACCTTCAATCTGCCGACGCCGCCATCGAGTGGGTACAGAAGGAGCTGATGCCCCGGCTGTCCGGAGTGTTCAGCGGCGTGTACGCCGGTCTTTGGGCCATGGTGATGCTGCTGAAGGACCTGCTCATCGCGGTGATCGTGTCGGTCTATGTGCTGGTGCGCAAGGATAAATTTGCCGCCCAGTCCAAGAAAATCACC
>USCO01000198.1 GCA_900553135.1 uncultured Eubacteriales bacterium | reverse complement strand
GGTTTTACCCGTCTATGAAAATCCCCCGGCTTGGCCGGGGGATTTTTATTTGGCATAAAAACACCGGACAGGCAAAAGATAGGGAAAAGCTCTGGAACGGGAAAGGGAGTGCCCATGAGAGACTATTTTTGCGGCTGGTATTTTAAGTGTCAAAGCCAGACCCACACGCTGGCCATGATCCCGGCGATCCACAGAAGGGGAAGCCAGCGCAGCGCGTCCCTGCAGATCATCAGCGACAGCGGCAGCTGGAATCTTGCTATCCCCTGGAAAAACGGGCATGTGAAGGCGGACTGGCCGTGGTGCGCCATGGGAACCAGCCTATTTGAACCGGCGCGGGTCCACTTGGATGTCCAGACAGAGAACTGTCAAATCAGTGGGGACCTGCTCTTTGGAGAGATCACGCCCCTCGCCTATGACATCATGGGGCCGTTCCGGTACGTTCCCTTTCTGGAATGCCGGCATATGGTGTACAGCATGGAGCATCCGGTGTCGGGGAGAATCCGGCTCAACGGAGAGGTTTTGGATTTTTCCCAGGGAAAGGGTTATCTGGAAGGGGACCGGGGACATTCCTTTCCACGGGGCTATGCCTGGACCCAGTGCTTTTTTCCCGGTGGTTCCCTGATGCTGGCTGCGGCGGAGATTCCCATAGGGCCAAGTCGTTTCTGGGGTGTCATTGGTGTAGTGTATTTGGAAGGAAAGGAGTACCGCCTGGCTACCTATTTGGGAGCCAAGCTGCGGAAGTTCCGGGACGGAGAAATTTTGGTGACCCAGGGCAAGCTGGAGCTGTGGGCCAAGCGCCTGGAGGGAGAGGGGAGTACGCTCCAGGCCCCGGTACAGGGAGCCATGAAGCGGGTCATTCGGGAACAGGTCGCGTGTAAGGCACGCTACGTTCTGAAAGAACAGGGGCGGGCGCTGCTGGAGTTTACCAGCAGCCAGGCGTCCTTTGAATTTGAGGCTCTAAACGGGGGAAAGGCTGGCAGGGTTTGAGTCCTGCCAGCCGTTCTCCACAGTGAGATGAGAAGAGATGGAAAAGAAGGGAAAATGTTAGTCTACATACTCCACACCGATCTGGGTGAGGATTTCGTCCACGAAGGGACGGGGGAAGCCCTTGCCGGTCTTGATACCCTCCAGCTGGCCCTCTTCCTTGACCTTGACGGCCTTGGCAGCCTTGGCCAGCTCCTCGGCGTCCTCGGGCTTGATGACCAGGATGCTGTCGCCATCGCCCACCAGGATGTCGCCCGGGCAGATGACCTGGCCGCCCACGCTGACGGGGAAGTTGATCTCGCCGGGGCCGTTCTTGTAGGGGCCGTTGGGGATGACGCCCTTGGCGTAGACGGGGAAGTCGGTGAACTGGGCCAGTTCGTCCCGGTCACGGACACAGCCGTCGATGATGAAGCCGGCAATGCCGCGGCTGCGGGCATAAGTGGCCATGATCTCACCGCACAGGGCGCGGCTCATGCTGCCGCCGGCGGCGATGACCAGCACGTCGCCGGGCTGGGCCAGATCCAGGGCCTTGTGGAACATCAGGTTGTCACCGGCGGGGCACTTCACAGTGAAGGCGGTGCCCAGGAGAGGAGTTCATGGGGCACAGCTCGGCCTGGACGGCGGAGAGGCGGTTCATGCAGTCGTCGATGTTGGCCACGGGGATACCGCGGAAGGCCTCCACCAGGCTGCGGTCGGGACGGACGATATTCTTCTTGATTCTGCATCCAACGGACATGATAAAATCCTTCTTTCTGTATCAACGATTTAAAGTGATTGAAAAATATGCGAAATGTGTGGTAAACTGTCAGTAACTTTGGGAGCCAGGAGATTGGCCGCCTCAGGAGGCGATTGTATGGATTTGACCGATATTGAAATGTTCCTCTCCATCGTCAGCACGAAGAGCATCTCCAAAACGGCGGAGGCGCTGTTTCTGTCCCAGCCGACGGTGAGCCACCGGCTGAAGCTGTTGGAGAAGGAGCTGAACTGTTCCCTGATCCTGCGCAGTAAGGGCTTTAAGCAGATCGAGCTGACGCCGGCGGGGGCGGATTTCATCCCCATCGCGGAGCGGATGATGTCCCTTTGGAAGGAGACCCGGCTGCTCCAGGGCCGCCGGGAGCGGACCCTGCTCACCATCGGCTGTACCGACAGCGTGAACGTGGCCCTGCTGGCCCCCTTCTATCAGCAGCTGGTCCGGGGCGGGACGGTGCTGGATCTCAATATCCGCACCCATCAGTCCTCGGAGCTGTACGGCATCCTGGATGCCCACGACATTGACCTGGCCTTTGTGTACTATCAGCTCTATTACAAAAACATCATTTGTGAGTGTGTTTTTGAGGAGCAGATGTACCTGGTCCAATCCTCCAACCCGGCGGTAGACAAGCCTGTGGTCCATACGGAGGAGCTGGACCCGGCCAAGGAGCTGTTCCTGAAGTGGGACGACCCCTATCAGATCTGGCACGACCAGTGGCTGACCAACTACGCCCGGCCCTGCTTCTCGGCAGACACTATCACCTTGATCTCCAAGCTGTGGAGCCCCAAGGAGCAGTACTGGATGATCGCGCCGGAGTCGGTGATCCATGAGATGTACAGCACCCACGGCCTGTATGTGAGTCGGCTGGAGAACCCGCCGCCCAACCGCAAGTGCTATAAAATCAAGCACCGCTTTCCGTTGGTCACCACGGAGCACGCGCTGAACTACTTTGAAGAAAACCTGGACCGATACCTCACCAACCTGAAGTTCGATCTGCATATCGGCCAGGTTTGGCAGCGGTATTAGTTCTTCCGGGGCAGCTTGGCCAGGGCCTGGCGCATACGCTCCATACCTTCCACGATGCGCTCATAGCTGCAGGCGTAGGAGAAGCGGACGTAGCCCTCGCCCTGGCTGCCGAAGGCGGAGCCGGGCACGGTGGCGATCTTGGCCTCCTCCAGCAGGTAGTTGGCCATGTCGGCAGAGGACATGCCGAAGGACTTGATGTTCATAAAGACGTAGAAGGCGCCGCCGGGGGTCTTGCAGCTCACGCCGTCCATGCTGTTGATGGCGGAGACCATGTAGTCTCTGCGGCGGGCGTACTCCTTCACCATCTCCTGCACATCGGGCTCGGCCTTCTCCAGGGCGGTGATACCGGCCTCCTGGACGAAGGAAGCGGCGCAGGTGTTGATGTACTGGTGGACACGGACCATGGCCTTGATGAAGTCCACGGGAGCGGCGGCATAGCCCAGACGCCAGCCGGTCATGGAGTAGCACTTGGAGAAGCCGTTGAGGGTGATGGTGCGCTCCTTCATGCCGGGCAGGGAGGCGATGCTGATGTGCTTCTCGCCGCCG
>USCO01000197.1 GCA_900553135.1 uncultured Eubacteriales bacterium | reverse complement strand
CCGAAAGGCGGCCTTTTTTTGTATCAATTTCGTGGCTGCGGCCATATACTGGGGTACAGTCTGAAATAAGGGAGGCTTTTTTATGGGGATCGTTGTGGTACGCTCGCCCAAATGTCTGCGGGGCTTGCTGCGCAGGCTGTTCGGGGTCAAGGACTAAGCATACCCCGGCCCTCTCCCTCATATAGTGTGGCAGAACCGTGGTCCGCTGGACGGAACCAACACTGTAGGAAAAGGGAGAGGACGGCAGAAATGGAATTGGAATTTGACCGGGAAGTCATGCAGGGATATCAAATCATCGCCAGCGGGACAGTTTGCCAGGAGGAGACGCTGGAGACCATCGTCCCCGACGCCTGCCCCGACATCGCCAGGATCGTGGGGGTCAAGGGCCAGGCGGCCCTGAACGGCAGGCAGGCCCGGGAGGGCCTGGCCGAGGTGACGGGCAGCGTGCGGGCCGTGGTGCTCTACCAGCCCGAGGAGGGGGAGGGCCTGTGCCGCATGGAGGCAGCCCTGCCCTTTACCGCCCAGCTGGAGGCCTCCGGCCTCACGGAGCGGGGCAAGCTGGAGGGCCGGGTGTGCCTGCGGGATCTCCAGGCCAAGGTGCTCAACCCCCGAAAAATCCTCCTGCGGGCCGACCTGGCCGTGGAGATCACCGCCTTTCAGCCCGCCGAGACGGTGTGCTGTCAGCAGGTCCTGGAGCCGGAGCAGCACGGGGTGCAGCAGCAGATCATCCAGGGCGAGACATACCAGCTCTTTGCTGTGCAGGAAAAACCCTTTACATTGAGCGAGCAGGTGCGCATGTCCGGCGGCCAGGGGGAGAGCCTGCGGCTGCTGGCCCTCCAGGCCCAGCCGGTGTGCGGAGAAAGTAAGCTCATCGGCAGCAAGCTGATTTTAAAGGGCACTCTGGAGCTTCAGTTCCTGGCCCAGGAGCCCGGGGGAGGGCTGTGCGCCAGCAGCGAGGTGCTGCCCTTCTCCCAGATTCTGGAGGTTCCCGGAGCCGGAGAGGGCAGCCAGTGCCAGCTTTGTCCCCAGCTGACCCAGATCAGCTGGCAGACCGCCTCGGAGGACGGCCGGACTTTGGATCTCACCGCCGATATTCTGGTCCAGGCCCAGGTGTGGCAGCGGCGCAGCTTTCCCATGCTTCAGGATCTGTATTCCACCGCCTGGGAGACCCAGGTCAGCCGGGAGACCCTGTCTCTGTGGCGGCTGCTGGACCAGGGAGAGCGGATGCAGAACCTGCGGGAACTGCTGGAGACCGCTAGCCTGGTGCGTACCGTGGCCGACAGCTGGGTGGAGCTGGGTCCCGTCCGGGAGAGCCGGGAAGGGGGGACCCTGGTGCTGACGGGGGAGATCAAGGTTAGCGTGCTGTGCCTGGACGAGGACCAGCGGCCCCAGGTGGTGGAAAAGCCCCTGACCGTTGCCTGCCGTCTGGAGGCCCACGAGGGGGCGGTGTGCCGCTGCCGCATGTTCTGTCCCGGCGAGGTCTTCGCCGCCCCCGCCGCCGGCGGGGTGGAGGTGCGCTGCGCGGTCCAGTTCCAGTTCCTGCTGCTCCAGGAGAACCGGTGTACCGTGGTGTGCGCCGCCCAGCTGGGGGAGGAGCGCACCCGGGAGGAGGGGGAGCAGCCCTCGGTGGTACTGCGCCTGGCCGCTCCCGGGGAGGGCCTCTGGGAGCTTGCCAAGACCTACGGCACCACCATCTCCCAGATCCTCCAGGCCAACGATTTGGAGGAGGACAGTCTGCCCCAGGGGCAGATGCTCCTGATCCCCAGCCTGCGGTAAAAGAATGTGCGGGGCCGCCTTCGGGCGGTCCCGCTCTTTTTCTGTCCGTCCAAAGGGAACCTTCTTTTGGGGTGCATGGACATATTTTCCCGGAAGGGGACATAGAGTGTAGGGAAATGAACGGCTGACCAGGGCAGCCGAAGGAGGAATGGCTGTGCAAGACGACCGTAAGATCTATGAGGATATCGCCCTGAGAACCGAGGGCGACATCTATATTGGTGTGGTGGGCCCGGTACGAACGGGAAAATCCACCTTCATCAAGCGCTTCATGGAGCATCTGGTGATCCCCAACATCGAAAATGTCTACCGCCGGGAGCGGGCCCGGGATGAGCTGCCCCAGAGCGGCTCGGGCCGCACCATCATGACCGCCGAGCCCAAGTTCGTCCCCGAAGAGGCGGTGAGCCTGTCCATGGAGGGGGGCGCCCAGTTCCAGGTGCGGCTCATCGACTGCGTGGGCTACATGATTCCCGGGGCGGTGGGCCAGCTGGAGGGGGAGACCCAGCGCATGGTCACCACCCCCTGGTTCGACCACGAGATCCCCATGTCCGAGGCCGCCGAGGTGGGCACCCGGAAGGTCATTGCCGAGCACTCCACCATCGGCGTAGTGGTCACCACCGATGGCACCATCACCGAGATTCCCCGGGAGGACTACCTGGAGGCGGAAGAGCGGGTTATTGGGGAGCTGAAGGAGCTGGGAAAACCTTTCCTGGTCCTGCTCAACTCCGCCTATCCCGACTCGGAGCGGGCCCGGGCCATCCGGGATGAGATCGCCCAACGCTATCAGGTGACCTGCGTCACGGCCAACTGTCTCACCCTGGGGGAGGAAGACATCAGCGCCCTGCTGCGCCAGGTGCTGTATGAATTCCCCCTGAAAGAACTGGACCTGTACCTACCTCCCTGGGTGGACGCCCTGCCTCAGGAGCATCCCATCAAGGCCGCTTTGTATGCCGCCATCCGACAGGGGGCCAAGGAGCTGCGCCGCATCCGGGACGTGGAGCAGGCGGTGGGAGCCATGGGGGAGTGCCAGCAGGTGAGCCAGGCCAGGATCAGCGCCATCGACCTGGGCACCGGTCTGGCCAAGGCGGCTCTGGACCTGCCCCGGGCCCTGTTCTACGAAACCCTGTCCCAGCAGTCGGGCTTCCAGATCGGGGACGACGGGGACCTGATGGCCCTGCTCACCCAGCTAGCCCAGGTGAAGTCCTCCTACGACAAGGTGGCCGACGCCCTAAAGGAGGTGGAGGAGACGGGCTACGGCATCGTGGTGCCCTCCATCGACTCCCTGGTGCTGGAGGAGCCCGAGATCGTGCGCCAGGGGGGACGCTACGGCGTGCGCCTGAAAGCAAGTGCCCCCTCAATACACATGATCCGGGCAGATATTGAGACCGAGGTCTCGCCCATTGTGGGCAGCGAGAAGCAGAGCGAGGAGATGATCCACTATCTGCTCCAGGAGTTCGAGGGGGACACGGGGAAGATCTGGCAGTCCAACATCTTCGGCAAGTCCTTCCACGAGCTGGTAGGGGAGGACCTGAACGCCAAGGTGAAGCGCATGCC
>USCO01000196.1 GCA_900553135.1 uncultured Eubacteriales bacterium | reverse complement strand
CCGGCTGACCATACTGCCCGACCCGCCGCATGCAAAGGCCACCAGATCGAACTGAAACAGGCCTACGCTGCCCCAGTTCAATCCGCCGATGATCAGCAGGGTCAGGGCGATCTTGTCCACGATCACGTCAGATTACCTCCTCGGAATAAGCTTCCGGGGATACTATGCCCGTTTTCTGCCCAGATTATACATTGTCACTGGAGAGATTCCGGGCCGAAGCCGTGGGGCAGCAGTTGGGAGAGCAGGGCGCTTTCAAAGGTGCCGTCCCACCGGGCGGCCAGCACCCGCAGGTTTGGGGCAAACTCATACAGCATCTGGCGGCACGCTCCGCAGGGCCAGCAAGCATCGCTGCCGCTGCCCGCGATGGCGATGGTGGTCCACCCCGTGGTGCAGCCCTCGCTCACCGCCTTGACCAGGGCGGTGCGCTCTGCGCAGATGGTGCTGCCGTAGGCGCTGTTTTCCACATTGCACCCGGTAAACACCCGCCCGTCCTGACACAGCAGCGCGGCCCCCACCGCAAAATGGGAGTAGGGCGCATAGGCGTGCTTTCTTGCCTCCAGGGCCAAATGAACCAGTTCCCGGTCTGTCATACCACCGCCGCCTTTCTTTTTTCTTCAGCATACTCCCATTTTGGCCCCTCCGCAATGTTTTTTGTTCAAAAAAAGAGAGACCGGAGCCTTCCTTCTCCGGTCTCCCCCGCCCTGTCACTGGGCCATGACCTGGGTCAAGGTCTCCACTGCCTCGGTGACATGCTTGGCTGCCTTGTGGGCCGCCCGCTTCATCTCCCGCCGGGAGGGGGCCATGGTCATGCCCACCGCCGCGCCGGCCATGGCTCCCGCGGTCATGCCCAGCAAAAAGGCGCCGTATCCGCCTGCGTTCATGCGCTTCATCTCCTTTCTCCGGGGGCTGCGTGAAAAACATCAGTCCCACGCCTCTATTCTTTCCCTTCCGAAGGAAAAATCCGTTGCTAAATCCTGTCGGTTCCGCTATAATTTAGTTTAGCGATATCTGCCCTTTTTTCTTACAATAAAGTTCAGGGCCTTTGGCCCGACCCCTTTTCCTTGGAGGAATCTATCATTATGAGACTATTGATTCAACACGGACGGGTGGTAGACCCCGTCAGCGGAACAGTATCCATTCAGGACGTAGCCATTGAGCAAGGCCGTGTCGTCCAGCTGGAGCGGAGCATCCCCGAAGATGCCGACCAGATCATCGACGCCACCGGCCTTGTGGTCTGCCCGGGGCTTGTGGACATGCACGTCCACCTGCGTGACCCCGGTCTCACCTATAAGGAGGACATCTTCACCGGCACCGCCGCTGCCGCCCGGGGCGGCGTCACCGCCCTGGGCTGCATGGCCAACACCGACCCGGTGGTGGACTCCCCCGAGCAGATCGCCTATATCAAGGACAAGGCCGCCCAGTCCAACGGTGTGCAGGTCTACCCTGTTGGCGCGGTCTCCGTGGCCCTGCGGGGTGAGGAGCTCACCGACGCCGAGGCCCTGAAAAAGGCGGGCGCCATCGCCCTGTCCGACGACGGCTGCAACGTGGACAACGCCAACCTGATGCGGGACGCCCTGATCCACGCCAAGCGCCTGGAGCTGCCCGTGCTGTGTCACTGTGAGGACACCTCCATGGTGGCCAACCGTGCGGTGAACGAGGGCAGCGTCTCCCGCCAGCTGTGGCTGGAGGGCCGCCCCGCCATCGCCGAGGAGATCATGGTCATGCGGGACGCCATGCTCTGCGAGGAGACCGGCGCCCACGTGCACATCTGCCACGTGTCCACCGCCAAGTCTGTGGACATCATCCGCCGCATGAAGAAAAAGGGCATCCCCCTCACCTGCGAGACCTGCCCCCAGTATTTCACCCTCACCGAGGATGAGATCCTCACCCAGGGCTCCCTGGCCCGGGTGAACCCTCCCCTGCGCACCGCCAAGGATGTGAAGGGGATCATCGCCGGACTGAAGGACGGCACCATTGACGTCATCGCCACCGACCACGCCCCCCACTCCGCCGAGGAGAAGGCCCGTCCCCTCACCCGCGCCCCCAGCGGCATGGTGGGTCTGGAGACCTCTCTGGCCATCACCCTCACCGAGCTCTACCACACCGGCCGCATGAAGCTGCCCGAGATCATCCGCCGCATGACCTACACCCCCGCCTCCATTCTGGGCCTGACCACCAAGGGCCGTCTGTCCCTGGGCGGCGAGGCCGACGTGACCATCTTCGACCCCGAGGAGGAGTGGACCATCGACCCCGAGCAGTTTGTCTCCAAGGGCCGCAACACCCCCTTCGCCGGCCGCAAGGTGAAGGGCAAGGTGAAGTACACCATCGTGGGCGGCGAGATCATTTACCAGGACGCCCAGTAAAAAACAATCCCGAAAGGATGAACGATTATGTCTTTTGATATTCTGCAGGAGAAGATCCGCGAGAAGAAAAACCCCACCGTGGCCGGGCTGGACGCCCGCATCGAGTACGTCCCCGAATACATCCGCAAGGCCGCTTTTGAGCAGTACGGCGTGGGCCTGAAGGGTGCTGTGGAGGCCATCTGGCAGTTCAACGTGGGCCTCATCGACGCCCTGTGCGACATCGTCCCCGCGGTGAAGCCCCAGAGCGCCTACTATGAGAACCTGGGCTGGCAGGGCATGGAGATGCTGGAGCGCACCATCCGCTACGCCAAGGAGAAGGGCCTGTTCGTCATCGCCGACATCAAGCGCGGCGACATCGGCTCCACCGCCACCGCCTACGCGGAAGGGTGGCTCTCCGGCGCTCCCATCGAGGGCCAGGTGTTCAAGTCCTTCGACGCCGACTGCGTCACCCTCAACGGCTACATGGGCTCCGACTCCATCAAGCCCTTCCTGGAGGCCGCCAAGGGCGAGGACAAGTGCGCCTTCGTGCTGGTGAAGACCTCCAACCCCGGCTCCGGTGAGCTGCAGGACGTGAAGGCCGCCGACGGCCGCACCATCTACGAGGTCATGGGCGAGCTCAATGAGCAGATCGCTGCCGGCACCGAGGGCAAGTACGGCTTCACCATGGCCGGCGCCGTCACCGGCGCCACCTATCCCCAGCAGATCCAGGATCTGCGCAGCCGTCTGCCCCACACCTTCTTCCTGGTGCCCGGCTACGGCGCTCAGGGCGGCACCGCTGCCGACGTGAAGTACGCCTTCAACGAGAAGGGCCACGGCGCCATCGTCAACTCCTCCCGTGGCATCATGTGCGCCTGGAAGAAGACCGGCGGCGACGGCCACGACTTCCAGGAGGCCGCCCGCAATGCGGCTATCGCCATGCGGGACGATATTGCCCAGTTTGTAACCGTAGAATAATGTCGGGCTCCCGCTGAGGCC
>USCO01000195.1 GCA_900553135.1 uncultured Eubacteriales bacterium | reverse complement strand
AGAAAGCCTTGCAAGGCCCGGTCATTGTGGTGTAAAATGTTGGAGTTAACTATTCCCACCAAGGAGACAGGAGGATTCACTATGGCTGACGACATCAAGGCCGGCGTTCCCGCTTCCGAGGGTCCCGCCCCCAGCCAGAACTTTATCCACGAATTTATCGCGGAGGACATCGCCCCCGGCGGACGCTTTGCCGGGCAGCAGGTCCACACCCGTTTTCCCCCCGAGCCCAACGGCTATCTTCACATCGGCCACTGCAAGGCGCTGATCATCGACTTCGGCTCTGCTGAGAAGTTCGGCGGTATCTGCAACCTGCGCATGGACGACACCAACCCCGCCAAGGAGGACACCGAGTTTGTGGACGCCATCCAGGAGGACATCCACTGGCTGGGCTTTGACTGGGGCGACCGCTTCTTCTACGGCAGCGACTACTTCGAGAAGACCTATGAGCTGGCCGTGGGCCTCATCAAGAAGGGTCTGGCTTATGTGTGTGAGCTGACCCCCGAGCAGTTCAAGGAGTACCGCGGCGACGTGAACACTCCCGCCCGCTCCCCCTGGCGTGACCGTCCTATCGAGGAGAGCCTGGATCTGTTTGAGCGGATGAAGAACGGCGAGTTCCCCGAGGGCAAGTACACCCTCCGGGCCAAGATCGACCTGGAGAGCGGCAACTTCAACATGCGCGACCCCGTGCTCTACCGCATCCGCTATATCGAGCACCACCGCCAGGGTACCAAGTGGTGCATCTTCCCCATGTACGACTTCGCGCACCCCATCCAGGACGCCCTGGAGGGCATCACCCACTCCCTGTGCTCCCTGGAGTATGAGGACCACCGTCCTCTGTACGACTGGGTCATCAACCACACCGACGTGCCCCACAAGCCCCGTCAGATCGAGTTTGCCCGTCTGGGCATCAACTACACCGTGATGAGCAAGCGGAAGCTGCGCAAGCTGGTGGAGGAGAAGTACGTCTCCGGCTGGGACGATCCCCGTATGCCCACTCTGTGCGGCCTGCGCCGCCGTGGCTACACCCCCGCCGCCATCCGCAACTTCTGCGACCGCATCGGCGTGGCCAAGAACACCTCCACTGTGGAGTACGGTTTCCTGGAGCACTGCCTGCGTGAGGATCTGAACGACCACGCCCAGCGGGCCATGGCCGTGCTGCGTCCCATCAAGCTGACCATCACCAACTATCCCGAGGGCCAGAGCGAGACCTTCCAGGTGGAGAACAACCCCAACGATCCCGACGCCGGCACCCGCCCCGTAACCTTCTCCAAGCACCTGTATGTGGAGGCCGACGACTTCCTGGAGACCCCCATCCCCAAGTATAAGCGCCTGTATCCCGACGGCCCCGAGTGCCGCCTGAAGGGCGCCTACCTCATCAAGTGCACCGGCTGCGTCAAGGACGAGCAGGGCAACGTCACCGAGATCCTGGCCACCTACGACCCCGAGTCCAAGGGCGGCAACCCCGCCGACGGCCGGAAGGTGAAGGGCGCCACCATCCACTGGGTGGACGCCGCCACCGCCGTGGACGCCGAGGTGCGTCTGTACGACAACCTGTTTGCCGACGAGAACCCCGACGGCGGCGACAAGGACTTCCTGGACTGCCTGAATCCCGGCTCTCTGGAGGTGCTCACCGGCTGTAAGCTGGAGGCCAGCCTGGCCAACGCCCAGCCCAGCGACCGCTTCCAGTTCCTGCGTCTGGGCTACTTCTGCGCCGACAGCAAGGACTCCAAGCCCGGCGCCCTGGTGTTTAACCGGGCCGTCAGCCTGAAGGATGGCTTCAAGAAGTAAACAATTCAAATCAACAAAAAGCCCGGCGCACAAAAACTGTGCGCCGGGCCTTTTTCTTATAGCTCCACCACCTGGGTGGCGATTTTCTCCTGAAACGCCCGATCGTGCTCTACAAAGACCAGGGTGGGCCGGTAGGTCTGGATCAGCTCCTCCAGCTGGATGCGGGAGTAGAGATCAACATAGTTCAGCGGCTCATCCCACACATAGAGGTGGGCCTGCTGGCACAGGCTTCGGGCCAGATAGACCTTTTTCTTTTGTCCCTGGGAATAGCCGGCCATATCCTGACCAAACAGGGCCCGGTCAAAATCCAGCTTGCGCAGAATCGTTTTAAACAACGTCTCGTCCAGCCCCTGCTCCCGGGCAAATTGGCTGAGATCACCCGCCAAGCCTGACGTATCCTGGGGTACGTAGGAGATCACCAGCCCCGAAGCCAGGGACACCCTCCCCTCATGGGGAATGTCCTGACCCAACAGCAGTTTTAAAAGACTGCTTTTCCCGCTGCCGTTTCTGCCCGCCAGGGCAACCCGCTCCCCTTGCCGGATCTGACAGGATACCGGTTGGCACACCGGTTCCCCGCCGTAGCACACCGATACCTGAGAAAATTCTGCCAGGACAGGGCTGTGGTGGACCAATGGATGGAGTTTCAGCGACTCTGCCTTCTCTGTATTGTGCAGCAGGGCCGATTTCTCCTCCAGCGCCCGTTCCTGCCGGGCCTGGACGGACTTGGCCCGCTTCATCACCTTGGCCGCTTTGTGGCCCACATAGCCCCGGTCCAGCACTCCGGTCCCATACTTGGCCTTCTCCGCCTGGTCTGACCAGCCGGAGGTCCGCCGGGCCGCGGTCCGCAGCCGCTCCACGTCCTTCTCCAGCCGCCGGTTCTGGCTCTCCTCAAAGGCCTGCTGCCGCTGAAAATTCTCAAACCAGACGGAGAAGTTTCCGCTGCACACATCCACGCTGGCCCGGTTCAGGGAGAGGATATGGTCCACGCAGCCGTCCAGAAACCGGCGGTCATGGGACACCAGAATATAGCCCCGCTTGCTCCGGAGATACCGGGACACCAGCGCCCGCCCCTCCATGTCCAAATGGTTTGTTGGTTCGTCAATGAGGGGAAACCGCCCCTCGTCCAGAAAGAAGGCCGCCAGCAAAGCCCGGGTCCGCTCCCCGTTGGAGAGGGTGGCAAAGGGGCGTTCCAGCAGCTCCGCCTCCAGCTTCAATGGGGCAAACTCCCGCAGCAGCTCCCACTCCTGGGCCTGGGGACACAGTTCCAGCAGGATCTCTCCCGTGCTTCGCTCCATTTTCTGAACGGGCGCGGGAAAATAGCACACCGGCACCGGGCAGAGAATGGTCCCGCGATACGCAAATTCCCCCTGGAGCAGCCGCAGCAGTGTGGTCTTTCCTCGGCCGTTGCGTCCCACAAATCCCAGCCGCCAACGGGTGTCGATTTGAAAGCTGCAATCCTCAAACACATTCTCTCCGCTGCCCGGATAGGAAAACGTCAGGTGATCTACCTGAATCATAGCCATTGTTCCTGCACCTCCTGTTGTCAGGTGCGCCCGGACGCAAAAACGAGCCGCAAGAAAATGCTTTCTT
>USCO01000194.1 GCA_900553135.1 uncultured Eubacteriales bacterium | reverse complement strand
CTCCGCGCACCAGTGCTCCAGATCATCGAACAGGGATAAAATCCCCGCGTCACTCTCGCCCTGGAAAAAATCCGTGTCCAGGTTATCCTTCAGCAGGGCGGCCAGGGCGTCGTTATTCTCCGCATAGGTTCGCAGTCCCCCGCCGTAGACCAGGTACCAGGCCTGGCTGCTGGACTCAATGACCAGCAGCATATCCTTCCGGCCCAGATCGACCTGCTGGAAGAGGTCCTTGGAATAGGATGCGATGTCCTGGCCGTTGAGATAGTTCACTGTCTTCAGCGCCAGCAGACATCCGTAGGTGTTGTTTAGGTCCAGGTTGTTTCGGGCCAGGGTGTCGGTGGTCTCCATGGAAAAGAGACCGGCGCCGTCATCAATCCAGTTGAGAAAGTAGTTGAGGCCGCTCTCCCCGGCCCGCTGGCTCTGCACCACCGAGTCGGGGTCGGAGTGGCTGGCCTCATAGGCCCGGGAGTAGCCCCAGACACAGCACAGGGCCACCAGCAGGGCCGTCAGCAGGATGGCGACGGATGTTTTCTTGAAAAATTTCATAGGAACCTCCAAGAGAGAATAGGTGTTCCAAACGATATCACCGTCTGCGGCGCAAACGATGCGCTGGCAGGAAACACGCGCCCCCAGGGCGGGGCGGAGGGATCATGTCCGCAGGGCCAACAGTTTTTGTTTCAGTTCGCCCTCAATCCGGCCCAGCTCTGCCTCGGCCTCTCTGCGCTTTTGGGTTCCCTCGGTTTGAATCCGCAGGACTTCGTCCAGGGATTCCATCAGCTGTTGGTATGGCGGAGGGTTTCCAGGTCCACAATGGACCGCTCAGCCTCCCGGGCGGTGTCAATGGTCCCTGTTTTCAGCAGGTCGGCGTTCTGCCGGAGGAGGTTGTTGGTCATCTCCGTGACCGCGTTTTGGGCGGCGGTGGCCTGCCGGGCGTGCTCCAGTCCCAGGGCCAGAACCATCTGGCTCTTCCAGAGGGGGATGGTGTTGACCAGGCTGGACTGAATCTTTTCAATCATCAAGGTGTCGTTATTTTGCAGCATCCGGGTCTGGGGCCCCATTTGCAGGGAGATCATCCGGGTCAGCTCCAGGTCGTGGAGCTTTTTCTCAAAGCGGTTGCACAGGCTGACCATGTCGTTGTACGCCTGGGCATCCGCCTGGGTCCCGCTGGCGGCGGCCTGCTGCTGGAGCTGGGCCAAGTCCTCCCGCTGAATCTGGGCCAGGCGCTGTTTCCCGGCCAGGATGTACATGGTCAGCTCCTGCTGATACTTGGCGTTCAGCTCAAACATCTGGTCCAGGTTGGCCACGTCCTTCATCAGGGTGATCTGGTGGGCCTGCAAGTTTTCCACAATTTGATCCACGTTGGCGGAGGCTTTGGCGTACCCGGCTTTCAGGGCGGCCAGCTGATTCTTTTTCCGGCGGAAAAAGCCGGCAAAGCCTTTTTTCTCCTCCTCCGGGTCAAATTCCTGCAGCTGCCGGACCAGGTCGGCCAAGGTCTCTCCGATCTGCCCCAGGTCCTTGGTGCGAATCTGCTGCAAGGTGTTTTCGGAAAACTCGGAGACATTTTTCTGGGCGGCGGCGCCGTACTGCAGCACCACGTTGGAGTCGGTGACGTCGATCTTCTGGGCAAACTCGTCCACCATTTTCCGCTCCGCCTCGGAGAGCATGGACTCGTCCAGCTTCACGGCGTTGGCTTCCCGCTGCTTCTGCAGCTCCAGCTGGGCCTGCTGGCTCTGAGCCTCAGCCTCGGCGGCGTTTGGCTCCAGGGTCAGGGTGGGCGCCTCAGGGGCGGCAGGGGCCTGGGCCGCGGCGGCCCCCATATCAGGGGTCAGGGTCAGCTGGGGAGTCAGGTTCAATTCATCGCTCATAGCAGGTGCCTCCTGTCTTAATCTTGTGAGTCCTTATGTTGTTTGTCATACCTCAGCCAGTATCTCAACCAGAGAATGGCATTGAGGAGATATGCGCCGGAAAGAAGGGCGTAAATGCCCCAGGAAAGTCCTGATATCTGGGGATACCAATAGGCGTAGACTGCCAGTCCTCCGGTCAGGGCCGAGCCCAAAAACCAGAGTAAGCTCCACATAAGGCGGCGGCGCTTTTCATTCTTCATAGCGGAACCTCCTTCGGGACCTCCTTACAGCTCCAGGGTCACGTCGCTGTCCTGGCTCTTGGTGGTCTTTTTGCCGTCGCCCGCCAGACCCTCCTGGGCCAGCAGGTTTTCCATGACGGTAATGTCGGTGGAGATGTCCATGGCCTCCGCGCCGAACAGGGCGTCCAGCTGCTTGTCAAAGGCCTTGACGATGGTGCCCATCATGCGCTCCACCCGCTCTTTGGTGGAGGAGATGTTGTCTCCCGCCACGCCAACCGCATCCATGCGGTCGTAGGCGTTGAGGATCTTCAGGGTGGTGGGCAGGTAGTAATCCAGGAAGCGGCGGATCTGGGGCAGCTTCTGAGGCTGGGCCACCACCTGGTCGATGATCTTCCGGGTGACCTCCTCCAGGTGGTCGATTTGGGCGGAGATGGTCTCGTCCTCAATGCTGTCGTTGAGGCGGCGCATCTCTCCAATGGCCCGGTCCCGCTCCTTGATGAGCTTGTCCACCTCGGGGTTGCCGGTGGACTTGGGGGGCTCCTGCTTCTTCTTTTCCTCTTCCTGCTTCTTCTCCTGCTTGGGCTGCTCCTCGCCGGGCATCTGATAGGGCTTGTCCGGGAAGATGGCCTTACCTACCACAAAGGCGGCCACCGACACCGCAGCACACACCAGATAGTCCGCCGGTTCATGCAGGGAGAAGAACAGGGCGAACACCAGCCATACCACGCCCACAAGATAGATGGGCACCACGGAACGCTTGACATGCTTTGCCATTTGAAACCTCCATAGAAGGAAAAAGGATTGGGCCTGTTGTGGTCATTTTACCCTTCCCAAGGAATAGTGTCAAGGGAGATTCCCCCCTTCTATTTTCCCGCAATCCGCCCTTTCCATTGACTTTATCGGGTAAATTGAGTATGATTGCTTTTATCAGATCATTTCGTTAAAGGAGAGTCCCCATGCTCACTCTGGAACAATTCAAGGCCGCCCGGTCCACCCTGCGGGGGGTCATTCGAGACACCAGTCTCATCCACTCCGTCGCTCTGTCCAAGGCCCTGGGCAACCAGGTCTACCTGAAACCGGAAAACATGCAGGTCACCGGCGCTTATAAGATTCGGGGCGCTTACTACAAGATCAGCACTCTGAGCCAGGAGGAGAAAGAGCGGGGGCTCATTACCGCCTCGGCGGGCAACCACGCCCAGGGTCTGGCCTACGCCGCCCAGGCCGCCGGTGTCCCCGCCACCATCGTCATGCCCACTACCACCCCCCTGGTGAAGGTGAACAACACCAAGGACTACGGGGCCAAGGTCATCCTCCACGGCGAGGTCTTTGACGAGGCCGCCGCTCTGGCCGCCCAGCTGGCCGAGGAGCAGGGCCTCACCTACGTCCACCCCTTCAACGACCTGGGCGTGGCCACC
>USCO01000193.1 GCA_900553135.1 uncultured Eubacteriales bacterium | reverse complement strand
AGGCGATCATCTCTCTCAAAGCTCCGTCGGACACCTTCAGCTGGCTCTTCTCCAGCCCGTGGCGCTTGAGCTCCTTGGGCAGCAGGTGGCGCTTGGCGATCTGCAGCTTCTCCTCGTCGGTGTAGCTGGACAGCTCGATGACCTCCATACGGTCCAGCAGAGGACGGGGAATGGTCTCGGTGGTGTTGGCGGTGGTGATGAACAGCACGTCGGACAGGTCGAAGGGGACCTCCAGGAAGTTGTCCCGGAAGGTGCTGTTCTGCTCCACGTCCAGTACCTCCAGCAGGGCGGCGGAGGGGTCGCCCCGGTGGTCGTGACCCATTTTATCGATCTCGTCCAGCAGCAGCAAGGGGTTGCAGCTGCCCGACTGGTTGATGGCATTGATGATGCGGCCGGGCATGGAGCCCACATAGGTCTTGCGGTGACCCCGGATCTCCGCCTCGTCGCTGACGCCGCCCAGAGACAGCCGGGCCAGCTTGCGGTTGAGGGCCTTGGCCACCGACATGGCGATGGAGGTTTTGCCCACGCCAGGCGGTCCGACAAGGCAAATTACTTGCCCCTTCAGTTCGGGAGCCAGCTGGCGCACGGCCAAGAATTCCAGCACCCGCTCCTTCACCTTCTCCAGGCCGAAGTGGTCCCGGTCCAGCACCTTGCGGGCGGCTTCCACGCTGACCCGCTCCTTGGTGCGCTTGCCCCAGGGCAGCTCCAGGCACACATCCAGGTAGTTGCGCATGACGGTAGCTTCAGAGGAGCCGAAGGGCTGCTTGGCCAGGCGGCTCACCTCTTTTTCCAGGCGCTCCCGCACCACGTCGGGCAGCGGAGCCTCGGCGATCTTCTTGCGGTAGTCGCTGATGTCGTCGCCGCTCCCCTCCCCTTCGCCCAGCTCGGCCTGGATGGCCTTCATCTGCTCCCGAAGGTAGTAGTCCCGCTGGTTGTCGGCCATCTGCTCCCGGGCGCGGTTCTGGATCTCCATATCCAGGCCCAGGATCTCGACCTCCCGGCACAGCAGGCGGTACAGCCGCTCCAGGCGGCGCACGGGGCGCAGCTCCTCCAGCACCGCCTGCTTATCGTTGTTGCGCATGGCGATGTTCTGGGCAATAAAGTCTGCGATGTAGCCGGGGTCCTCGCTGGCCAGCACGTTGATGAGCAGGTCGGGGGCCGTCTTGGGGGCCAGGTCGGTGTACTGCTGGAACATCTCATAGGTGGAACGGATCAGGGCCTCGGTCTTGGCGGAGTTGCTCCCCGCCTTCTCCTGGGGGATGGGCCGCACCTTGGCCTCCAGATAGGGGGCGGTGCGGATGACCTCCTCCAGGCTGCCCCGGCTGTCGCCCTCCACCATGACCCGGACATTGTCCCCGGGCATGCGGAGGATCTGCCGCACCTTGGAGATGGTGCCCACGCGGTACAGGTCCTTCTCCTCCGGCTTCTCCACCGAAAGGTCCTTCTGTCCCACCAGGAACACGGGACCGCCTGCGGACATGGCCTGCTCCAGAGCCTTGATGGACATATCCCGGGCCACGTCAAAATGGATGAGCACATGGGGGAAAATGGTCAGCCCACGCAGGGCGATCACCGGCATGGTCTCCAGTTCTTCTTTGGTCCAATCCTTTTTCATAACTCTCACTTCCTTTCAGGGGAATAGAAGCACAGCCCACGGCCCGCCCTATGGGTGGACCGCAGGCTGCTGCGCTGTATCAGTTCAATCAGCCGACATTGGTTCCCGGCAGACCGCCCCGCTCGCTGCGGGCGGCCACCTGTCCCATGGGCTCCCGGCGTACCCGGTTGGGATCCCGCTGGATCTCGGGCTGGGCGCCCTGGGTGACGCAGTCGGCGTGGATGGTCACCTTGACGATGGTGGGATCGGAGGGCACGTCGTACATAATCCGGGTCATGATCTCCTCCAGAATGGCACGCAGGCCGCGGGCGCCGATGCTCCGCTCCACCGCCCGGTCGGCTACAGCCTCCAGGGCGTCCTGGGTGAACTCCAGCTCCACATCGTCGTACTCCATCAGCTTCTGGTACTGCTTGACCAGAGCGTTCTTGGGCTCGGTGAGGATCTGCACCATCTGCTCCCGGTCCAGAGACTCCAGGGTGGTGATGATGGGCAGACGGCCCACCAGCTCGGGGATGATGCCGAACTTCAGCAGGTCCTGGGGCTGGATCTCCTTGAAGAGCTGGCCCACGTTGCGCTCCTTCTTGCTCTGCACCTGGGCGCCGAAGCCCATGGAGCGCTTATCCAGGCGGTTTTCGATGATCTTGTCGATGCCGTCGAAGGCGCCGCCGCAGATGAACAGGATGTTCTTGGTATCGATCTGGATGAACTCCTGGTGGGGGTGCTTGCGGCCGCCCTGGGGAGGCACGTTGGCCACGGTACCCTCCAGGATCTTCAGCAGCGCCTGCTGCACGCCCTCGCCGGACACGTCCCGGGTGATGGAGGTGTTCTCGCTCTTCCGGGCGATCTTATCCATCTCGTCGATATAGATGATGCCCCGCTCGGCCAGCTCGATGTCGTAATCGGCAGCCTGGACCAGGCGCAGCAGGATATTCTCCACGTCGTCGCCCACATAGCCAGCCTCGGTGAGGGTGGTGGCGTCGGCGATGGCAAAGGGCACCTTCAGTACCCGGGCCAGGGTCTGGGCAAAGAGGGTCTTGCCGCAGCCGGTGGGGCCCATGAGCAGGATGTTGCTCTTCTGCAGCTCCACATCGTCCCCGCCGCCAAAGTAGATCCGCTTGTAGTGGTTGTACACCGCCACGGACAAGGCGACTTTCGCGCTCTCCTGGCCAATGATGTACTGGTCCAGTACCGCGTGGATCTCCCGGGGGGCGGGAATGGCGTCGGGAATCTGCTCCATGGGCAGGCTCTCCCGGGCGATCTCGTCCTCCTCCTCCAGGATGCTCATGCACAGCTGAACACATTCATTGCAGATGTAGCAGCCCGGTCCGGCGATGAGCCGCCGCACCTGATCCTGATGCTTCCCGCAGAAGGAGCAGCGGACAGCGCGCTTTTCGTCGTTTTTTGCCATGAATCTCTTACCTCAATACTTTCTCAGTTACAAAGCAGAGTGGGGACCTCTCCGCCCCCACTCTGCCGTCGTTGTGTTACCGCTTCTCGATCACCCGGTCGATGAGCCCGTACTCCAGAGCCTGCTGGGCGGTCATGAAGTTGTCCCGCTCACAGTCGGCGGTGACCTGCTCCACGCTCTTGCCGGTGTTCTCGGCCAGGATGCGGTTCATCCGCTCCTTGACCACCTCCAAGCGCTTCAGGTGCAGAGCCATGTCAGTGATCTGTCCCTGGGTGCCGGCGGAGGGCTGGTGGATCATGATCTCAGAGTTGGGCAGAGCCAGACGCTTGCCCTTGGTGCCGGCGGACAGCAGGAAGGCGCCCATGCTGGCGGCCAGGCCGATGCAGATGGTGGACACGTCGCACTTGACGTACTGCATGGTATCGTAGATGGCCATGCCCGCGGTGACGGAGCCGCCGGGACTGTTGATGTAAAACTGGATGTCCTTGTCCGGGTC
>USCO01000192.1 GCA_900553135.1 uncultured Eubacteriales bacterium | reverse complement strand
TGCGTCTGGCTTCGCAGCTGAGCGGTTGGGAACTCAACGTAATGACCGTTGACGACCTGCAGGCTAAGCATCAGGCGGAAGCGCACGCAGCGATCGACACCTTCACCAAATATCTCGACATCGACGAAGACTTCGCGACTGTTCTGGTAGAAGAAGGCTTCTCGACGCTGGAAGAACTGGCCTATGTGCCGATGAAAGAGCTGTTGGAAATCGAAGGCCTTGATGAGCCGACCGTTGAAGCACTGCGCGAGCGTGCTAAAAATGCACTGGCCACCATTGCACAGGCCCAGGAAGAAAGCCTCGGTGATAACAAACCGGCTGACGATCTGCTGAACCTTGAAGGGATAGATCGTGATTTGGCATTCAAACTGGCCGCCCGTGGCGTTTGTACGCTGGAAGATCTCGCCGAACAGGGCATTGATGATCTGGCTGATATCGAAGGGTTGACCGACGAAAAAGCCGGAGCACTGATTATGGCTGCCCGTAATATTTGCTGGTTCGGTGACGAAGCGTAATAAACTGTAGCAGGAAGGAACAGCATGACAGATGTAACGATTAAAACGCTGGCCGCAGAGCGACAGACCTCCGTGGAACGCCTGGTACAGCAATTTGCTGATGCAGGTATCCGGAAGTCTGCTGACGACTCTGTGTCTGCACAAGAGAAACAGACTTTGATTGACCACCTGAATCAGAAAAATTCAGGCCCGGACAAATTGACGCTGCAACGTAAAACACGCAGCACCCTTAACATTCCTGGTACCGGTGGAAAAAGCAAATCGGTACAAATCGAAGTCCGCAAGAAACGCACCTTTGTGGGAGTGACCTGATCCGTCGCTCCCACTTTCCCTATGTTCAGAAAATGGAGGGATTTCCCATGCGCAGGCTTTGGTATCACGGAAAAGTAGACACCATGGTGCCCGGTCAGGCCCGCCAGCAGGCGGTGGGCATTCAGGATGGGACCATCGTCTTTGTGGGCAGCGACCAGGAGGCTCTGGCCCGGTCCTGGGATGAAAAGATCGACCTGGAGGGGCGGCAGGTACTACCTGGGTTCAACGACACCCACATGCACCTGCTCCACTTTGCCCTCTTCCAGCAGGGGCTGCCCCTGTGGGGGGTGGACTCTATCGAGACCATGGTACGCCAGGGGCGGGCGTACCTGGAGAAGGGGGACGCAAACTACCTGCTGGGCATGGGCTGGAACCAGGAGACCATGGCCGAGGGCCGCATGCCCAACCGCCAGGATATGGACCGCATCTCCACAGAAGTGCCGGTGTGCCTGCTGCGCACCTGCGCCCATGTGGCCTGCTGCAACAGCGTCATGCTGGAGCAGCTGCAGGCCCTCACCGGGGAGGAGCGGGCCCTCCTGGACCAGGTGGATTTGGAAGCGGGCCTTCTCCGGGAGGAGGCCATGCGCCTTTACATGAAGGTGGTGCCCTCCTTGACGGACGAGGATGTCAAGCAGCTCATCCGCCGGGGTCAGCAGGCGGCCAACGCCGCCGGGCTCACCTGCGTCCACTCCGACGACCTCCAGACCCTGCCCGGGGTGGACCCCATCCGTCTGGTGGAGATTTTCCGGGAGATGGAGAAGAACGGGGAGCTGACCCTGCGGGTCTACGAGCAGTGCCTGGTGTCCCAGGAGAATTTCCCCCGGCTGTTGGCGGTGCGCTCTGACCCGGAGGACCGGGAGAGCCTGTTCCGCACCGGTCCCCGGAAGCTACTCCAGGACGGATCTCTTGGGGCACGCACCGCCCTGCTGGCCCAGGGGTACTGGGACCAGAAGGACTGGAAGGGCATCCCCATCTACAGCCAGGAGGAGCTGGACGCCCTGGTGGGGGCGGCCCACCGGGCGCGCATGGATGCGGCGGTCCACGCCATCGGCGACGGCGCCCTGGAGCAGGTGTGCCGGGCGGTGGAGCGGGCCCAGAGGGAGGACCCCTGGCCCCAGGCCCGCCACGGGGTGGTCCACGCCCAGATTACCAGCCCCGCCCTGCTGGAGCGCATGAAAGCCCTGGGGCTCCAGGCCTATATCCAGCCTATCTTCATCGAGGCGGACATGGGCATCATTGCCCAGCGGGTAGGGGAGGACCGGGCCAAGGAGTGCTACAACTGGAAGGCCATGGAGGAGCTGGACATCCCAGTGAGCGGCGGCTCCGACTGCCCTGTGGAGCCCTTTGACGTGGTGGACAACATCCGCGCCGCTGTGACCCGCCAGGACCGGGCGGGCAAACGCACCTATCTCCCTGAGCAGGCCCTGTCCCCGGAGGAAGGGGTGGCCCTCTTTACCCGCCGGGCCGCCTGGGCCAGCCGGGATGAGGGCGTGCGGGGTCAGCTGAAGCCCGGCTTCCAGGCCGACCTGGTGGTGCTGGAGGGAGATTTATTGGCCACCAAACCGGACTACAAAGCCGTGAATATTTGGGAAACGGTGGTCAATGGGCGTACCGTGTACGCCCGGTAAGAAAGGAGCAAACAATGTCACGTTATCTGGCTGCGGCCATTCAAATGGATACCCAGGACGATCGGGAAGAGAATTTCCGCACCCTGGAAAAACTCATCGCCCAGGCGGCGGAGCAGGGAGCCAAGCTCATCTGCATGCCCGAGTGCGTCACCTATCTGGGGCGGAACATTGCCGACGCGGCGGAAGAGGTGCCCGGCGGCCCCAGCTTCCGGTTTTTTTCCGCCCAGGCCAAACGGCACGGGGTGTGGCTCCACTGCGGCAGTATTTATGAAAAGAGCGGGGACCAGCGGCCCTACAACTGCACCATGCTCCTGAACCCCCAGGGGGAGCTGGTGGCCCGGTACCGCAAGCTCCACCCCTTTGATGTGGTGCTGCCCAACGGCACCTCGGTGCGGGAGTCGGACACCATCCGCCCCGGCGACAGCATCGTCACCGCCCAGGCGGGACGGCTGGGGCGGCTGGGCTTTGCCATCTGCTACGACATGCGCTTTGGGGAGCTGTTTCGCCTCATGGCCCTGGAGGGGGCCCAGATCTTTGTGGTGCCCGCCAACTTTACCCTGGCCACGGGCAAGGACCACTGGCTGCCCCTCCTGCGGGCCCGGGCCATTGAAAACGGCTGTTACGTCATTGCCCCGGGGCAGATCGGAAAGAAGCCCCAGTTTGAGGCCTTCGGCCACTCCCTCATCATCGACCCCTGGGGTACGGTGACTGCCTGCGCCTCCCACCGGCCCGGCGTGGTGCTGGCCGAGATCGACCTGGATCTGGAGCAGCAGGTGCGCCGGCAGCTCTTCACCCTGGAGAACCGCCGGGAGGACCTGTACACCCTGGCGCGGAAGGTGCCCGGAGAAGGGAGCCAGGGATGAAGCGGAACAAGCTCTATCTGGTCAGCGCCGTGCTGTTTCTCATCGCCGGGGCCTGCTTCTGTGTGGCGGCCGCCTTTCAGGCGCAGGCCATGGCAAAGGGCCTGTGCGGCGCGGCGGCGGTCTGCATGGTCTTTGCGGGCCTTGGCTTTTTCGACGCCTTTATGAAGGGAAAATAAAAAACCGCCCCCGACTTGGTCGGGGGCGGTTTTTTTAGAGTCCGTTGACGAT
>USCO01000191.1 GCA_900553135.1 uncultured Eubacteriales bacterium | reverse complement strand
CATGTGGGTCCCTTCCTTACTGCCCCCGCAGTTCGATGATCTGATCTCTCAACGCGGCCGCCAGCTCGAACTCCAGCATCTTGGCCGCCTCTTTCATGGCCTTCTCCAGGCGGGCGATCTCGGCAGCCTTCTCCTGGCGGGTCATGGGCTTGGCCTGGCCCTTGCCGCGGCTCTCCTCCTCCGCCGGGGCGGAGATCTCCAGCAGCTCCCGCACCGACTTGATGACCGTCTTGGGCACGATGCCGTGCTCCTTGTTGTAGGCGTCCTGCTTCTCCCGGCGGCGCTGGGTCTCGTCCATGGCCCGGCGCATGGAGGGGGTGATGGTATCGGCGTACATGACCACCATGCCCTCGGCATTTCGGGCGGCACGGCCAATGGTCTGGATAAGGGAGGTCTCGCTGCGCAGGAAGCCCTCCTTGTCCGCGTCCAGAATGGCCACCAGGGAAACCTCGGGCAAATCCAGGCCCTCACGCAGCAGGTTGATACCCACCAGCACGTCGAAGGTGCCCAGGCGGAGGTCCCGGATGATCTCCATGCGCTCCATGGTATCCACGTCGTGGTGCATATAGCGCACCTTGATGCCCGCTCCCTGGAGGTAGGTGGTGAGATCCTCGGCCATTTTCTTGGTGAGGGTGGTGACCAGCACCCGCTCCTTCCGGGCGGTACGGGTATTGATCTCGTCGATGAGGTCGTCGATCTGGCCCTCCACGGGGCGCACCTCGATCTTGGGGTCCAGCAGGCCGGTTGGGCGGATGACCTGCTCCACCACCTGGCCAGAGCGGGTGCGCTCATATTCCCCGGGGGTGGCGGAGACGTAGATGACCTGGTTGAGCCGCTGCTCAAACTCGTCAAATTTCAGGGGCCGGTTGTCGTAGGCGCAGGGCAGGCGGAAGCCGTAGTCCACCAGGGTGGTCTTTCGGGCCCGGTCGCCGTTGTACATGGCCCGCACCTGGGGCAGGGTCACGTGGCTCTCGTCGATGAACAGGACAAAATCCTTGGGGAAATAGTCCAGCAGGGTGTGGGGCGGCGAGCCCACGGGGCGGCCCTCGATGACCCGGGAGTAGTTCTCAATGCCCGAGCAGTAGCCCAGCTCCTGCATCATCTCCACATCGTACATGGTGCGCTGCTTGATACGCTGGGCCTCGATGAGCTTCCCCTCCCCCTCGAAGTAGGCCACCCGCTCCTCCAGTTCCTTATAAATCTCTTGAACGGCGGCGTCCATCTTCTCTTTAGGGGTGACATAGTGGGTGGCGGGCCAGATGGGGATGTGGCTGAGGCGGCGGATGGGCGAACCGGTGACCACGTTGATCTCCGAAATGCGGTCGATCTCGTCCCCGAAGAACTCCACCCGGATGGCGGTGTCCTTCCAGTAGGCGGGCCACACCTCCACCGTGTCCCCCCGGACCCGGAACATGTTGCGCTCAAAGGCGATGTCGTTGCGCTCGTAACGGATGGCCACCAGCTTTTTCAAAAACTCGTCCCGCTCCATGGTGGCCCCCACCCGCAGGGAGACCATCATCTTGGCAAAGTCCTCGGGCTCGCCCAGGCCGTAGATACAGGACACCGAGGACACCACGATCACGTCCCGCCGCTCCAGCAGCGAGGCGGTGGCGGACAGACGCAGGCGGTCGATCTCCTCGTTGATGGCCGAGTCCTTCTCAATAAAGGTGTCGGTGTGAGGGATATAGGCCTCGGGCTGGTAGTAATCGTAGTAGGACACAAAATATTCTACCGCGTTGTTGGGGAAAAATTCCCGGAACTCGGCGCACAGCTGGGCGGCCAGGGTTTTATTATGGGCCAGCACCAGGGTGGGCCGCTGGATCTGCTCGATGACCTTTGCCATGGTAAAGGTTTTGCCCGACCCGGTGACGCCCAGCAGCGTCTGCTCCTCCAGTCCCAGCTCCACGCCCCGGCTCAGGGCCTCAATGGCCTGGGGCTGGTCACCGCTGGGGGTATAGTCGGAAACCACTTCAAATTTGGGCATGATACGTCCTCCCTCCCCGCTGTTTCCCTCTCATTTTACCAGAACCAATGTTCTATGGCAAGACGGTTTCGCTCCTTCTCCCTTTTGACGGAGAAGGAGCGAAACCGCCCTGCGTCCTTATACAAATTTCAGTCCCCGCAGCCGCCGGCTCTGGCTCATGGCCACCATGTCCCCGTCCACGAAGACCAGGTGGTCGATGAGCTCGATGCCGATAGGGGCCAGGATGGCCCGCAGGGTATCGGTGGCCAGCCAATCCGCCTGGGACGGCACGGCCAGGTTGCTCACATGGTTGTGGGCCACATAGATCCGGGCGGAACGCAGCCCCATGGCCTCCTCGGCGATACGCCGGGCGTTCATCTCCGCCATCTGGATGCTGCCCTCGGCAGCTTTCCGCACCCCCAGCACCTGGCGCTTGCCGTCCAGACACAGGACGTAGACCATCTCGTTCCGGGCCCCGAAGAAGTAGGGCTCCAGCCAGGGGTAGGCGTCCTCCGGGCTGTTGATGACGTCGCTGAGGCGGGTACGGCTGGCCTGGTAGCGGCCCAGCAGGGCGGGGAGCATCCGCAGCAGCACCGCGGTGTGCTCCCCTACCCCCTTTACCTTTCTCAGTTCCTCCACCGAGGCGTCCAGCACCCCGGCCAGAGAGCCGAAGCGCTCCACCAGCTCGTGGGCCAGGCCGTTCACGTCTCCCTGGGGCACGGCATAAAACAGCAGCAGCTCCAGCACCCGGTGGTCGGGCCAGCCCTCCAGTCCCCGGGACAAAAATTCAGTTTTCATCCGCTGGCGGTGACCGGTGTGGTCGGCCATGGGGACCGCTCCTTTCCGTGCTGTGTTAGGCCTTGGCTCCGTACTGCTCCAGGTAGGCTTCCATCCAAAACGCGGGCGGTCCCTGCGGGGACCGCTTGCGCATTCGCGCGCCGCGTTTTCCGGGGGGCACCAGTTCCCCCCGGAGGCCCCCCTCCGCTCTCCGAGGGGGACGAGGGGTATTTTTTAAGCCTTAGCGCCGTACTGCTCCAGGTAGGCTTCCATCTTGGCCTTCATCTCGTCGTCGATGTAGACCTTGCCGTCCACGGGGTTATTGTGGAGGAAGTCAATGACCTCCCGCACGGTGACGATGGGGAACACCTGGATGCCGTAGTCCTCCCGCAGCTCGTCCAGGGTGGAGCACTCACGGGTGCCCCGCTCCATGCGGTCCACGGAGACAAAGAGGGCCTTCATATTCACGTTGGCCACGTGCTTAAAGAGCTCGATGGACTCCCGCACGGCGGTACCGGCGGTGACCACGTCCTCGATAATGGCCACGTTGTCCCCGTCCTGGGGCTTGTAGCCCACCATGGAGCCGCCCTCGCCGTGGTCCTTGGCCTCCTTGCGGTTAAAGCAGTAGGGCAGGTCGCGGTCATAGTTGCGGTAGAGGGAGGCGGCGGCAGACACCGCCAGAGGGATGCCTTTGTAAGCGGGGCCAAAGAGGCAGGTGATGCCCTCAGGCATGTGCTCCTGGATGCAGGCAGCGTAGTAGTCGCCCAGCTTGGCGGCCTGGGCGCCGGTCTTGTAGTTGCCGGTAT
>USCO01000190.1 GCA_900553135.1 uncultured Eubacteriales bacterium | reverse complement strand
CCCCGGCGGCGGGTTCCTTTGCCCACGGCGGCAAAGGAACCAAAACGCCGTTTTTGGGTGGGGCCCCTTCGGCTCGTAGTCTCAACCGGCGGGCAAAACCTGAGTGGCCCGCGCCCCTCCTTCCGGGCCACTGGGCCCTGGCGCGGCGGGGGCTTTGGCTTGCTGCTCCTTCCGGGTCCGCCTGGTTTGTACCATGCTGTTTGGTTGGGCGGAGAATGCGGGCCGATGAGACATCGGCCCCTACCCGAGTACGGGAGCTTTTCCGTAGGGGGCGGTGTCCTCACCGCCCCGCCGCCCCCATCTTCCAGACAAACTTCGACAAAAGTTTCCCAATATCTAGCGTGCTGTTTTTCAATCCAGAACAATATATTGTGGAATATTAGGCATCTCCCCCCTTGCATCTGGTGTGCGGCCGTGTTATGATGGTGTTGCGACACGCCCGGAGGCAGGCCGGGCGTGAATTTACCAAGGGAGCGAATGCTATGTATCAGGTGACCAAGCGGGACGGAACTGCCGCCCCTTTTGAAATTGGAAAGATCAGCGCTGCCATCACCAAAGCCTTCCAGGCTCTGGAAAAAGAGTTTCATCCCAGTGTGATCGACCTGCTGGCCCTGCGGGTCACCGCCGACTTTGAGCCCAAGATCCGGGACGGCCGCATCGCCGTGGAGGACATCCAGGACAGCGTGGAGGCCGTCCTCTCCGAGGCGGGCTACGCCGACGTGGCCAAGGCCTACATTCTGTACCGCAAGCAGCGGGAGAAGATCCGCAACGTCAACTCCGCCCTCCTGAACTACAAGGACCTGGTGGACGATTATTTGCAGATCAACGACTGGCGGGTGAAGGAGAACTCCACCGTCACCTACTCCGTGGGCGGCCTCATTCTGTCCAACTCCGGCGCCATCACCGCCAACTACTGGCTTAGCGAGATCTACGACCAGGAGATCGCCAACGCCCACCGAAACGCCGAAATTCACCTCCACGACCTCTCCATGCTCACCGGCTACTGCGCCGGCTGGAGCCTGAAGCAGCTCATCCAGGAGGGTCTGGGCGGCATCCCCGGCAAAATCACCTCCGCCCCTGCCAAGCACCTTTCCACCCTCTGTAACCAGATGGTAAACTTCCTGGGCATCATGCAGAACGAGTGGGCGGGGGCCCAGGCCTTCTCCTCCTTCGACACCTATCTGGCCCCCTTCGTGAAGGTGGACAACCTCACCCAGAAGGAGGTCAAGCAGTGCATCCAGTGCTTTGTCTACGGGGTGAACACCCCCAGCCGCTGGGGCACCCAGGCCCCCTTCTCCAACATCACCCTGGACTGGACGGTGCCCAACGACCTGAAGGGCCTGCCCGCCATCGTAGGCGGCAAGGAGCAGGACTTCACCTACGGGGACTGCAAGAAGGAAATGGACATGGTGAACAAGGCCTTCATCGAGATCATGATCGAGGGCGACGCCAACGGCCGTGGCTTCCAGTACCCCATCCCCACCTACTCCATCACCCGGGACTTTGACTGGAGCGAGACCGAGAACAACAAGCTCCTCTTTGAGATGACCGCCAAGTACGGCACCCCCTACTTCTCCAACTACATCAACTCCGACATGGAGCCCTCCGACGTGCGCTCTATGTGCTGCCGCCTGCGTCTGGACCTGCGGGAGCTGCGGAAAAAGTCCGGCGGCTTCTTCGGCTCCGGCGAGTCCACCGGCTCTGTGGGCGTGGTCACCATCAACCTGCCCCGCATCGCCTATCTGGCCAAGGACGAACAGGACTTCTACCAGCGTCTGGACCGGCTCATGGACATTGCCGCCCGCAGCCTGAAAACCAAGCGCACCGTCATCACCAAGCTGCTGGACGCCGGGCTCTACCCCTACACCCGGCGGTATCTGGGCAGCTTTGACAACCACTTCTCCACCATCGGCCTCATCGGCATGAACGAGGTGGGCCTCAACGCCAAGTGGCTGCGCCACGACCTCACCCACCCCGACACCCAGAAATTTGCCAAGGACGTGCTCAACCACATGCGGGAGCGCCTCAGCGACTATCAGGAGGAGTACGGCGACCTCTACAACCTGGAGGCCACCCCCGCCGAGTCCACCACCTACCGCTTCGCCAAGCACGACAAGGCGGAGTTCCCCCACATCATCACCGCCAACGAGAACGGCACCCCCTATTACACCAACTCCTCCCACCTGCCCGTGGGCTACACTGAGGACATCTTCTCCGCCCTGGACATCCAGGACGAGCTGCAGACCCTTTACACCTCGGGCACCGTGTTCCACGCCTTCCTGGGGGAGAAGCTGCCCGACTGGAAGGCGGCGGCCAACCTGGTGCGGAAGATCGCCGAAAACTACAAGCTGCCCTACTACACCATGTCCCCCACCTACTCCGTCTGCGCCGACCACGGCTACCTCACCGGGGAGCAGTTCACCTGCCCCATCTGCGGCAAGCCCGCCGAGGTATACAGCCGCATCACCGGCTACTACCGCCCCGTGCAGAACTGGAACGACGGCAAGACCCAGGAGTTCAAGGACCGCAAGGTGTACGATATCAGCCGCTCCCACCTGCACAAGGCGGGCCGGGCAGGGGCCCAGGTCACAGTGGAGCCCCAGACCCCGCAGCACAGCGAGGAGGAGGAGCTGCTCCTCTTCACCACCCGCACCTGCCCCAACTGCGCCCAGGCAGAGAAACTGCTCACCCAGGCGGGCATTCCCTTCCGCAAGGTGATCTCTGAGGAGAACCCCGACCTCACCACCCGCTACGGCGTGCGCCAGGCCCCCACCCTGGTGGTCCCCGGGGAGCAGCCGGCCAAGGTCACCGGCCTTGGTCCCGTGCGGAAATTTGCCCAGGACAACCGGGTCCAGTCCGTGGGATAACAGCATAAAAAACCCCGCTGCCGGAAGAGACTTCCGACGGCGGGGTTTTCTTATTGCAATTTTTTCAGCTTGTCCAGCTGCTGGGTGAACCAGTCGGGCAGAGGACAGGACACCTCCACCAGCTCCCCGGTGGCGGGGTGGACAAAGCGCAGCTGCCGGGCGTGGAGACACTGGCCCGCCAGGCCGGGCACCGGCTTTTTGGCCCCGTACACCACGTCTCCCAGCAGGGGGTGGCCCAGGTGGGCCATGTGCACCCGGATCTGGTGGGTGCGCCCCGTCTCCAGGCGGCACTCCAGGTGGGTGTACCCGGGGTAGCGGCCCAGCACGGTCCAGTGGGTCACAGCGGGGCGGCCGTTCTTCCAGTCCACCGCCATCTTCTTCCGGTCCACACTGTGGCGGCCAATGGGGGCCTCCACCGTGCCCGAATCCTCCCGGAAGCCGCCCACGGCAATGGCCTCATACACCCGGGCCAGGGTGTGGTCCTGGAGCTGGGCAGCCAGGGCCAGGTGGGCCCGGTCATTCTTGGCAGCGATGATAAGCCCCGAGGTGTCCCGGTCGATGCGGTGGACGATGCCGGGGCGCAGCTCGCCGTTGATTCCCGAGAGGGAATTTTTGCAGTGATATAACAGTGCGTTGACCAAGGTGCCGTCGGGGTGGCCGGGGGCGGGGTGGACCACCATGCCCA
>USCO01000189.1 GCA_900553135.1 uncultured Eubacteriales bacterium | reverse complement strand
GCGGGCCCACCAGCAGCACGCCCTTGGGCAGGCGGGCGCCGATGGCGGCGTACTTGGCCGGGTCGTGGAGGAAGTCCACGATCTCGCCCAGCAGCTCCTTGGCCTCGTCCTCGCCGGCCACGTCGGAAAAGCGGATGCCGGTGGAGGAGGGCACATACATCTTGGCCCCCGAGCCGCCGCCCATGCCGAACATCATGCCGTCGCCGCCGCCGGTCATGGCCTTTTTCATCCTGCGGTTGAGGAAGTAGCCGATGAGCAGCAGGGGCAGGAAGGGCAGCACCCACCCCACCAGAATGGAGGTGAGCATGCTGGGCTGGGTCTCCACCCGGCTCAGCTCGCCGCCGTACTCGTAGACCCGCTGGACCAGATCGGTGTCGCTGTCGATGGCCACCGTCTTATAGATGTTCTCCTGGGCCTTGTCGGTAAAGGTGATCTCCTCGCCCTCGATCTGCACCAGACCGATGTTGTGGTCATAGGTCATGGACATAAAGGTGGTGTAGCTCACATCCTGGACCTGGCGCTCCAGCACCGAGGGGAAGAAGGTGATGTTCAGGATCATCAGAATTGCCAGAGCGATGATATAGTAGAATACCAGGGGCCGCTTGGAGGGCTGTTTGACTTCTTGCATTGGCCTCATTCCTTTTCATATACCCCAAATGGGGACCCGTTTTCGGAAAATCATTAACAGGTTTATCATCAGTATAGTCCATTTCTGAATCAAATCTACCGCGCCCTGTGAATAAATCATGTCCAGTTTGTAAACCCCGCAAACCGGGACAAAAAAAGCGCCGGACGTCCACTCGTCCGGCGCGAAATTTAGAAGTCTTACACCCGGCCCCGCAGGGTCTCCAGGCGTTTTTGAGGGATAAACTGGCGCACCGCAGGCACCTGGACCAGCACGGCCAGCAGCATGGAGCCCAGAATATAGCAGGCCAGCAGCTCGCCCAGGCCTACGGTGAAGGCGTTGAAGGCGTAAGCGGGCCAGAAGGCGGCGGTGAAGCCCCCCTCAAACCAGGCGATCTCAGCGCCCACGATCACGGCGTTGCAGAGCACCGGAGGCAGGGGAGCCAGATAGCGGTTGGGCATGCGCTGGGTCATCAGGCAGGCGATGAGGGTGGCGGCGGTGCCGAAGATCACGTCCAGCACGTAGGGGGAAAACAGGTTTGCAATAAAGCAGCCCACCACCAGTCCCGGCGTAGCGGCGGGGAAGAGGAAGGGCAGCACGGTGAGGGCCTCGGCCAGGCGGATCTGGATGGGACCGTACTGGGGAATGGGCAGCACGATGGTGAGGACCGCGTACACGGCGGCCAGCACGGCGGCCAGGGTCATGTCCCGGGTGGTAAATTTGCGCATAAAAAAACCTCCATTTTATTATTTAGAGAACGGACAGCCCTGGGGGCTGCCGAACGAACGCAGAAAGGGGGGAGCGCCTACGCGCTTCTTTCTGCGCTTGGACGAGGTGTGGAGTACTCGTCAGCAGGCATCTTATCACAACCCGCTCCCCTTGTCTACCCTTCCCCTTCCTTTTTCCCGGGAAATGGGGTACAATGGGGAAAAATGCCCCGGAATCCGGGGGAGATGAGGTGAAACCATGCTGGATGTCATCGTGGTGGGGGCGGGGCCCGCCGGGCTCACCGCCGCCCTGTACGCCGCCCGGGCGGGAAAATCGGTGCTGGTGCTGGAGGAGAACGCCGCCGGGGGACAGATCAACTACTCCCCTCTGGTGGAGAACTACCCCGGTCTGCCCGCCCTGCCCGGCGCCCAGCTGGGGGAGACCCTGGCCCAGCAGGCCCAGGACCTGGGGGCACAGCTGGACTGGCGCCAGGTCACCGGACTCACCCCCCTGAATCCCGGCTTCCGCCTGGACACCGACTGCGGCCCCCTGGAGTGCCGTGCGGTGGTCATCGCCACCGGGGTGACCCACCGGCCCCTGGGCGTGGCCGGGGAGGAGGACCTGGTGGGCGCGGGCCTGTCCTACTGCGCCGTGTGCGACGGCCCCTTCTGTCAGGGCCGCCCCGCCGCCGTGGTGGGGGGCGGAGACACCGCCCTGCAGGAGGTCCTTTTCCTCTCGTCCCTGTGCTCTCAGGTCACCCTCATCCACCGCCGGGACCGCTTCCGGGGAGCCGAGGGCCTGGTGCGCCGGGTGCAGAAAAAAGGAAATATCCGCCTGTGCATGGACACCGTGGTCCAGTCCCTCCAGGGCAAAGAAAACGGGGTGGAGGCGGTGCTCCTCCACCGGGACACCGGAGCGACGGAGACCCTGGCGGTAGATACCCTCTTTGCCGCCGTGGGCCAGCAGCCCCGCAACGAAATTTTCCTGCCCCTGCTGAAGGCCGACCCGGCGGGCTACCTGGTAGCCGGAGAGGACTGCTGCACCAGCCTGCCCGGGGTCTTTGCCGCCGGGGACTGCCGCACCAAGGCGGTGCGCCAACTCACCACCGCCGTGGGCGACGGCGCGGTGGCCGGTCTGGCCGCCTGCCAGTGGGCGGAGGATCACCCTTAAATCCAAGGAGTTTTTATGGAATACTATTTTGCCCCCATGGAGGGGATCACCGGAGCCCAGTTCCGCCAGATCCACCACAGCCTGTTCCCCGGGGTGGACAAGTACTACATCCCCTTTCTCAGCCCCACCCAGGACCACGTCTTTACCCCCCGGGACCTGCGGGCGGTGCTCCCCGAGCACAACCAGGGCTTTCACGCCGTGCCCCAGCTGCTCACCCGCAACCCCCAGGATTTTCTCTGGGCCGCCGGGGCCCTGGCCGACATGGGCTATGAGGAGGTCAACCTGAATCTGGGCTGCCCCTCGGGCACCGTCACCGCCAAGGGAAAGGGGGCGGGCCTGCTGGGCCGCAGGGAGGAGCTGGAGCGCATGCTGGACGGCATCTTTGCCGCGCCGCCCACTGCCATCTCCCTGAAAACCCGCCTGGGAATGGAGGACCCGGAGGAGTTCCCCGCCCTGCTGGAGCTCTTCTCCCGCTACCCCGTGTCCCTGCTCATCATCCACCCCCGGGTGCGCCAGGACTTTTACCGCCGTCCGGTGCGCATGGACTCCTTCCGCTTTGCCCTGGACCACTACCGGGGCCCCATCTGCTTTAACGGCGGGCTGCTCACCCCGGAGGACTGCGCCGCCTTTGCCCGGGAATTTCCCCAGGTGGACCGGGTGATGCTGGGCCAGGGCCTGCTGGCCGACCCCGCCCTGGTGCGCCGCCTGCGGGGCGGGCCTGCCGCCTCCCGTGAGGAGCTGCGCCAGTTCCACAACGCCCTCTACCACACCTATGTGGACCTCTTTGCCAGCCAGCGCAACGCCGCCTTCCACATGAAGGAGCTGTGGCACTACCTGTCCCACCGCTTCCAGGGCCCGGAAAAGGCCCTGAAGGCCATCCGCAAGGCGTCCACCCCCCAGGCCTACGATGCCGGGGTGGAGCAAATGTTCCGCCTGCCCCTCACCGACTGGGTTGGGAAGGATGCACAAACATAACCATATGTAATTTCGTACAAAACCGCCTTTGCATTTTTGTGCGAGCTGCTGGTATAATAAGGGGGACGGGCGGCCAAAGGGCC
>USCO01000188.1 GCA_900553135.1 uncultured Eubacteriales bacterium | reverse complement strand
CAAAAGAACTTTGTGCGAAACTGCGTTTCGCCTCTGAGGTATAGCCAAAGAAGAAGGGCAGATTTCGATAAACTCTTGCTGTTCTCTTTCCCCGAGCTTCCTGCTTGAAAGAACGGCAGGGCAAAAAACTTTGTATAAACTGCGTTTTGCTTCTGGGGCAGAAGCCAAAGGACACATGCGTAAGACGCGAAAACCCCATGGATGGCAAAACGTTGGTAAGAAGAAATGGCATATGGAAAAGCAGCGGGAAAACGCAGTTTTCCCGAAGCTTTTTGTCTCCCTTTTTCTCGAAAAAGGGAGGAGAAAGGAGCGCGTTATGAAGATTGTAGAACTGTTTGGAAAGGGTAAGACTGTATTTTCCTGCGAGGTGTTCCCTCCCAAGAAGACTAGCCCTGTGGATAGTATTTATAAGACCCTGGACGGCCTGAAGGACATCAAGCCCGACTTTATCAGCGTGACCTACGGAGCGGGCGGTTCCAGCGCGGTGAACCAGTCCACCCGTGAGATTGCCTCCATCATCGAAAACCAGTACCACATCCCCGCCATGGCCCACCTCACCTGTGTGGCCTGCACCAAGGGCGAGGTCACTGAGCTGCTGGCCGGTCTGAAGCAGGACGGCGTGGAAAACGTGCTGGCTCTGCGGGGCGACCGCAACCCCGACTATCCCCCCAAGACCGACTTCCTCCACGCCGATGAGCTGGTGGCCTTCATCCGCCGCCGTGGCGATTTCGGCGTGTCCGCCGCCTGCTACCCCGAGAGCCATCCCGAGAGCCCTGACGCGGTGAGCGATATCCGCTACCTGAAGCAGAAGGTGGACGCCGGCGCCCAGCACCTGGTCAGCCAGCTGTTTTTCGACAACGATGACTTCTTCCGCTTCCTGGAGCGCTGCCGCATCGCCGGGATCAATGTGCCCATCGAGGCGGGCATCATGCCCGTGCTGAACCGGGCCTCCATCGAGCGCATGGTGTCCATGTGCGGCGCCTCTCTGCCCCGCAAGCTCACCCGCATCCTGGCCCGGTACGGCGATCACCCCGCCGCCCTGCGGGAGGCCGGTATCGCCTACGCCATCGACCAGATCTCTGACCTGGTGGCCGCCGGAGTGGACGGCATCCACCTCTATACCATGAACAACCCCGCTGTGGCCCAGCAGATCAGCAGCAGCGTCGCTTCCATCCGCAGCGTGTAACCGGAGAAAGGACAAGGTCCATGCCCATTACATTAGAACAACTGGATCTGAACGAGGTACTGCGCTATATGGGCTGTCCCCCGGAGAAGGCGGACGAGGACCTTCGCACGCTGATCGGGGCCTGCGCCGGACAGCTGCTGGCTGTCGTCCGGCCCCGGTGGACCTACCGCATCTTTGACGTGACCCTGGAAGAGGAGGGGGTGCGCCTGTCCGGTGGGCTGCTGCTGCCGGGGGAGGATCTGAAACGCCACCTGGCGGGGTGCCGCCGGGCGGCAGTGTTCTGCGCAACCCTCTCGGCCCAGGCAGATGCCCTCATTCGCCGGGCGGAGAGCGGGGACATGCTCCGGGCCCTGGCCCTGGACTGCTGCGCCACCGCTGCGGTGGAGCAGGTGTGTGACCAGGCGGAGCAGGAGCTTCAGGCCATGTTCCCCGGCTGCTATTTCCCATTCCGCTTCAGCCCCGGATACGGAGACCTGCCCATCACCCTTCAGAACTCCATTCTTACCCTGCTGGACGCACCCAGAAAAATCGGGCTGTGCCAGCCATATCCTCACGCCCCGCAAGTCGGTGACCGCCATTCTGGGGGTGGCCGACCAGCCCGTGGCGCAAACCCAGCGCAGCTGTATCAGCTGTCCGGCCCATGACAGCTGCCAATATCGAAAGTCAGGTGGACACTGTGGAATTTCTTGAACTTCTGAAAACTGACCGCCCCGTCCTGCTGGACGGCGGCATGGGGACTATGCTCCAGGCCCGGGGCCTGCCCGTGGGGGCCACCCCGGAGATGACCGCCCTGGAGCACCCCGACTGGCTGCGGGAGATCCACGGGGCCTACCTGGACGCGGGCTCCCAGATCGTCTACGCCAACACCTTCGGGGCCAACCGGGAGAAGCTGACCCACTGCGGCCACACCGTGGAGGAGATCGTCCCCGCCGCGGTGGCCGCCGCCAAGGAGGCGGCCCAGGGCCGTGGACTGGTGGCCCTGGACATCGGCCCCATCGGACAGCTGCTGGAGCCCACCGGCATCCTGGCCTTTGACGAGGCGGTGGAGATCTTTGCCCAGGTGGTCCGGGCGGGCGCCCAGGCCGGGGCCGACCTGGTGGCCATCGAGACCATGACCGACCTGCAGGAGGCCCGTGCCGCTCTGCTGGCGGTGAAGGAGAACTGTGACCTGCCCGTCCTGGTCACCATGACCTACGAGGCCACCGGCCGCACCTTCCTGGGATGCTCTCCCGCCGCCGCCGCCCTTACCCTGGAGGGCATGGGGGCCGACGCCATCGGCGTGAACTGCTCCCTGGGTCCCCGGGAGATGCCCCCCCTGGTGGAGGAGCTGCTGAAGTGGACCAATCTGCCTATTGTGCTCAAACCCAACGCGGGCCTGCCCCATCCCGACGGCTCGGGGTACGACATCACCCCCCAGGAGTTTGCCCACAGCCTGGCCCAGCTGGCCGACATGGGCGTCAAGGTTTTTGGCGGCTGCTGCGGCACGACCCCGGAGTACATTGACCTGCTGCGCCGGGAGCTGGAGGGCAAGCAGGTGCGCCAGGTGCCCCGTGCGGTGCCTGCGGCGGTGTGCAGCGGCACCCAGGTGGTGCCCATCGACCGGGTGCGGGTCATCGGCGAGCGCATCAACCCCACGGGGAAGAAGCTGATGAAGGAAGCCCTGCGCAAGGGCGATGTGGACTACATGCTGAACCAGGCCCTGGCCCAGACTGAGGCGGGGGCCGACATTCTGGACGTGAACGTGGGTCTGCCTGAGATCGACGAGAGCGAGATGATGGTGCGCACCGTCAAGGCCATCCAGGGCATCACCGACGCCCCCCTGCAGCTGGACTCCACCGACCCCAAGGTGCTGGAGGGCGCCCTGCGGGTCTACTGCGGTAAGGCCATCGTCAACTCGGTCAACGGCGAGGACCAGGTGATGGACGCCATCCTGCCCCTGGTGAAGAAGTACGGCGCGGCTGTGGTGGGCCTCACCCTGGACCAGAATGGCATCCCCCACGCCGCCCAGGACCGCCTGGCCGTGGCCCGGCACATTCTGGACAAGGCGTTGTCCTACGGCATCCGCCGGGAGGACGTGTATATCGACTGCCTCACCCTCACCGTCTCGGCGGAGCAGGCGGGGGCGGTCCAGACCCTGGACGCTCTGCGCATGGTGAAGGAGCAGCTGGGGCTGAAAACCGTGCTGGGCGTGTCCAACATCTCCTTCGGCCTGCCCGCCCGGCCTCTGGTGAACCAGAACTTTCTCACCATGGCTATGGCCGCCGGGCTGGACCTGCCCATCATCAACCCCAACGTGGACGCCATGATGGCGGCGGTGCGGTGCTTCCATCTGCTGACCAATGTGGACCGGGACGCCCGGGACTTTATTGCCGCCTACGGAAATGCC
>USCO01000187.1 GCA_900553135.1 uncultured Eubacteriales bacterium | reverse complement strand
CAGGTACAGCAGGGCCAGCAGGACGATGACGGCTTTCTGCTCATACCAGGCAATGTTGTAGACAATGGGCAGGTCGTTGATATCGTCCAGGCCAAAGACCTCCTTCAGCTTCAGGGCGATGACCGCCAGGGAGTAGGAGTCGTTGCACTGACCGGCGTCCAGAACCCGGGGGATGCCGCCGATGTCGCCCAGGTCCAGCTTGTTGTACTTGTACTTGGCGCATCCGGCGGTGAGGATCACCGTGTCCTTGGGCAGGGCCTTGGCAAACTCGGTGTAATACTCCCGGCTCTTGGCCCGACCGTCACAGCCGGCCATCACCACGAATTTCCGGATGGCGCCGCTCTTGACGGCCTCCACCACCTGATCGGCCAGGGCAAGCACCTGGGCATGGGCGAAGCCGCCCACGATCTCGCCGCGCTCAAGTTCGGTGGGGGGAGCACACTTCTTGGCGTGTTCGATGAGAGAGGAGAAATCTTTCTTCTCACCGATGTCACCGGGGATGTGCTTGCAGCCGGGGTATCCCGCCGCGCCGGTGGTGTACATGCGGTCCTTATAGCTGTCCTTGGGGGGAACGATGCAGTTGGTGGTCATGAGGATGGGACCGTTGAAGGACTCAAACTCCTCCTTCTGCTTCCACCAGGCATTGCCGTAGTTGCCCACAAAGTTGGGATACTTCTTGAAGGCGGGGTAGTAGTGGGCGGGCAGCATCTCGGAGTGGGTATACACGTCCACGCCGGTGCCCTGGGTCTGCTCCAGGAGCATCTCCAGATCCCGCAGGTCGTGGCCGGAGACCAGGATGCCGGGGTTCTTGCCCACACCCAGCTGGACCTTGGTGATCTCGGGATTTCCGTAGGCGGTGGTGTTGGCCTTGTCCAGCAGCGCCATGCCGGACACGCCGAACTTGCCGGTCTCCAGGGTCAGGGCTACCAGCTCGTCCAGGGTGAGGCTGTCGTCCAGCGTGGCGGCCAGGGCCCGCTGGAGGAAGGCGTCCACTTCTTCGTCATCCTGCAGCAGGGCGTTGGCGTGCTTGGAGTAGGCGGACAGGCCCTTGAGACCGTAGGTGATCAACTCCCGCAGAGAGCGGATATCCTCGTCCTTGGTGGACAGGACGCCCACGGTCTTGGCCTTCTCCTCCCAGTCGCCGGAGCCGTCCCACATAGCGGCTTGGGGCAGGTTTGCAGCATCGTTCAGCTGGGAGAGCAGCGCTTTCTTGGTGTCCAGCGTGGCCTGGATGCGCGCCACAATGGACTCCTTGTCAAAATTGGCGTTGGTAATGGTGGTGAACAGGTTCAGGGTGATCAGATGGTTGACCTGGTGGGGCACATCCTTGCCCTCGGCACGCAGCTGGGTGGTCACGGCCGACAGCCCCTTGGTCACGTACACCAGCAGATCCTGCATGGCCGCCACGTCGGGCTTCTTGCCGCAGACGCCCGACATGGTGCAGCCCTTGCATCCGGCGGTCTCCTGACACTGATAACAAAACATTTTATGTTCCATGATGATTTTCTCCTTATATGCCTGTGGGTTGGTTTCGTGGGGGCGGGTCGCCCTTGACTGACTGAGTGGAGTATACGATAGACAGACCGATTTGTATGTTGTTAAAACAACAAAACGATCTTTTTTATGCTGGATTTGATTGGGCAGGCCAAGAGTCCTGTTTCGCGCCGTCAAAGGAGCTGAGAAGGAGAAGTTATTGCTTTAGATTTCCTGTTGCCGGGTTGTCAATGAGCTTGCCCTCTTCCGTGAAGCGGGAGCCGTGACAGGGGCAGTCCCAGGTGTGCTCCTGGGGGTTCCATTTCAGCGCGCAGCCCAGGTGCGGACAGCGCTTAGAGGTAGGGGTCAGCAGGCTGACCATGGCCTCCAGGCCGTTGACAGCCAGTTGAGGACGAAGAATGGAGCGGGAAGGGGAAAACACATCCGCATAAGGATTTTTCTTCCCCTGGACGAGGTCGCTTAAAATCATGGCGGAGACCATGGAGGAGGTCATGCCCCATTTGTTGAAGCCGGTGGCCACATAGAGGTTGGATGTGGAGGCGGAATAGGGGCCGATATAGGGGACGCCATCCAGGCTCATGCAGTCCTGGGTGGCCCAGTGGTACTTCTCTGTGGCGTTGGGGTAATACCGCCCGGCAAAGTCCCGCAGCGCCTGCCATGCGCCGCCTTGTTTTCCAGTGCGGTGGCCTCCGCCACCAATCAGCAGCAGGTCTCCATAATTGCGGAAGGACAGGCCGTCCTCGGCCTCGTCGATATACATGCCGTCTACATTTGCGGCGTGCTCCAGGGCAATCACATAGGAGCGGCGCTGGTACAGCTTGATAAAGTAGCTGCCGTGTTTGTTGAGAAAAGGGAAGTGGGTGGCCACGATGATGTTCCTGGCAGTGATCTTGCCGCGGTCGGTTACAGCTGTGGCGCCGATCAGTTCCCGCACCGGGGTACGCTCATAAATGTGAAGCCCCTTTGAAATGGCGGAGATGAACTTCAATGGGTGGAACTGAGCTTGGTTTGAAAATTTCACAGCGCCCGCCGTGGAGAAGGGAAGGGGCAGGTGCTCTGTAAATTCCCCCTGAAAGCCCAGTTTTTCCAGGGCGGTCAGCTCCTGCTCCAGCTTTCGGCGGTCGTGCAGTGCGTAGACGTAGGCGCTCTTTTCCTCAAAATCGCAGTCAATATTGCGGCATAGTAGCCGGTACTTCTGGAGGGCCTCCTGGTTGGCGGAGAGGTACCCCTTTGCGCGTTCCATCCCCAAAGTCCCAATGAGCTTGTCGTAGATCAGCCCGTGCTGGCTGGTGAGTTTGGCAGTGGTGTTTTTTGTGATGCCGCTGCACACGGTTTCCGCCTCCGCCAGTATATATGGCACCCCGGCGTGATGCAGCCAATAGGCGCACAAAACGCCAGTCATACCGCCGCCGATGATCAGTACATCGGTATTCCGATCGCCCTCCAAGGGTGCAAAGTTCGTGTGCTCCCAGGTCTGTTCCCATAATGATGTCATAGCGTTTCTCCAAATACTCGTATTACAGGTAGTCTTTTTCAAAAGGAGAAAAGTATGCCCTGTTATGTGATGCTCCAATCAAGAAAAAACTGAAACGAAAAAAGAGATGGGCACAGCCCATCTCTTTTTCCTGTATGAGTTATTTGGATGTGATGTCAAAGTATCGGGTAGAGCGTTTGAAAAGTAGAGCTTCTGATTAGGAGTACGGCGTACCATTTCGTAGATTGTTCATACCATATCTTCCCGTGTTGTTTCTTCGCAAATTGTGCTGCCTGGAGGCAGGTCAATTTGCACAAATTCCCCTGAAATATGCTGCCTTACAACGGCGTTTCAAATGTCGTATTAGCAAGGTATTAGCAGGAACCCCTTGTGACAGAGGGCTTTCAGGGGCCATTTCAAAATGCTATTAGCACAGATGGAGGATAATCTTATGAGCACCAACACACCCAACGAAAAAGGAACGCCCCAAAGCAGAACATACACCGTGAATGACATCGCAGCAATTCTCGGTATCGGCCGCGCTTCGGCCTATAAGCTCGCAAACTCCGGAGCATTCAAGACGATCCGCATCGGCAACATGATCCGCATCTCCAGGAAGTCTGATAAGGTAAGATAAGTTGCGCAAATTGAAAAAAGTATAAGAAGAGACATGGTTTGCAGATCTC
>USCO01000186.1 GCA_900553135.1 uncultured Eubacteriales bacterium | reverse complement strand
ACAAGGTCATCATCATGGCCGATGCCGACGTGGACGGCGCCCACATCCGCACCCTGCTGCTGACCTTCTTCTTCCGCTTCATGCGGCCCCTCATCGACAACGGCTACGTCTACGCCGCCGTGCCACCCCTCTACAAGCTGACCAAGGGCAAGACCACCCGGGTGGCCTTCTCTGACGAGGAGCGGGATAAAATCTCCGCCGAGCTCCGCGGCGATAACCCCAACGCCAAGGTCATCATCAACCGGTATAAGGGCCTGGGTGAGATGGACCCCCACGAGCTGTGGGAGACCACCATGGACCCGGAGAAACGTACCCTCAAGCGCATCGAGCTGGACGACGCCGTCCGGGCCGACGAGATCTTCACCCTGCTCATGGGCGAAAAGGTGGAGCCCCGCCGGGAGTATATCCAGGAGAACGCCAAAAAGGCCGTCAACCTCGACTTCTAAGAATTAGGAATTCGAAATGAGAAGCTAGGAGCTGCGGTGTCCGGCGAAGCCGGACCCAAATTCCTAATTCCTAATTCCTAACTGAAACCAACCCTCTCGCGTCTAAGGAGGAAACCATAGATGAGTAAAAAGCCCCAATATGATCCCGAGGAGATCCGTTTCCCGGACCAGGTCATCAAAACTGCCCCCCTGGTCAAGGAGATGGAGGACTCCTATATCGAATACGCCATGTCCGTCATCGTGGGCCGGGCCCTGCCCGACGTGCGGGACGGTCTGAAGCCGGTGCACCGCCGTATCCTCTACGCCATGTACGAGGACGGCCTCACCAGCGACAAGCCCTTTAAAAAGTCGGCCACCTGCGTGGGCGACGTGCTGGGCCGCTACCATCCCCACGGCGACCAGTCCGTCTACGACGCCCTGGTCCGTCTGGGCCAGGACTTCTCCATGCGCTACGTCCTGGTGGACGGCCACGGTAACTTCGGCTCCATTGATGGCGATCCCCCCGCTGCCTACCGTTACACCGAGGCCCGCATGTCCAAGCTCTCCAACGAGATGCTCCGGGACATCGAGAAGGAGACGGTGGACTGGGACCCCAACTTCGACGAGAGCCGCAAGGAGCCCCGCGTCCTGCCCAGCCGCTTCCCCAACCTGCTGGTGAACGGCTCCTCCGGCATCGCCGTGGGTATGGCCACCAACATTCCCCCTCACAACCTCACCGAGGTCATCAACGCCGTCATCTGCGTGCTGGACAATGAAAACGCCACCCTGGACGACCTCATGGAGCACATCCAGGGCCCCGACTTCCCCACTAAGGGCATGATCATGGGCCGCAGCGGCATCCGGGCGGCCTACGCCACCGGCAAGGGCCACATCCGTGTCCGCGCCCGCACCGAGTTTGAGGAGTTCGGCAACAACCGCACCCGCATCATCGTCACCGAGATCCCCTACCAGGTCAACAAGCGCATGCTCATCAAGAACATGGCCGACCAGGTGGAGGACAAGCGTCTGGAGGGCATCTCCGACATCCGGGACGAGTCCGACCGCAACGGCATGCGCATCGTCATCGAGCTCAAGCGGGACGCCAACCCCCAGGTGGTCCTGAACCGCCTCATCGCTCAGACTCAGCTGCAGATCACCTTTGCCATCAACATGCTGGCCCTGGTCCACGACCAGAAGCAGCCCAAGATCCTCACCCTGCGGGAGATTCTGGACGAGTACATCGCCTTCCAGGAGCAGATCATCACCCGCCGCACCATCTACGACCGGAGAAAGGCACAGGAGCGGGCCCACCTGCTGGAAGGTCTGCTCATTGCCCAGGACAACATTGACGAGGTCATCCGCATCATCCGCTCCCGGTACGACGACGCCAAGGAGAAGCTGATGGAGCGCTTTGGTCTGGACGACGTCCAGGCCCAGGCCATCCTGGACATGCGCCTGAAAGCCCTCCAGGGCCTGGACCGGGAGAAGCTGGAGGCCGAGTACAAGGAGCTGGAGGAGCGCATTGCCTATTACAACAAGCTCCTCTCCGACGAGGGTCTGCTGCGCCAGGTCCTCAAGGACGAACTCACCGAGATCCGGGACAAGTACGGCGACGAGCGCAAGACCGAGATCGCCTTCGTGGAGGACGACCTGGACATCGAGGACCTCATTGAGGAGGAGCAGTGCGTCTTTACCCTCACCCAGGCGGGCTACATTAAGCGTACCCCCGTCAGCGAGTACGCCGCCCAGTCCAAGGGCGGCATGGGCAAGAAGGGCATGACCACCCGGGAGGAGGACTGCGTGGCCGACGTGTTCACCGCCTCCACCCACGATTACCTGTTCTTCTTCACCGACACCGGCAAGGTCTACCGCAAGAAGGGCTACCAGATCCCCGAGAGCGGCAAGACCGCCAAGGGCACCAACATCGTCAACATCATCCAGGTGGAGCAGGGCGAGAAGGTCCAGACCATGATCCACACCCGGGAGCTGGACAACCCCGACCTGTATCTGGTCATGGTCACCCGCAACGGCACCGTGAAGCGTCTGCCCGTCACTGCCCTGAAGAACATCCGCAACAGCGGCATCCGGGCCCTGCGCCTGGAGGAGGGCGACCAGCTCATCTCCGTGCGGGAGACTGACGGCACCCGGAAGATCCTCATCGCCACCCACGACGGCATGGCGGTGTGCTTCGACGAGAACGACGTGCGTCCCATGGGCCGTGAGGCCGTGGGTGTCCGCGGCATCCGCCTGCGGGAGGGCGACTACGTGGTGGGCGCCGCCCGTGCCCGTGCCGGCAAGTGCGTGCTCACCATCACCGAGAAGGGCTATGGCAAGCGTACCCCCGTGGAGGAGTACCGCATCACCAACCGCGGCGGCATCGGCATCAAGAACTACGCCGTCACCGAAAAGACCGGCGGCGTGGTCGGCATCAAGGTGGTGGGCGGCGAGGAGGACCTGCTCCTGGTCACCCAGGCGGGCATTCTGATCCGCACCCACGTGGATACCATCCGGGTGGCCGGACGCGCTACCCAGGGCGTCATTGTCATGCGCTTCAAGGAGGAGGGTGACAAGGTCATCTCCCTGGCCCTGGCCGACCGGGAGGAGGAGACTCCCGCCCCCGCCGCCGAGGCTGCCCAGGAGGAGCAGGCCCCCGAAATCCAGGAGACTGCCGAGAAATCCGAATCCGAAGAGTAATATCCGGCATATATATTACGAATAGAATAGGAGGGCGACAGGATGAGCAGACATAGACGGGGATGGATCACCGTCCAGAGCCAGCCCACCGGAGCGGCCCAGGGGGTGCGCCGGGGCATCGGCGTGGTCCAGGCCATCTTTGGGTTTGTGTTTGTTGTGGTAGCCGTGACCGAGATCATTCCCACCGCCGGCCTGTTCGGCCTGCCCTTTTTGGCCATCGGCGGTCTGTTCATGGTCATGGGCATCATCACCGCCGTGAGCAAAAACGGCATGGCCCAGCGGGTGGGCTACGACGTGGAGACCGGCGTGGAGGAGGAGACCATTGTGGGTCTCATGGACGAGGTGCTGGAAAAGCACGAGGAGACTCCCTCCTCTGCCCCCCAGAGCCATGACCACATCCCCTCCACCGCCCTCAACGCCAAGGAACGCCTGGAGCAGCTCCAGTCCCTGAAGAACGGCGGGCTCATCACCCAGGCGGAGTACGACCAGAAGCGCCAGGAAATTCTGAGAAATCTCTAACTTACTTTTCTTTCAAGAAAAGTAAGCCCGCTTTCTTGAAAGAAAGCTTG
>USCO01000185.1 GCA_900553135.1 uncultured Eubacteriales bacterium | reverse complement strand
TACCAGGGGGACAGCAGGGGGCCGGGGTCTCCCTTGGGCCGCTTGTACTCCGCCCCTTCCAGGGTGAAGGGGGACTTTTTCAGCTTCCGGGCCAGCTTTTCCAGGGGCTTGGGGTCCCGGTCGATGCGGGCGCGCAGCTTGGCCATGGTCACCGGCGTGGGGTCATAGCACCCCATGCCGAAGCTGTAGTACTCCGGAGCGATCTCAAAATAGAAGGCGGGCAGGCTCACCCACTGCTCCTTGGGGCGGCGCAGGGTCAGCCACAGGTGGTCCTTGTAGGGCCCCCGGCCATGGAGCCGCCGGGCGTCCCGGTAGATGCGGGAGACGTGGAGATTCAGACCCAGGCGGGGGAACTCCTCCTCCATCACCTGTTGGATCTGCTCTCCCAGCTCCCGCATGGGTGCGGCAACATAAGTCAGGTACTCCTGCTTGTGCTCCTCAAACCACCCCCGCTCGTTGTTGAAGCGGATTCCCCAAAGGAAATCCACCGCTTGCTGGGAAAATCCTTGAAACATGCGTTAACCTCGTTTTCTTTGTTATGCGGCCTCTCCCGCGGTCTGGGTCCCGCCGCCATCAGTCTGGGCAGAAGTCCCGGCGTCTGTGCCCTGTCCGGAGGTCTCCGCAGTCCCGGAGTCACCAGTTTCGGTGGTGGGCGGAGTCTGAGGCTGGGGCTGAGGCGGCTGGCCGTTCACCCAAGTGGAGGGATCACCGTCGGCGGGATTGTAGAGAATGGTCTTCTCTCTCATCTTGTAGACGCTGACGCCCATGTTCTGCTTCTCCAGCAGGTTTCCGTTCTTATCGTAGATGTAGCGGTAGGTCTGGGCGCTGATGCCGGTATAGGGGTTCTGCTTGCTGTCCACCTTGGTGGTACCCTGGGGGATGGACTCGTCGGGCTTATACACCGTAGTGGGAGGCACCACGTCATAGGTGGTACTCTTGGGCACGGCATAGTTGCCCGTCTCGTTGGTGCCGTAGATCTTGACGGTCAGCTTCCGCCGTCCGCCCTGGTCGTAGCTCTGGGTGACGATCTTGACGGGATAGTTGGTGTTGTTCTTAAAGCGGAAGTCGGTCTGGCCATAGTATACCGTGGCATCCATGCCCTCATCCACATAGCCGGTATTGAACCGATGGGCCGCCCGCTCCACCACCTCCAGGGTGGTGTGCAGCACCGCATAGTAGATGGTAGAGGAGGTCTGGCAGATACCTCCGCCCACCTCGTCCACCGAGGTGCTGCCCGAGTAGACGGGCGCGGAGAGGTAGCCCTTGGCCGCGGTACGGCTGCCGGTAGTATTATTATAGGAGAACACCTCTCCAGGCATGAGCACCACGCCGTTGCAGGCCTGGGCGGAGAGCTTCACGTTGTGCTTGCGGTTGGAGGAGCCGCTCACCGTGGTGGTACCCTCACCCAGCAGATCCCGGAACAGCTTGGACTCCAGGCTCTGCTTGGTCTCGTTGGGCTGGGTGATGGTCAGGGGCACCCGCACGGACTCCCCCTCTCCCGCCTGGGCATAGGCGGTCTTGGCGGCCTCCAGGTCAAAGTCCACGCCCACCACGTGCTCCGACACCTCCAGGGTATCGGGGTTCAGCTGGGCGTCCTGGGCCTCGGTATGGATCTCGCTGTACATGGCGTCAAAGTCCGGGTCCTGGGGCGGCGTCTCGTGGGTGGGCAGCTCCACCGTCTCGGTCTCCACCTGGCTGCCGGACATGGCCCGGGCGGCCTCATCGGCCAGGGCCTGAAGCACCAGGCCGCTGGTCTGCTCCCGGTCCACGGTCACGCCGGTGCGGCCCTTTGTGAGCACCAGCTCCTCGCCCTCCACTGCGTAAGTAGCCAAAGTAGTGGTGCCGCTCACCTGCTGGTCCGCCTCGTCCAGAAGGGCGTTCAGCTCGCTCTCGCCGGACTGAGTCCAAGTCACCACCGGGTCAATATCCTGGGCTCCGCCCATGAGATGGCTGAGATAGGCTCCACCCTGAAGCAGGAAGTTCTCTCTTCCCACCTCCCACGCCGCCTGGGCGCAGGCCTGGGCATCCAGCTGGGCGGCAGAGCCGGAAAGGACGCCCTGCCACGTGCCGTAGGAGAGGTCCACCTCCATGGCGCCCTTGGCCTGGGACATGCTGTCCTCCAGGGCCTGGCTGGCCTGGGACTGGGTCATTCCGCTCACATCCACGCCGCCCACGCTGACGTGGTTCAAAATGGCGTCAGAGCTGCCCACCCAGGCGCACAGCCCGGCATAGGCACATAAAACCACCGCGGCTGCGCCGCCGGCGATGAGCGCGGCCTTCTTCCCCTTGGTGGAAGCGACCCGCTTACCCTGTTTGTTTTCCTGGTCCATATGCATTCCTCCATCCCAAAGATTTGGGATTTTTCTTTCATTTTCCTCTAAAAGAGCCGTTTTTCGACCTTTTTTAGTATATGAGGATTATGCTACATTATATCACCCGCCCTTCCCCCTTACAACTACAGAACAGTTACAATGTCCTGTGAAAAAATCAGTCCCGGGGATTTACTTTTCCTTCCCGCCGGGGTATCATAGGATTGCATCTTATGCACCTCTCCCTTTAAACTTTTTTAAGAGAACCTCAATGTTCTTTTGAGGGAAAGATGCTATGATCATGTTAAGCACTCGCCGGGGCAGAGCAAACCCTTGCCCGGCGTCAGTTTTGGGGGGTCCTTCATGTCTAGTACACAAAACAGAAAACAGCCCAAGGGTGACGGTGCCTATTGGCTCATCGCCATTGTCCTGATCTTTATGGGCTTCACAGCGCCCATCGGTATCCTGATGATCGTGGTAAAACTTCTGGGCGGGAAAAAGCGCGGCCGCCATCCCTACGATGCACGCCAGGAGCAGCAGACCCCTGTAGGGGCCCGCACCACCGGCCCGGCCTCCCGGCCCAGCGCCTCCCGGGCGGATTTCCGTCTGGAGCACATCAACGACATGACCAGCAAGGGCAAGCGCCTGACGGTGGTGGGCGGCATTCTCACCGCCATCTTCGTGATCTCCTCCCTCGCCGGCATCCAGGAGGCTGTCTACTGGCTTCTCCACGGAGAGCCCGTATGGTTTGTGGAGGAGCTGCTGAACATCCTGCCCATTCTCTGCTTTGCCGGAGCCGGGGCGGGCTGTCTGCTGGTGGGTCTGCGCCGGCAGAAAAAGGCGGCTCGGTTCCGCCAGTACATCGCCATGATCGGCTCTCGCCCCTCCATCACCCTCTCCTCCCTCTCCTCCGCTTCCGGCTTCTCTGCCAAAAACGTGCGGGACGATTTGGAGGACATGCTGGAGGACGGTTTCTTCCCCGGCGGATATCTGGATCTTGGGCGGGACACCCTGGTCCTCTCCGGTCAGGGCATCTCTGATCCTCCCAAGGAGGAGCCCGCTCCCCAGCCTGCCAAGGAGGAGGAGCCCAACCAGCAGGATGCGGTACTGGCCGAGATCCGCAGCGTCAACGATCAGATCGACGATCCCAAGCTCAGCCAGCAGATCGACCGCATCGGCGTCATCACCGCCAAGATCTTCGACTATCAGCGCTCTCACCCTGAAAAGTCTCCTCAGCTGCACAGCTTCCTCAGCTACTACCTGCCCACCTCCCTGAAAATCCTGCGGGCCTATGCCCAGCTGGAGGACCAGGAGGTGGCGGGTGAGAACATCACCGCCGCCATGCACCGCATTGAAAGCATGATGGACAAAGTAGTGGAAGGCTTTGAA
>USCO01000184.1 GCA_900553135.1 uncultured Eubacteriales bacterium | reverse complement strand
AGCAGCTCCTGGTCGTAGCCCACAAAGGCGGCTGAGAGGGGGTGACTGAGCACCTCCGAGGCGGTGACCATCACCACCGCCGTCACCCCGATGATGACGGCGCTCTTTTTGAACACGCTTTTCAGCTCGCCCCGGTTGTCCGCCCCGTAGTGGAAGCTGACAATGGGGGCGCTGCCCACGGAGAACCCCAAAAAGGCGGCGATAAAGACAAAGTCCACGTACATCATCACGGAATAGGCGGCCACCCCCGCCTCTCCAATGAGACGCATCAGCTGGAGATTATAGAGGATGCTGACGATGGAGGCGGAGATGTTGCTCATGAGTTCCGAGGAGCCGTTGGCACAGGCCTGAAGCAGCTGCCCGCCGTACAGCCGGGTTTTCCCTAAGCGCAGGCCGGAGCGCTCCCCGGTGAGAAAGTAGATCAGGGGGATTACGCCGCCCACACAGTAGCCCGCCACCGTGGCCAGGGCAGCTCCTGCTACCCCCAGGTCCATGAGGGCGATGAACACGTAGTCCAGGCCCATGTTGGTCACGCCAGCGGCCACCGAGAAAAACAGGCCCAGCTGGGGCCGCTCGGCCACCACAAAGAAGCTCTGAAACACCACCTGGAGCATAAAGGCCACGCTGCCCGCCAGCATAATGCGGCCGTAAGCCACGCAATCGGGCAGGAGCAGGTCGCTGGCCCCCGCCAGGCGGGCAATGGGCTCGGTCAGGGCCACGCACACCACCGACATGACGCCGCCCAGTAAAATCACCGTGTAGATAAGCAGGGAGAAGTATTCCTGGGCCAGCTGCTTCTTCCCCTCGCCCAGGGTGCGGGCCACAATGGCGCTGCCCCCCGTCCCCAGCATGAAGCCAAAGGCCCCGATGATCATGGTCACCGGGAAAACGATGTTGACGGCGGAGAGGGCCACGTCGCCCACCAGGTTGGAGACAAACAGGCCGTCCACCACGCTGTAGATGGAGGCCACCACCATCATCACCACCGAGGGCAGGGTGAAGCGCAATAATCGCTGGTAGGTGAAGTGGTCGGATAGCTTGATCTTCATGTCCTCACCCCTCCTCCGACTCGCCCAGCAGCGCCCCCGTCTCCTGGCGCAGGGCCTGGAGCAGCTTTTCCCCCAGCTCCAGCACCTGCTGCCGCTCTTCCAGGGTCAGATGGCTGTAAGCCCGCTCTTCCAGGGCCAGCACAGGGTCGGCCACCCGCTGGAGCAGCTCCTCGCCCCGGGCCGTCACCTGGATGCCCTTGCTGCGGCGGCTGCCGGGCAGATTTTCCAGGGTGAGATACCCCTCCTGCTCCAGCTGCTTCAGGGCGGAATTCACCGTCTGCTTGCTGAGAAACAGCTCTCCGCACAGCTGACTCTGGCTGACCTGCCCTTCTGTCTCCCGCAGTGTGTACAAAATGGAAAAGGCGCTGTCCGACAGACCAAAGTGCCGGGCCAGGCGGTGGTAAATACCGTTATTCTCCTTGTATAAGCCGTTGTAGCGGCGGATAAACTCCTCAAAGGTCAAGGTTTCCATAGCTTCCTCCATTTGTCCGGTTTCGGACCATTCTTGTCTGGGTAGTATAGTCCGTTTTCGGACTTTTGTCAACAGGGTTTCCCATCGCCGGAAACCGCCTTGCTTTTTCCGCAAAAATGTGGTATATTAGGGTACCATTCAGAACATGGTAGTTCCGGGAAGGGAGGTGTCCCATGGCGGAGTCCGTGAAGGTGGTGGCCAAAAACAGCAAGGCCTACCACGATTACTTTATTGAGGAAAAATTCGAGGCCGGCATTGAACTGGCCGGCACCGAGGTCAAGTCCATCCGCCTGGGTCACGTGAACCTGAAAGATTCCTTCTGCCACATCAAGGACGGGCAGATGTGGGTCATCGGCATGCACGTCAGTCCCTACGAAAAGGGCAACATCTTCAACAAGGACCCCCTGCGCCAGCGCCGTCTGCTGATGCACAAGCGGGAGATCCTGCGCCTGTTCGCCCGCATCAAGCAGGACGGCTATTCCCTCATTCCCCTGTCCATCTACTTCCGCGGTCCCCGGCTGAAGCTGGAGCTGGGCCTGGCCAAGGGCAAAAAGCTCTATGACAAGCGGGAATCCGCCGCCCGGCGGGACGCCAAGCGGGAGATGGACCGCACCATGAAATCCCGGTCCAGCCGGTATTGACAGAAAAGGAGTGTTTCCCATGGCACAGAATCCTATCGTGACCATTGAAATGGAGAACGGCGGCGTCATGAAGGCGGAGCTTTACCCCGACGTGGCCCCCAACACCGTGAACAACTTCATCAGCCTCATCCAGAAGGGCTACTATGACGGCCTGATCTTCCACCGGGTCATCCCCGGCTTCATGATCCAGGGCGGCTGCCCCGACGGCACCGGCATGGGCGGCCCCGGCTACTCCATCAAGGGCGAGTTCACCATGAACCGCTTCCCCAACAACCTCAAGCATGACCGGGGCGTGCTGTCCATGGCCCGGACCATGGCCCCTGACTCCGCCGGCAGCCAGTTCTTCATCATGGTGGAGCAGGCTCCCCACCTGGACGGCCAGTATGCCTCCTTCGGCAAGGTCATCGAGGGCATGGAGGTGGCCGACGCCATCGTGTCCACCAAGCGGGACTGGAACGACAAGCCCCGTGAGACCCAGCGCATGAAGAAGGTCACCGTGGAGACCTTCGGCGTGGACTATCCCGAACCTGAGAAGGTTTAATCAAAAATAGAATCTTCTCCTCCCCCACCGGGGAGGAGAAGTTCCCACCTCTTTCTCCCGTACTCCAAACGAAGCCCAGCAACAGCGGGTTCGTTTGGAAGAGGAGGAACAGCGTAGTGAATGAGCTTTCGGCTTTTGCCGGAAGCGAACGATACGGAGCTTGCTCCGACGACGAGGGGGCGTACCGGTTTCGACGGGGACGCGGAAGTGGGAATAGCGGGCGGTGGCGCCTGGCCACCTTAAAACGGGCATTCTTTATAAATTAAAGAACAACGATAACTACGCTTACGCTGCCTAATTAAAGGCGGCCGTCTGACCCGGAAGGACCACGAGCCGGGATCAGGCGTCGTTTAGTGGTGCACGTGCGCCGGCAAAGCTTTGCGCCGGCCATGAATCATGAAGCTCACCTGACCCCCGGGCGTGACGGCTTGCCCGGGGCGAAGGGAACAGGGAGAGCAAGACTCCCGGAATAACCGTCTGCGCCCGGAGAAGTTCCCATGGAAGAGTTTTCGGACGGGGGTTCGACTCCCCCCGCCTCCACCAAAAAAGAAAGACACGACTTGCGTCGTGTCTTTCTTTTTTAGTCTCGCCGCCCGGAGGGCGGGTTCTTATTGTTTCCTGTCCTCAGAATAATTCTTCAATTTTTCCAATAAAACAGCCGGGCCTGTGGAGCAATTCCACAGGCCCGGCTCTTATTCAGATTTCAATCCGCTCAGAAAAACTCAGCCGTTCTCCTGCTCGCGCTTCTTGCCGGTGACGGTGAGGTACACCAGGCCAGCAGCGGAGACCACAGCGGCCAGGACCCACAGGGCCAGGTTATCGCCAGTGGCGGGAACCAGAGGCACGTTCTCGTCGCCGATGTCAGTGCCGTCACCGCCGTTGCCGGTGCCGGGATCCAGGGGCACTTCGCCGTCGCCAATGTCGGTATCACCGTCGCCGCTGCCATTACCGCCGGGGCCGGGATCCAGAGGAGTCTCACCGTCGTCGATGTCCACGGTGTAGT
>USCO01000183.1 GCA_900553135.1 uncultured Eubacteriales bacterium | reverse complement strand
TAGCCGTCGTTGCCGCTCTGGGTGTTCATGACGTTGTAGGTGACCCAGGCCACATAGGCGGAGCAGTCCACGCCGGCAAAGTAGTACTGGTTCCAGGCCTTGTGGGGGTAGTAGGAATGGGCGGGATCGCCGCTGTTCTTGTAGGTGTAGTTGGCGTCCTGACTCTGGAAGAAGTCGATCCAGGTCTGGGGGATGCCGATGGTGGTGGACTGGGCGGAGGAGCCCACGTCCTGCCAGTCCCAGCTGCCGCCGTAGACGTAGAGGGCGGTGCCGGCGGGCTCCAGAGCGGTGGCCAGGAAGTTCTTCAGGGTGCGGACACCGGCCTGGCCGTCGATGGGAGCCTCGTAGTCCTGCGCCACGAAGGTGAGATAGATGGTAGGGTTGGAGTCGCCGTAGACCTTGACGGTCTCGCCAACGGTGAGGTCAGCGGCCTCGGCGGAGTCTACCTGGCTGCCGCCGGCCTGGGAGGTGATGCGGTAGATGGAAGCGCCCTCCAGGGAGATCTGCTTGCCGTCCACGGTGATGGAGTTCTCGTCGGCAGCGGTGATCTCGCCCTGGGCAGCGGCCTGGGCGGCCTGCACCTGGGAGACGGTGCCGTCCTCTACGGTAATATCGTAGACATAGCCCTCGGCCAGCTGGTTCTGCAGGGCGTAGTTGTCGGCGTCATCGACCCGGTAGCCCTGAACAGAGCCGTCCACGCTGAACAGGTGGGTGAAGTTGCTCTTGTCCTTGGAGGTGACAGTGCCGTAGTCCTGCACGCCCAGATAGACAGCCTGTACAGTAGACGCTTGCAGGGGCTGTGGTGTGCCGTCATCTGCCGATGCCGGAATCATGACCAGTGACAAGGCAAGGGAAAGCACAAGAAATAGGGATAACAGCCTTCGTTTCATGGGGGTACCTCCTCTACAAATATATGTGCGGGAATTGCGCCTTTCCCGTATGTGAATCAGGGAAAAAGAAAAACCCAGCAAGAAACAAAAGGCACAGAGACCTTCTGTTCTTGCTGGGTTTCGCATACGCCGACATGACTGCCATCACATCTGGAATTGCGAAGCAGCATTCAATTCACAAAATACACAATACAGGAAAGGGAAAACCCTTTTACATTGTACAGTGTATCTGATGAAATAGGAAATGTCAAGACACATATCAAAATTTTTTCTGAAAGAGATACAGGGACTACATACCCTTACTGCACGCAAGATATTTTGCTTCTCCAATACTCCGGTACCGGAAGAGGCAAGGCGTACTGAGAGTGATCTTGGTGTCAACAGATGCCATAAAATGGATTTTCTTACTTATAAAATACATATCTATCCAGGCGGGCAAATGCCTCCTGGATGCGGGAGAGGGGAGAGGCCATGTTCATACGGATGTGGCAGGGGCCGTTGAAGGCCCGGCCGTCCTGCCAGCCCACGCCCACATCCCAGCCGGCTTTTATGATCTCGTCCAGCGTCCGGCTGGTGCGCTTACAGTAGTCAGTCAGATCCAGGAACAACATGTAGGTCCCCTGGGGCATGGCGGCAAACACGCCGGGGTAGTTGCCCCGGATATGTTCATAGGCATACTTGCAGTTGCCCTCCAGCACCTGGAGAAGCTCATTCGTCCACGCCTGTCCCTCCTCCGAATAGGCCCCAATGAGGGCATGCATGGAAAGGACGTTCATTTCGTTATAGTGGGTAGCGTCGCCCCAGGCCTTTACCCGGTCCCGAAGATAATCGTTGTAGATGATGTGGTAGCTGCCAATGAGACCCGCCAGATTAAAGGTCTTAGAGGGAGCATAGACGGCCACGGTGTGCTCTCTGGCCCAGTCGTTGACCATCAAGGTGGGGATGTGCCGGGTGTAGGCAATGTCCGCCCAAATTTCGTCCGATATCACCAGACACTGGTTGGCCTCATACACCTCCATGGCCTTTTCCAGCTCCCACCGCTCCCAGACCCGGCCGGTTGGGTTGTGAGGAGAACAGAAAATGGCCAGATGAATGTGGTATTTCTTCAGTTTTTGGTCCATGTCCTCATAGTCCATGCGCCAGATGCCATTTTCATCCCGTTTCAGAGGGCTGTAGACGGAGGTTCGGCCCAGACCCTCCACATCGGCGCGAAATCCCACATAGGTGGGGCTGTGGAGCAGGATTTTGTCTCCCGGCGCGGAGAGCGTCTGGATGGCACTGGTGACGCAGCCGTGGACTCCGTTCTCATAGCCGATATAGTCCCGTTTGAGTCCGACAAAACCGTTGCGCTTGGTCTGCCAGTTTATGATGCTCTGGTAATATTCATCCCGAGGCTGGAAATAGCCGTAGAGAGGGTGCTTTGTGCGCTCAATGACAGCGGCTGGAACGGCAGGACAGGTGGCAAAATTCATATCCGCCACCCACATGGGAATGGGATCAAACCCGTCCTTTGGAGCGGTAGGCTCATTACCCCAAAACTTGTGGCCGATGCCTTCCACGGCAATGGCATCCATGCTGCGGCGATCAATGATGGAAGTGAAATCGTACTTCAAAATTGTCTCCCCTCTCTCTTGAAACTGTGAGTGTGTTTCTCTTCTGGAAGTCGGCAGGACTACAACTTTTGATTTCAATTTCTTTCATTATACAAGCGTTTGAACACAAGTTCAACACAGAAACAGCGGGAGACCTTCAGTAGGCGGCACAGGCGGAAAGAACTTGTAACAACAGGATGCTTTCCAACGTTCCTGGGGGTGATTATTTCCCCGCTTTCGCAAGTTTCTCGGACGGCTGCAGGATTCCGGAAACCACCCGCACGGTTACGGCAACCAAAATAACAGCTGCCCCCACGATGGTGAGCAGTCCGGGGCGCTCGTGCAAGAAGAGAAATACCCAAACCGGGTTCATGACCGGGTCAATAATGGGCAGCAGCACGGTTTCCAACGCAGACAGACCGGTGCTGGCTTTGGCGTAGAGGGTATAGCTGACTGCGACCAACAGGCCCGCCAGCAGGAGAAACTGAATGCTGGTGGTGTCCGGCAGTCCGGCCTTCCACATAATGGGCAGTCCAACCACAGCAGAAATGACATTGCCGAAATACATGGACAAGGCGGGATCTCCGTTTTTCTGAAGCCGAAGAAAAATCGAGATTCCGGCAAAGGTCACGCCGTTAAAGATAGCGATGATGTTTCCTTGCAGGCTGCCCCCGCTGTTGCTGTCCAGAAAGAAAAACACCATTCCAAGAACAACAAAGGCGACGCTGACCACATCGGCGCGGCCGATCCGTTCTCGAAGAAAGACCCACGACAGCAGGGCAACGTAAATGGGAGCTGTATAGTGCTGGCCCTGGCCTGTGTGCTCCTGCTCTTTATGATGCAGTCCTGTTCGTCCTCCCTGGTGATGCTGGGCAACTCCGGCGCGGGGGCCGTGGGCGCTACCACCTATCCATCAAAGGATGAGGACATCCTGGGTGCTGAGGCCGCCTATGTGGATATGGAGGCGGAGCTGCAAAACTACCTGGACACCTACGAAAGCACCCACGACTATGACGAATACCATTTTGACCTGGACGGGATCGAACACGATCCCTATGTGCTCATCTCCATTCTCTCTGTGCTCCACGAGGGGGAATGGACGCTTGCCCAGGTACAGGGCACCCTGGAAATGCTTTTTGACCGCCAATACATTCTCACCGAGGATGTGGTGGTGGAGGTGCGCTACCGGACGGAAACCCGCACAGATAGCGAGGGCAACGATTATGAGGTAGAAGTCCCGTATAACTGGTATATCTGCTATGTGACGCTGGAAAACAAAAACCTTTCCCATCTCCCCTTGGAGCTTATGG
>USCO01000182.1 GCA_900553135.1 uncultured Eubacteriales bacterium | reverse complement strand
CGCATGGTAGCCGCGGGAACGGCGGCGGACCAGGAGGAGCTGCCCTCCCGCCGGGTGCTGTCCGCCACCCTGGGAGTCAACCCCAACACGGTGCAGAAAGCCTACCGTATCCTGGAGGAGGAGGGACTCATGGAGTCGCGGACGGGCGCCAAAAGCGTGCTGACCCTGGACGAGGAGAAGGTGGCGGCCATCCGCCGCCAGCTGGTAGAGGGCGAGGCGGCCTCTCTGGTGGCGCTGCTGAAAGGGACGGGGTTCTCCCGGGAGGAGACCTTGAGTCTGGTGGCGCGGCTGTGGGACACGGCCGCGGAGGAAGGAGGACAGACATGAGACGGTATACTTCGTTGGTCATGCTTACAGCGGGACGGTGCCTGGGCCGGGTGCTGCTGCTGCTGGCCGCTATGGGTGCGGCACAGATCACCCTGTTTCTGCCCTGGCTGGACCGGCGGCAGGAGGCCTATGACCGGGTGGCAGACACATGGGTCATGGCGCCCTACGACCTGAACACCATATTTGGAGATGGGCATGTGAGCACCCTGTGGGCGGTGGGGCTGCTGGCCCTGCTGATGCTGCTTCTGTACACCTCCTCCCGCGGAGGGGAGTATACCATGCGGCGGCTGCGGCTGCCCGGGCTGAAAGCAGACCTTACCATCGCTCTGAGCAACCTGCTGCTGTTGGTCCTGTTCTGGGTGGGAGAGATGGCCATTCTCCTAGGCATGGCTGTTTGGTATAACGCCCAGCTTCCCGCGGAGTATGCCGGACCCAACACCGTATTTCTGGCCAGCTACCAGGCCAGCCTGCTCCACAGCGTCCTGCCCATGGGAGATTTCCTTCGCTGGGTCCGGAACATCTTGGTGCTGATCTGCCTGGCCCTGAGTACCGCCCAGGGAGCCAGCCTCCTGCGCCGGGGCAAGCGCCCCATGGGGGTTTTTATCCTGTCGGTGGTGGCTTCCATGAGTTGGGTGCTCCCCGCCTGGCAGATCGCATTGGATCTGATGATCATGATGGCGGCCGTGGTTGTGGCCATGTGTGCTGTGGTGGACCTGGAGTGCTATCACAGCGGCAGGGAGGATGAGGACCATGAAAAAAATCGAAACTCCTTGGGCCAGGTTTGAATCCTGGCTGACGCCCCGGATTCCGGCGGGGTTCTCCGCCCGGAGAGAGGGGCGCAACGCCCTGCTGTGGCTGCTGCTCCCCGGTGGCATCTGCCTGGCCCTGTATGGGATGCGCTTTTTGAGCGCCTATGAAAGCCTGTACACCCGGCTGAATGGAAAGCGGGTGCTGGCGGAGATGGCGCTGATGCCCGAGTTTGGCCAGCTGATCCAGTGGAACCGCTGGGCGGTGATCCTGCCCCTGCTGTGGGCCCTGTTTCAGGGGATCAACTACAATCTCTACCACCGGCAGGTCACCAAGAGCATCTACCTCATGCGCCGCCTGCCCGACCGGTGGGAGTTTTTGCGGCGGTGCTGGACCCTGCCCCTGCTCATGGCGGCGGGGACGGCGGTGATGTACCTGCTGCTGCTGGGCGTGTGCGCGGGGCTCTATTTTGGGGTGACGCCCAAGGAGTGTATCCCGGCGGACCAGTGGCAGCGGCTTTGGACGGTTTGGATAGGAGGATTTTTATGCTGGAACTGAAACAAGTGACCAAGCATTATGGGAGCCGGATCGCCTTGAATGGGGTAGATCTGCAGCTGCCCCGGGGAGAGATCGTGGGCCTGTTTGGGGAAAACGGCGCCGGCAAGACCACTTTGATGAAGTGTATCCTGAACTATGTGAAGTACCAGGGAACCATCACCCTGGACGGAGAGCCCATCACCCACAGCAACATCGCCAAGCTCTCCTTTGCCACCTGCGAGCACTCGTTCTTCGCCAACCTGTCTCCGGCGGGGCACCGGGAATTTTATAAAGCCCATTTCCCCACCTTCCGGGACAAACGCTTCCAGGCCCTCATGGAGTTTTTCCAGCTGCCCATGCATAAAAAGGCGGGCAGCTTCTCCACCGGCCAGAAGAACCAGCTGGAAGTGATCCTGGCCATGAGCCAGGGGGCGGACTACATCCTCATGGATGAACCCTTCGCGGGCAACGACATCTTCAACCGGGAGGATTTTTACAAGGTGCTTCTGGGGGTGCTGGAGCCCCACGAGACGGTGCTGCTGTCCACCCACCTGCTGGAGGAGGTGGAGCACTTCATTGGCCGGGCCCTGCTGCTGCGCCAGGGGCAGCTGGTGGGAGACGTGACCACCCCGGAACTGGAGGAGCAGGGCAAGGACCTGATGGGCTATGTGAAGGAGACCTACCGCTATCAGGCCGACCGGGTGAGCCGGGCCCTGCGGGATCTGACGGGAGAGGAGGACCCATGAAAAAGCGTTTTCTGGTCTTTGTGCCCCTGGTGTGCCTGAGCCTGTGTGCCCTCATTGCCCTGCCCATTTGGGTGGGACGGGGAGGAGAACAGGTGGAGATCACCCAGACCACCCTGGAGGGGGACCCCGCCTATGCTCAGGGACTTACCGTGTCCTGTCATACGATGTGGGACAGCCACCTGTTTTGGGAGACCACCTTTTCCGCCCAAAACCCCGCTGGGGCCAGGACGGAGCTGACCACCTATCAGAACGAGCGTAACACCGGGGGATACACGACGCAGTTGAAAGTGACGCCGGCCAGCTGTAACTTCGGGATCTCCACTTCTGAGAATTCCAACACCGGGCTGCTGGATGATTCGTGGGGACACTGGAATTATGAAGCATTTCTGGCCCCCATAAAGGACCTGGCCCAGGAGATGGAGCCGGGTACCACCCGGACCTTTTCGGTCTGCCTGAATGACTGGTATGACACCTGGCCTATGACGATCGATCAGTACCAGGTTTCGGTGGACTGGGAGGGGATGAGTCAGGAGCAAGCGGACAAGCAGTTCCAAAACTTCTTCGGAATCCCCGTGCCCCAGAACTTTATCTTGTACTACACCCTGAAAATGAACGAGAAAGGGGCGGTGTATGACGTTGACGTTTCCCCCACTCCACCCGTGGAGGAGCCGCAGGAGGAGATGACCGGGGATGCCGCCACGGTGCAGGGAGCGGAAGGGGCTGTTCCCAGTGAGCCCTTCCTGGAGAGCTACAGTGTCCGGGGAGAGCAGGGTTGGTATCTGGTGCTGAACAACCGCTTTGAAGAGGAGGGGCAGCCCAGAACTGATCTCAGCCATGTACAGGGAGGCAACGGCGTGTTTCTGATTCCGGCCCAGAACGTAGGCGGGAAGGATACCCTGCGCCTGGGAGACATTCACACCGTGTATCCCTTCCCCGAAGGGGAGAGCGCCATATCCATTGACCGGGACCAGGCGGGGCGGCTGCTGGTGTATACCGAAGATGAGACAGGAACCTGGTATCTCACCGTGCTGGAGGAGGAGAGTGCTCAAGTGCTCCAGCGGTTGGAGCTGGGACAGCTGGGCGGGGTCAGCATACTGGCCTATGTGGAGGGCGACGGCATTCGCCTGATCCAGGCCGGTTCGGAGCGGCTGCTCCTTCTGGTGGAGGAGGGAGAGGGCTACTGCCTGGAATCCATCCTGCCCGTTCCGGAAGATATAATGTATCAGCTCAGCGACTGGGCCCAGAGCAACAGCGCCGCCTGGGACGGAGAGCGTTTGGCGGTGATCTGCCCCCAGTTCAGCACCTATGAGACTCAGATGCTGGCCGCCGTGTGGCAGGACGGGAAGCTGGTCTACCTGGGGGCCTACCAGAACAGCCTGGGGCGGACTACCACCCTCAGCAACAACAGCGGCGCGGTGCAGCTGGACACCGACCGCCAGATTTTCCAGTTGGAATGGAACTGACAAGGGAAAAGACCTTACACCATAA
>USCO01000181.1 GCA_900553135.1 uncultured Eubacteriales bacterium | reverse complement strand
CCTCTTCCTTCCCCGGCGTGGAGAAGTCCTACGCCATCCAGGCCGGCCGCGAGGTGCGCATCATGGTCAAGCCCGACCAGGTCAGCGAGGACCAGATGGTGCTCCTGGCTCGGGATATCGCCAAGAAGATCGAGGACGAGCTGGAGTATCCCGGCCAGATCAAGGTCAACCTCCTGCGGGAGACCAAGGCCATCGAGTACGCCAAGTAAATACCCCTGTGAGCTCCGCGCCCCTTCCCGCAAGCCGGGAGGGGGCGCTTTTCTGCTTTAAACCGACAATTTAGATAAAATAAATAAAAAGGACCGGGATGAAATTTCATGATTTTGTGAGTAAGAACAATAAAAGGGGAATTGACAGGGGCGGGGGGTAGTGCTACCATAAAAACAACCCAACCGGAACACGAGGAAAGGAGCCAAATTTCATGATGAAGCAGTTTGCGGCTTACTTTTTTGGCTACTTTTACTTTTTTGGCTTTGGCTTCAAAAAGGTAAAAGTGTTTTTTGCTGCAAACAAACGGCTCCCCTCCGTCGCCTGAGCGGGAAAAGGGAAGTTTTTAGGCCTGCGGTGAATGACACTTCACCGCAGGCTTTTTGTTTGCCGGTGAAGGGCTGCCAGAAAGAGAGGAAACGACCATGATTATTATTGTCAAGCAGAACGCCAAGGAAGAGCGCATCCGGGACCTCATCCAGTGGATCGAGTCCCAGAACCTGCGCACCCACGTCTCCACCGGAGACTACGCCACCATCATCGGGATCATCGGCGACACCAGCAAGCTGGATGACGACCTGATCACCGGCCTGGACATTGTAGAGGGGGTCAAGCATATTTCTGAGCCATTCAAAAGCGCCAACCGGAAGTTCCATCCCAAGGACTCCATCATTGAGGTTGGCAAGGACAAGCTGAAAGTGGGCCACGGCAACTTCGCCCTCATCGCCGGCCCCTGCTCCGTGGAGAGCGAGGAGCAGATCATCTCCGTGGCCAAGAGCGTCAAGGCCGCGGGGGCTACCATGCTGCGGGGCGGCGCCTTCAAGCCCCGCACCTCCCCCTACGACTTCCAGGGTCTGAAGGCCGACGGCATCGAGCTGCTGCTGGAGGCCAAGCGGGAGACCGGCCTGCCCATCGTCACTGAGATCATGAACGCCAACCACCTGCCCCTCTTCGAGGACGTGGACGTCATTCAGGTGGGCGCCCGGAACATGCAGAACTTCGAGCTGCTCAAGGAGCTGGGCAAGACCAGAAAACCCATCCTCATCAAGCGGGGCCTGGCCAACACCATTAAGGAGCTGCTCATGAGCGCGGAGTACATCATGGCCGGGGGCAACGAGAACGTGATCCTCTGCGAGCGGGGCGTGCGCACCTTCGAGACCACCACCCGCAACACCCTGGACCTGTCCGCGGTGCCCGTGCTCCATGAGCTCACCCACCTGCCCGTGGTGGTGGACCCCAGCCACGCCACCGGCGTGGCCCGGTACGTCAAGCCCATGGCCATGGCGGCTGCGGCCTGCGGGGCGGACGGCCTCATCATCGAGGTGCACAACGACCCGGCCCACGCCCTGTGCGACGGCGCCCAGTCCCTGCGGCCCGAGCAGTTTGAGGACGTGGCCAAGGCGGTGCGCCGGGTGCGGGCGGCCGCTCTGGCTGAGGACTAAGAGAAGGAGGCGGAGGAGATGAAGATCGGCGTTGCGGGGCTGGGCCTCATCGGGGGCTCCATGGCCAAGGCCTATGCCAAAAGCGGGGCGGTGGTCTACGGCTACGACGGCAACCGGGTGGTCCAGGACTTTGCCCGGCTCCAGGGGGTCCTCACCGGGGAGCTGAACCGGGAGACCGTGGGGGAGTGCGAGCTCATTCTGGTGGCCCTCTATCCCCAGGTGTCCATGGACTATTTAAAGGAGATGGCTCCCTACATCTCCAAGGACGCCATGGTCATCGACTGCTGCGGCGTGAAGAGCGGCATCTGCAAGGTGGGCTTCGCCCTGGCGGAGGAATACGGCTTCACCTTTGTGGGGGGCCACCCCATGGCGGGCACCCAGTACTCCGGCTTTGCCCACAGCAAGGAGGACATGTTTGTGGGGGCGCCCATGGTCATCGTGCCCCCTCGGGGGGACGACATCCTGCTGCTGGAGCGGGTCAAGACCCTGCTGGCCCCGGCGGGCTTCTCCCACCTGACGGTGACCACGGCGGAGCACCACGACGAGATGATCGCCTACACCTCCCAGATGTGCCACGTCATCTCCAACGCCTATGTGAAAAGCCCCCGGGCCCAGATGCACAAGGGCTACTCGGCGGGCAGCTATATGGACCTCACCCGGGTGGCCTGGCTCAATGAGCACATGTGGACCGACCTGTTTTTGGAGAACCGGGACTACCTGCTGCGGGAGCTGGACCTGATGATCGGCTACCTGGGGGAGTACCGGGAAGCCCTGGCCCAGGGCAACGGGGACCGCCTGTGTACCCTGCTGGCCGAGGGCCGCATCTGTAAGGAGAAGGTGGACGCGGAATGAAGAAAATCCTCACCGTAGACCTGCCCGGACGGGCCTACGACATTGAAATTGAGCGGGGGCTCCTCTCCCGCACAGGGGAGCGGGTGCGCGCCCTGCTGCCCCGGGCGGCCCAGGTCTTTGTGGTCACCGACAGCACCGTGGGCCCCCTGTACGCCGATACCGTGCGGAAAAGCCTGGAGGGGGCGGGCCTTGCCTGCGCCGTCCACACCGTCCCCGCCGGGGAGCACAGCAAATCGGTGGCGCGGCTGGAGGAGTTGTGGGAAGCCATGATGGCCGCCCGCCTCACCCGCACCGACGGGGTCATCGCCCTGGGCGGCGGCGTGGTGGGCGACCTGGCGGGCTTTGCCGCCGCCACCGTGCTGCGGGGCGTGGACTACATCCAGATCCCCACCACCCTCCTCTCCCAGGTGGACTCCTCCGTGGGGGGCAAGGTGGCCGTGGACCTGAAGGCGGGCAAGAACCTGGCCGGGGCCTTCTGGCAGCCCAAGGGGGTGCTCATCGACCCGGAGGTGCTCACCACCCTCACCGACCGCACCTTCTCCGACGGCATGGCCGAGGTCATCAAGTACGGCTGCATCCGGGACAAGGCTTTCTTTGACCTGCTCTCCTCCCTGGGGGGCCGGGCCGGGGTCATGGACCACATCGAGGACGTGATCTACACCTGCTGCGACCTGAAGCGCCAGGTGGTGCTGCGGGACGAGCGGGACACCGGGGAGCGCATGACCCTGAACTTCGGCCACACCGTGGGCCACGCCTTTGAGCTGGCCGGAGGCTACGAGACCTGGACCCACGGCCAGGGGGTGGCCGCCGGGATGTGCCAGGCGGCCTGGCTGGGCAGCAAGCTGGGCATCACCCCGGCGGACACCGAGCAGACCATCGCCCGGGTGCTGGAGGCCTACGATCTGCCCACCGCCATTCCCTGCCCCTGGGACGTGATGGAGGAGGCCATCGGCCTGGACAAGAAGAACGCCGGGGGGACCATCCGCCTGGTGGTGCTGGAGCAGCTGGGCCGGGCCGTGGTCCGTCCCATGGAGCGGCAGGCCCTCATGGACCTGCTCCGGGAACGGTTTGGAGGATAATATGAATGTGACCATTACGCCGGGCCCCCTTCTCGGGACCCTGACCCCACCCCCCAGCAAGTCCCAGGCCCACCGGGCCCTGCTGGCCGCCGCCCTGGCGGGGGGCGTGAGTACCATTTCCAATGTGGACCTGTCCCAGGATATCGAAGCCACCCTGGGCTGCCTGTCCGCCCTGGGCGCCCGGATGGAGCTGCTGGGGCAGGGCAGGGTGGAGGTCCACGGCTTGGGAAATTCCATCGTCCAGGCCGGGCCCGCCCCCATTTTGGACTGCGGGGAGTCGGGCTCCACCCTGCGTTTCCTCATCCCGGTGGCGCTGCTGGTG
>USCO01000180.1 GCA_900553135.1 uncultured Eubacteriales bacterium | reverse complement strand
AGATGGTATCCATACGATCTCCTGAAAGACTGTCCGGGGTGTCCCGGAGTTCGTCCGTTGCTACCGGAAGGCCCGGCAGGGGAGCGGGATGGTCCCGCCCCGCCGTTGCCGGGCCGTCAGCATCAAGAAAAGGCTTGGCTGCCGCGGCAGCCGCCTGATGGTCGTTTTAGATGCCCAGCTGGCTGAAGCCGCTGTCCACGTAGATGACTTCGCCGGTCACGCCGTGGGAGAGCTCGGAGGCCAGGAACACGGCGGCACCGCCCACATCGGCGGTGGTCACGTTGCGGCGCAGGGGAGCGTGCTCTTCCACGCGGGTAAAGATGTTCTTCAGACCGGAGACGGCGGAAGCGGCCAGGGTCTTGATGGGGCCGGCGCTCAGGGCATTGACGCGCACGCCCTTTTCGCCCAGGTCGTAGGACAGGTAGCGCACGGAAGCTTCCAGAGCGGCCTTGGCCACGCCCATGATGTTGTAGCCGGGGATGACCTTGGTGGAACCGTGGTAGGTCATGGTCAGCACCGAAGAACCGTCATGCAGCAGGGGCTCGAAAGCGCGGCAGACGCCGGTGAGGGAGTAGGCGGAGATGTCCAGGGCCAGATGGAAACCGGCGCGCGACGTATCCAGGAAGCGGCCGCTCAGGTCTTCACGGTTGGCAAAGGCCACGGAGTGGACCAGGATGTCCACCTCGCCCCACTTTTCCTTGACCAGGTCGGCGGCGGCCTGGATCTGGGCGTCGTCGGTCACGTCACACTGGAAGGTGAACTCGCCTCCCAGTTCTTCGCTCAGGGGCTCAACACGCTTTTTGATGGCGTCGCCCACATAGTTGAAAGCAAGGCGGGCGCCCTGTTCCTTGAAGGCATTGGCGATGCCGTAAGCGATGCTCTTGTTGTTGGCCAGGCCCAGGATCAGGGCTTTTTTTCCTTGAAGCAGCATGTAATATCCTCCAGAAAAGTCGCCAAAGTCGCCTTGGCGACGGTGACCACAGGTTAGATGGTGAATTCTTTGCCCGTCAGGATGTGGTAGGCCTCACGGTAGCGCCGGGCCGTGGCGTCCACGACCTCGGCAGGCAGGGCAGGCGCGGGCGGCTGCATGTCCCAGGGCTGGGAGGTGAGCCAGTCGCGCAGGTACTGTTTGTCGAAGCTGGGCTGGCTGCGGCCGGGTTCGTACTGGTCCGCGGGCCAGAAGCGGGAAGAGTCGGGGGTCAGCACTTCGTCGATGAGGCGCAGTTCCCCGTCCACGAAACCGAATTCGAACTTGGTGTCGGCCACGATGATGCCGCGGCTGGCGGCATAGGCACGTCCGGCTTCATAGATGGCCAGGGTGGTCTCCCGGACCTTGCGGGCCACGTCCTCGCCCAGCAGGCGGGAGGCCTCTTCCGGGCTGATGTTCTGGTCGTGCTGGCCCAGCTCGGCCTTGGTGGAAGGCGTGAAGAGGGCCGTTTCAAGCTTGTCCGATTCCCGCATGCCGGCAGGCAGCTGATAGCCGCAGAGCGTGCCGGTCTTCTGATAGTCTTTCCAGCCCGAGCCGGAGATGTAGCCGCGTACGATACATTCCACAGGCAGGGGCTTTGCCTTGCGGACCAGTACGGCACGCCCTTCAAGTTCGTCCTTCCAGGGGGCAAGGGCGGCGGGGAACCGGTCCACATCGCTTTCCACCAGATGATTGGGGATGATGTCCTTGAACTTGTCCATCCAGAACAGGGTGATCTGGTTCAGGATCACGCCCTTGTAGGGGATGGGCTTGTCCATGATGACATCGAAGGCGGACATGCGGTCGGTTGTGACGATGAGCAGGGTCTTGTCGTCGATGTCATAGATGTCGCGGACCTTGCCGCGGGACAGCAGCGGGTAAGCGCTGATTTCAGTCTTGGTGGTGATGCGCATAGTCTTGATCCAGTTTGTTTAAGGCACTAGCGCTTGCTGCGGATCTCCACGGAACGGGCGTGGGCCTCCAGCCCTTCCAGACGGGCCAGAGAAGCAATGGCAGGCGCGTTTTCCAGCAGGAAGGCCGGCGAAGTGGCCACGATGCTGGTTTTTTTGCAGAAGTTCTGGACGGAGAGCGCGGAAGAGAAGCGCGCGGTCCGCAGGGTGGGCAGCACATGGTTGGGGCCCGCGAAGTAGTCCCCCACGGGTTCGGGGCTGTGCTGGCCCATGAAGATGGCCCCGGCATGGCGGATGTGGGGCAGCAGGGCCCAGGGATCGCGCACGCACAGTTCCAGATGCTCGGGAGCCACGCGGTTGGCGATGGCCACGGCGGTCATGATGTTGGGCACCACCACGATGGCGCCCCAGTCCATGAGGGACTTGCCCGCGATCTGGGCCTTGGGCAGCTGGCTGCACTGCTTTTCCAGTTCCTGCTGTACCTGTTCGGCCAGGGTGATGTCATCGGTGAGCAGGATGGCGGAAGCCAGCATGTCGTGCTCGGCCTGGGAGAGCATGTCCGCGGCCAGCCAGTGCGGGCGGGCGGAGCTGTCGGCCACCACCAGCACTTCACTGGGGCCGGCCACCATGTCAATGCCCACCTGGCCAAACACCTGCTTCTTTGCCTCCGCCACAAACTGGTTGCCGGGACCCACAATTTTATCTACCTTGGGGATGCTCTCCGTGCCGTAGGCCAGAGCGGCCACCGCTTGGGCGCCCCCCACCCGAAACACCCGGTCCACCCCGCAGATCCGGGCCGCCGCCAGGATGTTGGGGGGAATCTTCCCATTTTTCCCCGGCGGGGTCACCATGCAGATCTCCTTTACCCCGGCCAGCTTGGCGGGGATGCAGTTCATCAGCACGCTGGAGGGATAGGCGGCGGTGCCGCCGGGGACGTAGAGCCCCACCCGCGCCAGGGGGAGGACCTTCTGCCCCATGAGGATGCCGTCCTCCTCATTGACCAAAAAGCTGTTGCGGACCTGGTGCTGGTGGAAGGCGGCGATTCGCTCGGCGGCCCGATAGAGAATCTCCACCAAAAGGGGGTCCGCGCTGCGGAAGCCCTCGTCCACCGCCCCGGGGCCCACCTCCAAGGAGGTGAGTTCCACCCCGTCAAACGCCTTGGTATACTCCTTCAGCGCCTCGTCCCCCCGGGCTTTCACCTGGGCCAGAATGGCCCGGACCGGTTCCTCCACCGAGTCCACCGGGTCCTCCCGGGCAAAGATCTCTCCCCGGTTGGTCTCCGCTTCCTTTAGAATGCGTATCATGTCTCCTCTGCCTCCTTCTCTTGGGCTGCCACCTGTTCCTTCAGCCCCTCATACAGGGTCTGGATGGCCTTGTGCTTGAATTGGAAACTCACCTTGTTGGCAATGAGCCGGGCACTGATGGGGACAATGGTCTCAATGGGGGTCAGGTCATTCTCCCGCAGGGTGGTCCCCGTCTCCACAATATCCACAATCACGTCCGTCAAGTCCAAAATGGGCGCGATTTCAATGGAGCCGTGGAGCCGAATGATGTCGATGTCCCGGCTTCGGGCGGTGTAATAGGTCCGGGTGATGTGGGGAAACTCCGTGGCCACCCGCAGGGTCCGCTCCGGGTCGTCCCGAAAGCCGTTCTTTGCCGCCACGCACATCCGGCACCTGCCGATGTTCAGGTCCAGCAGCTCATAAACCTCTGGGCCGTACTCCAGCAGAATGTCCTTTCCCGCCACCCCCACATCGGCCGCGCCCCGCTCCACATAGACAGGGACATCCGACGGCTTGACCCAGAAGTAGCGCACACCGGCCTCAGGATTTTCAAAAATCAGCTTCCGCTTGGGGTCCAGCAGTTCCTCACAGGGAAAGCCCGCCTGGGCAAACATGGCATAGACTCGCTCCCCCAACCGTCCCTTGGGGAGAGCCACGTTGAGAAATTCCTTCATGTCGTCCGGCCTCCTCTCAAATCCATCGTCTCCCGCGCCCGCAGCGCCCCGCCGGCCTGCCGCCAGGCCAG
>USCO01000179.1 GCA_900553135.1 uncultured Eubacteriales bacterium | reverse complement strand
TGAAGATGATGGCCTCCGGCGCCCAGTATCAGGTGCTGGACTGCGGCTATCTGCGGCCCCTGGGCATGGATTCCTGCCCGGAGCTGTCCGCCGGCGAGGTAGGCTGGTTCACCGCTTCCATTAAGAATGTGAAGGACACCCGGGTGGGCGACACCATCACCGGGGTGGAGCAGTCCGCCCAGGAGCCCCTGCCCGGCTACCGCCCCGCCCAGGCCATGGTCTACTGCGGCATCTACACCCAGGACGGCTCCAAGTACCCCGACCTGCGGGACGCCCTGGAGAAGCTCCAGCTCAACGACGCCTCCCTGTCCTTCGAGCCTGAGTCCTCCATCGCCCTGGGCTTCGGCTTCCGCTGCGGTTTCCTGGGCATGCTCCACATGGAGATCATCCAGGAGCGTCTGGAGCGTGAGTTTGACCTGGACCTGGTCACCACCCTGCCCTCCGTTATCTACGAGGTAGACAAGACCGACGGCACCACCGTGAAGGTGGACAACCCCCACAACTACCCCGACCCCGGTCTCATCACCGAGGCCCGGGAGCCCTACGCCAAGGTTTCCATCATCTCGCCCCCCGACTACGTGGGCAATATCATGCCCATGTGCCAGGAGCGCCGGGGTATTTTCAAGGATATGCAGTATCTGGACACCAACCTGGTGGAGCTGCACTACTCCATGCCCCTGGGCGAGATCATCTACGACTTCTTTGACGCCCTGAAGGCCCGCACCAAGGGCTACGCCAGCCTGGACTACGAGCTGGAGGGTTACCAGCCCAGCGAGCTGGTGAAGGTGGACCTGCTCCTCAACGGCGACCAGGTGGACGCCCTGTCCTTCATCGCCCACAAGGAGAAGGCCTACGGCCGGGCCCGGAAGATCTGCGAAAAGCTGAAGGAGAACATCCCCCGTCAGCTCTTCGAGGTGCCCATCCAGGCGGCCATCGGTGGCAAGATCATCGCCCGCGAGACCGTCAAGGCCATGCGCAAGGACGTGCTGGCCAAGTGCTACGGCGGCGACATCACCCGAAAGAAGAAGCTGCTGGAGAAGCAGAAGGAAGGCAAGAAGAAAATGCGCAGTTTGGGCACCGTGCAGATGCCCACTGAAGCCTTCATGGCCGTCCTCAAGCTGGACGAAGAATAATCAGCATTTTCTTCTGCCTTCCGGGGCCCCGCAGCGCGGGGCGGCGCTTTGCGCCGTACAAGCGTTTTGCCCCAGGCAAAACCTTGGCGCAGGGCGAATTCACTTCGCCCGAGCAGTTCAATCGCCCTTGGGGCCCCCGGCGGATGGTTCCGCCGGGGAGCAGGCAAGAAGAAGATGCGTAGTTTGGGCACCGTGCAGATGCCCACTGAAGCCTTCATGGCTGTCCTCAAACTGGACGAGGAATAACCTACTTTTTTCGAGAAAAAAGTAGGCAAAAAAGCTTTGTGCGAAACTGCGTTTCGCCTCGCCAGGTTTTAACGCAGGATGGGCATTTTCAGAGCCCAGTATCGGAAACAGAATAAAACGCAAGAAGAGAGCGGCCAACAGGCCGCTCTCTTCTTGCTAGGAAAGGGAGAGGGAGATGGATATTATAGGAATTTTCCGGGAACGAAGTGGACAAATGGGTTACAGCGCACCCAGCAGAAGATAGGCCGCCGTGCCCACCACACCGGAGCCGAAGATGGTGGCGATGGCGCTGAGCTTAAACCGTCTCAGCAGGAACAGGGCGCCCACAAAGATCACAGCTTCCACCACATGCAGCCCTTCCAGGCCCAGGCTGTAGCCGTTGGGGAACAGGCCCAGCATGAGGATGGACAGACCGGCGGAGGCGATCAGGGCCACCACCGCGGGGCGCAGGGCGGACAGCACCGTCTGGACCCCCTGGAAGCTGCGGTACTTATAGTAGAAGTGGGCCAGGGCCAGGCAGATGAAGAAGGAGGGGAGGATGCAGCCCAGGGAGCACAGCAGCACACCGGGAATCCCCGCCAGACGCATGCCCACAAAGGTGGCGGAGTTGATGGAGATGGGACCGGGGGTCATCTCCGCAATGGTGATGAGGTCGGTGAACTCAGCCAGGCTCATCAGTCCGTGGACGTCTACGATCTGGTTCTGAATCAGGGGGATGGCGGCGTATCCGCCTCCCACGCTGAACATGCCCACCTGAATGAAGGAGAAAAACAACTGCAGCAGCGTACTCATGCCTGCACCTCCGTGTTCGCTTTCTTGCTTCGGGTCTGTACGGCCACATCCACCAGGCCCACACCCAGGCACACCAGGATGAGCACCGTGGCCTCCACGCCCAGGATGGCCCGGGCCACAAAGGCGGCGATCATCAGGCCGATGTACATGGCCCGGCGGGTCTTGATCACGTTCTTGGCCAGATTGATGACCACATCAAAGATCACTGCGGCCACACCCGCACGCATGACCTGCAGGGCCAGGGCGATGATGGGATTGCTGCGGAACTGGACGTAGAACATGGAGATCACCGAAATGATGATCATGGGGGGCAGGGCCGTGCCCAGGATGGCTACCAGGGTGCCCGGCAGACCGCACATGCGGTAGCCCAGGATCACCGAGGCGTTGATGGGGATGGGACCGGGGGAGGACTGGGCGATGGCCGTGATGTCCAGCATCTCATCCTCCTCCAGCCAGCCCAGCTCCTCCACAAACTTCTTCTTCATCAGGGATACGATGACAAATCCGCCGCCGAAGGTGAAGGCACTGAGCAAGAAGGTCGCTTTGAACAGCTGCCACAAAATGGCCGCCTTGCTTTCTGTCCGCTTCATAGGAAAATCTCTCCTTTTGGTTTGGTGGCCTTACTATACCACAGTTTTTTCATAAAGAAAAATTATTTATCTTTATCTTGCTATAATCTGTGCTAATAGTAATTGTACGGAGGATTTCCGGCGGTTTTGGTGCGAAAAATGGAAAACAGCCCCCGGGCGCGGCCATCTGGGCCACTCCTGGGGGCTGTGTCTGATGTAGTGTCAGAAGCGAAACGCAGTTGTGTCCTTCCTCTTTGGCTTCTGCCCCAGAGGCGAAACGCAGTTTCGCACAAAGTTCTTTTGCCTACTTTTCTTTCAAGAAAAGTAGGTTAGTTGAACTTGTAGATCTTCCGGGCCAGGCGGTACAGGCCCACAGACAGCTTGCGGCCCTGATAGCCGGGGAAGGCGGTAAAGGCGGAGACGGCCCGGTACTTCATCTTGTGGTACAGGCCGGAGTCCACGGTGCGCAGGTACTCCCACAGCTGGGTGCGCTTGCCCAGGGCCTCGGGGGAGCTGTCGATGACCAGGAAGATGGAGGAAATGGCCATCATCATGGCCAGGTAGTTGAACATGTAGCGTCCCAGCTTCTTGTGCTGGGCGGAGACCTGGCGCAGGTCGTGGGAGTCGATCATGTGGTAGGTGACCCGCAGCTGCTGGTCCACCCGGGTGACCATGACCTTCTCGTTGACGCTCTGGTCGGACCGGCCGATGAAGTAGCGGTACAGGTCCACATCCAGGTAGTACATATTCTTCACATAGGGCAGGGGCTGGTAGACAAAAATATTATCCACATAGAAGGTGTGCTTGGGCAGCTCCAGCTTGCAGTCCCGCAGCAGCTGGGTGCGGTAGATAACAGAGTGCATCAGCAGATACTGGGAGGGGCGGAAGCGGCCGATCTGGTCCCAGCCAAAGACCTTGTTCCGGGGGAACACGTTGCGGTAGTGCATCACCCGCTGGGTGTTGGTCTCGGCGTGCTCGTAGACATAGTTGCACACCATCATGTCCACCAGCTTGCCGTCCCGGACGAACTGGCGCAGCTTGTCCAGCGCCTTGTGCAGGGAGGGCACGTCCACCCAGTCGTCGGAGTCCACCACCTTATAGTAGATTCCCCGGGCGTTGCGGATGCCCTGGTTGACGCCCTCGCCGTGGCCGCCGTTCTCCTGGTGGATGGCCCGGACGATGTCGGGGTACTGCTCCTGGTAGCGGTCGCAGATGGCGGGGGTGTCG
>USCO01000178.1 GCA_900553135.1 uncultured Eubacteriales bacterium | reverse complement strand
AGGGAGAGGTATGGTCAAGGCGGCGGCCAGAGCCGCGCCGGACAGTACGGCAGTCCATCGGTTCCAGTGCTTCATGATGCTCCTTTCTTGTCTCTCCCGCTGGGGCAAGGTTTGGGCGGGAGCGGGTGGGAATTTCCAGGCCCCATGGGGAATAGTTTACCATAATCGGAAGGCCGGTGCAAATAAAATTCCCAGGAAGCACAGCTAAATGGTGGAAGAGAAGAAAAAAACATCCCAAGAAAATTTCTCGAAAAAAGAGGAAAAAGAAAGAAACTTTTGGGAGAGCTGGGGCGTCCTTTATTCATAGAGCGACAAATACCGCCCCATGCTCCGGAAGGAGGATCGTCAGGAAATTTAGGCTTGTTATTTTGCGGAAACATGGTATCCTGTTCCAGAGGGGGTGGCTGGAATGGAATACGACGACCTGCTGAATATGGGAACGGAGCTGGGTTACCAGCTGATGTACAGCGGGGCGGAGATCTATCGGGTGGAGGAGTCAGTCTACCGGCTGCTTACCGCCTACGGCCTGCAGGCCCAGGTCTTTGCCATTCCCAATTGTCTGATCGTCAGCGTCAATACGCCCCAGGGACACCCCATCACCCGCATGCGGCGCATCCCCGCCCACGGCACGGACATCGAGCTGCTGGAGCGGTGCAACGACCTGTGCCGCCGGCTGTGCCGGGAGCCTCTTCCCCTGAAAGAGGCCAAGGAGCTGGTGGACAAGCTGGGGGAGAACCACAAGGTCTATCCCACCTGGGTGCTGCTGCTGGGCTATGTCACGGCCGCCGCCTTTTTTGCCGCCTTCTTTGGGGGCAGCGTGGCCGACCTGCTCAGCGCCGGGCTGTGCGGCCTGGGCGTGGGCCTTTGGATGCTGTATCTGGGGGGCCGCATGGGCTTCAACGGATTTTTCCAGACTCTGATCGGAGCGGCCATCGCCTCTCTCATGGCGCTGCTGCTCACCCGGATCGGATTTGGGGATAGTATGGACTATATCACCATCGGGACCTTGATGGTGCTGGTGCCCGGCATGGCGCTGACCAATGCCATGCGGGAAATTATGGCAGGCGACATCATCTCCGGAGTCAACCGCACGGCTGAGGCCATCCTCACCGCGGCGGCCATCTCTCTGGGCGTGGTGGTCTCCCTGGCCATTGGAATGTGAGGGCCGGACCATGGAACTGTTTTTGGAGATCTTTCCTCCCTGCCTGTGGTCCTTTGTGGCCTGTGTTGGCTTTGGCCTGGTGTTCAACATCCAGGGCATGGGCATTTTGATCTGCGGCTTTGGCGGCGCACTGGGCTGGTTTGCCTATCTGCTGGCCCAGCATGTGCTGGGGGGCGACATTATGCCCGCTTTTCTTGCCGCGGTGGTCATTGCCATCTTCTCTGAGACCATGGCCCGGCTGCGCCGCTGTCCGGTCACCGGCTATCTGCAGGTGGCCCTGCTGCCTCTGGTCCCGGGCGCGGGCATCTACAACGCCATGCGCTACTGCGTGGCGGGGGAGACGGACCGTTTTATTTCCACCTTGGTGCACACCTTTGGCATGGCGGCCTCATTGGCGGTGGGGGCCATGCTGGCATCCACGGTGCTGCGCATTTTGCTGCCCAAGCTGCTTCCCATTAAAAAGGGCAGGAAACCATAAAAAGAGATTGATTTTTTAAGAGGACGATACCATGAGCATTTGGAACAATCATGGCCGGTGGCTGTCCGGCTTGTTTCTGACAGCCGTGATTCTGACTGGATGTACCACCCAGCCCCCCGCAGAGAAGAGCGGAGATTCCGCCCAGCTGGGAGGCGAGACCTCCCAGAGCAGCAGTCAGAGCCAGGGGGATACCTCCTCCTCCCAGGGCGGAGAGGACCAGTCCACCCAGAGCCCTGACGGCTCCCAGCAGGACACCGGAACGGAGTCGCAGCCCGCTGCGGCCTACGACTTCTCCAAACCCTGCCCGGAGAGCGAGGCGGTGGACAACTCCTATTTTGAGGACGCCGCCTTTATCGGCGACTCCCGCACCGACGGCTTCCTCATCTACAGCGGCATCGGCTGCGGTGAAAACCTGACCTCCAACGGTCTGTCCATCTTCAAGCTGGGCACCAAGAAGGCCCTGACCATCGACGGCCAGCAGTATACCCTGCTGGAGGCCCTGGCCCTGAAGGAGTACGGAAAGGTGTATCTCTCCCTGGGCGTCAACGAGCTGGGCTACTATGACGACGAGGGCTTCTATAAGGCCTACTGCGACGCCATCGACGCCATCCGGGCCTGCCAGCCCAACGCGGTCATCTACATCCAGGGCCTCATTCCCCTCAATGAGGACAAAATCGCCGAGAGCGGCGGGGCCAGCTACTTGACAAACGAGCACCTGTTGGTCTATAACGATTTAATGAAGAAGGCGGCGGAAGAAAAGCAGGTGGTCTTCCTGGACCTGAACCCCGAGTTCAGCGGTCCCGACGGCCAGCTGCCCGCCGACGCCAGCAAGGACGGCGTCCACCTGCGCAGCGACTACTGCAAGGCGTGGCTGGAGTACTTAAAAACCCACACGGTCTCCTACGAGACCCTGTACCCTGAGGGAGGTCCCACGGTATGAGAAAGAGAATTGGAATTTTAGTCCTGAGCATGCTGTGCCTGCTGGCTCTGGCATCCTGCGGCAAGAGCGGCGGAGAAGAGAGCGCCTACACCAAGGAGCAGGCCCAGGCCATTCTGGACGGCGGCGTATTCTCCGAGGAGCTGGAGGAGCTGGACCTGGATACCGCCTTTATCCTGTACGGCTTCCAGGACGCCGGCATGAGCCGGGAGGACCTGACCGGCGGCATGGTGTACCGCTCCGCGGGCGCCACCTGTGAGGAGCTGGCCTACCTGGAGTTTGCCGGGGAGGACCAGGCCAAGCAGGCTGCCGACACCCTGAAGACCTATCTGGACGGCCAGATCGCCGACAACCAGGACTACCGTCCTGCCGAGATCCCCAAGCTGGAGGACCCTGTGTTGGGCAGCAAGGGCTCCACCGTGCTGCTGGTGGTGTCTGGGAACAACGACAAGGTAGAAGAGATCGTAGCGAAATAAGAAAACGGCAAGGAAACAACGTTTCCTTGCCGTTTTTATTTGCGGAAAAATTACCGCTGGTATTCAAATTCCAGGTCGTACATGGACACGATGTCCCCGTCCTGGATGCCCATGGCCTCCAGCTTGTCGAACAGGCCCGACTGGCGCAGGTTGCGGTCGAACCAGTTGCGGGACTCGAAGTCCTTGAAGTTGACGTTGGAAATGAGGCGCTGCAGCCAGGGAGCCTCCACCACCCAGGTGTCGTCGAACTTCTGGATGGAGACCTCGCCGGTGGTATCCACCTGGGGGGGACGAGGCACGTAGGTGGGCTCGTACACCGCCACGGGGGGCAGCTCCTGCAGGAGCTGAGCGGCCTTCTTCACCAGCTCCCGGGTGCCCTGGTGGGCGGCAGCGGAGATCTCAAAGAGCTCCATGCCCTGGCTGGTGACATAGTCCCGCAGCTGCTCCAGCAGAGCGGGGTCCTGCATGATGTCCACCTTGTTGGCGGCGACGATCATCTTGCGCTGGGCCAACTGGGGGGAGTACTGCTGAAGCTCGGCGTTGATGGCCTTAAAGTCCTCCACAGGGTCCCGGCCCTCGCTGCCCGACACGTCCACCACGTGGATGAGCAGGCGGCAGCGGTCGATGTGGCGGAGGAAATCGTGGCCCAGACCGGCGCCCTCCGCGGCGCCCTCGATGATGCCGGGGATGTCAGCCATGACGAAGGAGACGCCCTCCTCCACGTAAACCACGCCCAGGTTGGGGAACAGGGTGGTGAAGTGGTAGTTGGCGATCTTGGGCTGGGCCCGGCTGACCACGCTGAGCAGAGTGGACTTGCCCACGTTGGGGAAGCCCACCAGGCCCACGTCGGCCAGCAGCTTCAGTTCCAGGACAACGTCCCGGCTCTCACCGGGCAGGCCCGCCTTGGCAAAGCGGGGC
>USCO01000177.1 GCA_900553135.1 uncultured Eubacteriales bacterium | reverse complement strand
GGTATAGGCCGTGGCCGCCTCTCCGGTCCCCACGGTCACCACCGTGGCCGACAGGAATCCAATGTGAAACTGCGTTCCCAGGGTATTGAGAATGGTCCCTACCAGCAGCGTACAGAAGAGCCCCTGGGCCATGGCCCCCAAGGCATCCACCCCGTAACGCTTGGCGGAAAATACAATGTTTTTCCGCCGGAGAAAAGCACGAAATTGTTCCATCATCTCTCCTCTTTCTTTCCTCAAATCAAAAATAGACCTTGCAGGTGTCAAGACACGTGCAAGGTCTATTGTATTCTTTTCAAGGGAGCTTGTCAACCCTGAAGGGCGAATTCACAGGGTTCCCCCCTGGGTATAGAGAATGCCCAGCTGCTTCAGGTCCTCGCAGACCCGCTGGTACGCCTCCTCACTGGGGCAGCGGAGGTTGTGAATATGAACCCCATCGGTGAGGGAGGACAGGGGGGCGGCGTGCTTGGCCTTCTCCACAAACTGCCGCACATCATACCGGGAGGCCAAACTCAGCTGGCCGGTCATCTGCCCATACAGGGGATGGTCCACCACCACATCAATGACGGTGCAGCCGTTGTCCACCATGGCCAGCAGTTCGGTCTCCGTCTCCTGGGCGGAATGGACGCAGGCCACGGCCCGAAGCAGGCCCGTGGTTTCCCCCAGTTTATACCCCCGGGGCGTAGCCACAATGTCCAGACCCGCCGCGCGCAGCAGCGCGATGTCCCCCACGATGATCTGCCGGCTCACGGAAAACTGCCCTGCCAGGGCAGTGGCGCTGACAGGATGCTCCGCCGTCAGGGTTTTGGCAATGGCCCTTCTCCGCTCTTCCGCCTTCATCTCCTCCACCACACTCCTTCCCCGTCTTCCAGACCGATTACTTATTGTGGGTCAGCAGGTCATATTTGATGTCCCAGAGCTTTTGGGACAGGTCCACATAATAGTTATGGGGGTTGTCAAACCGCTTTACCTCATCCCACATGGTCTCCATCTGGTCCGCGCAGTACTGCTGAATCTCCTCCAGAGAGGGCATGTCATAAACCAGCCGCCCCCCCACAAAGATCGGCTTCTGGAGCTCCTTGGCGGTAAAATTGTTGATGGTTTTCTTTTTCCAGGTGGCGTCCGGGTCGAAAATCGTCAGGCTGCCGTCTGGGTTGCAGTTGCTCTTCACATCCTCGTCATAGGTGCACAGCCAGTCTCCAATGGCCTTGCCGGTTTCGTTGCCGAAGAGGCGATAGACCCGTTTATACTGAGGGGTGGTGATTTTCGACACATTCTCGCTGAGTTTAATCTTGGGCACCACATTGCCTTCGTCGTCCTCATAGGCCACCAGCTTATACACGCCCCCGAACACCGGTTCACTCCGGGCAGTGATCAGCCGCTCGCCCACGCCAAAGGCGTCGATCTGGGCCCCCTGGATCAAAAGGTCCTGAATGATGATCTCATCCAGGGAGTTGGACACGGTGATCTTGCACTCGGTCCAGCCCGCCTCATCCAGCATCTGGCGGGCCTGGCGGGTGAGATAGGCCATGTCACCGGAGTCCAGCCGAATGCCGCACTTGGTCAGTCCCCTGGGCTTGAGCACATCATTGAAGGCGCGTATGGCGTCGGGGACGCCGCTTTTCAGGGTATTGTAGGTGTCCACCAGCAGGACCGGGTTATCTGGATAGATCTCACAGTAGGCGCGGAAGGCGTCATACTGGGTGTCAAAGGTCTGTACCCAGGCGTGGGCCATGGTGCCCCCTGCGGGCACGCCGTAGAGCTGGTCGGAGATGGTGCAGGCCGTTCCTTTGCACCCGCCAATAAACGCCGCCCGGGCGCCGTCAATGGCGCCGCTGGACCCCTGGGCCCGGCGGGAGCCAAACTCGGAGACGGGACGGCCCTGGGCCGCCCGCACGATGCGGTTGGACTTGGTGGCGATGAGACACTGGTGGTTCAGGCACAAAAGGACAAAGGTCTCAATAAACTGGGCCTGAATGGCGGGAGCCCGCACGGTGAGGATGGGCTCGCCGGGGAAGATGGGCGTGCCCTCGGGCACGGCCCAGATATCGCCGGTAAAGTGGAAGGTGCGCAGATACTCCAGAAACTCCGGGGCAAAGCAGTTTTTGGACTGGAGGTAGGCGATGTCCTCCTCGTCAAAGCACAGGTTCTGGATATACTCCACCACCTGGGCCAGGCCCGCCGCAATGGCAAAGCCGCCCTGGTCGGGAACGGAGCGGTAAAATACGTCAAAATAGCAGATCCGGTCGGCCAGCCCGGTCTGGAAATAGCCGTTTCCCATGGTCAGCTCATAGAAGTCGCAGAGCATGGTCAGATTCGTCTTCGCTTTCATCCCTGGGGATGCCTCCTCTGTGAGGGGTGACAAGACACCCCCGATTTCTCTCATTATACTAGCTTCCCCGCCAAAAGGCAAGGAAAAGCGGGCGGGTTTGTCAATATTCCGTTAAGAGCGGATGATTTCCCGGGAAAACATGCGGAATTGGCATGAATTCCATGGGGAAAGTGCATCCATATCCTGCTTGGCCGACCCGCCGCCGGGCCACATTTAATCATTTCTTTATTTCTTTTCCAGGGCAGTTATGTTATACTCAAAAAAATGGAGTGTTTCTGAAACACTCCGTCATTCTTTTCAAAAAAGGTGGGAAACCCCTTGAACATGAACTATGACGCCCTTGTGGTGGGTGCGGGCTACGCCGGTGCGGTGTGTGCCCGCTGTCTGGCGGAAGGCGGAAAGCGTGTCCTGGTGCTGGAGCGCCGGGACCACATCGGCGGCAACGCCTACGACTGCCTGGACCAGGCAGGGGTGCTGATCCACCAGTACGGCCCCCATATCTTCCACACCAACGACCGCCGTGTGTTCCAGTTCCTGTCCCGGTTCACTCAGTGGCGGGACTACCAGCACCGGGTCATCGCCAACATCCCCGACAACGCCGGGGGCCGCATGACCTACCCCGTGCCCTTCAACCTCACCTCTCTGGAAACCGCCTTCGGCCCCAAGGAGGGCAAGCGCCTGGGCGACAAGCTGGTGGAGCAGTACGGCGCGGAGCAGAAGGTGACCATCCTGGCCCTGCGCCAGAACCCCGATCCCGAGATCGCCGCCCTGGCCGATTACGTGTATGAGCACGTCTTTGTCCACTACACCATGAAGCAGTGGGGCCAGAAGCCCGAGGAGATCGACCCCAACACCACCGCCCGGGTGCCCGTGTTCCTGTCCCGGGACGACCGGTATTTCCAGGACGTGTTCCAGGGCATGCCCACCGAGGGCTACACCCCCATGTTCGAGAAGATGCTGGACCACCCCAACATCACCGTGGAGCTGGGGGCCGAGGCCCTGAAGCGGCTGGACGTGTCGGGGGAGACCCTGACCGTGGACGGCGCGCCCTTTGCCGGAGAGGTCATCTACACCGGCCAGGCCGACGAGCTGTTTGCCTTCCAGTTTGGCCGCCTGCCCTACCGCACCCTGACCTTCGACTTTGAGACCCTGCCCCAGGATGACTTCCAGGGCTACGGCACGGTGAACTACACCGTGGACCAGGACTTCACCCGTATCACCGAGTTTAAGCACCTCACCGGCCAGGTGAAGCCCGGGGTGACCACCATCGTGCGGGAGTACTCCCACGCCTACACCGGCCAGGAGGGCCAGATCCCCTATTACGCCATCATCAACCCTGAAAACAACGCCCTGTACGGTCAGTACAAGGCCCTGGCGGACCGCTTCCCCAACCTGCACCTGCTGGGCCGCCTGGCGGAGTACAAGTACTACAACATGGACGCCATCGCAGCCCGGGCCCTGGATCTGGCCGGGCAGCTGCTGAAGTGAGGAGAGAGTAAGAGACGTATGGATAAGCTGATTACCTTCGCCGTCCCCTGCTATAACTCCGCCGCCTATATGGAGCACTGTGTGGAAACCCTGCTCCAGGGGGGCGACGACATCGAGATCATCCTGGTGGACGACGGCTCCACCAAGGACGACACCCCCG
>USCO01000176.1 GCA_900553135.1 uncultured Eubacteriales bacterium | reverse complement strand
CGGTGGGGCACGAAGGAGTCCCCGTCATCGAACCCGTCGTAGCGGGAACAGGGGTACTCCGAACATTCCCAGCAAAAAGGCACCCCGCCGTGCGCCAGGGAGCACCTGGCGATAGCACAGCTCTGGTTGCCCGCCCCGCCGCCGCAGCCGGGACAGTAGCCGCCCAGGTGCGTGGAGCACAAGGCGCAGTTGAGACCGCACAGGGAAAAACGGGTTTCTTCTCTGTTAAAACCTTTCATGGTGTCCTCCTTACGGGCTGCCGGATGACGGTTTTCAGCTTTTCCGGCTGGCACCGCCGGGCATCGCTTAGATAGATCTCGTGATGGAAGCGGCCCTGGCTGAAATCTAACTCATAGCCCTGCCCCCTGGCATATTCCTCCATGGCGGCCACGGTGGCGGGCTCGTCGTCATAGGGGCCGATGTGCATGTACTGGACACACAGGCCCTCCTCCCAGGGGAAGAATTCCACTTTGGAGAAGTCCCGCTGCTTTTTCTCTGTGGCATCCCGGATGGCCCAGTCAAAGACTTCTTTGGTCACAAACTCCGGCAGGCGGATCAGGGAGATCCACCGGAAATCGGCCTTGTGGGTGTAATACACCCCACTGCCACCAAAGGCCTTCCAGGGGCGGTACCACATAGTCGAAGTAGCCCTTCGGCCGGTGGTTGCCCAGCTTGTTCATTTTGATGGTGTAAGCCGCGGCATAGAGCAGTTCCAGGGCCTGCTTGTAGGCACCGCCCTCCTCATTGGGGTCGCCCTGGCCGCGAACGGCTAGAAAATTCATGGCGGGCACTGTGACGATACCGGGTTTCCTAGGTGGCAGATAGAATTCCTTGTACTCCTTATAGTCAAAGGCCATGGTCATTTCCTCCTTTTCTTGGGCTGTGCCTGGAGGGCCAGGCAGGTGGTGCGGGTGAGAGCGGTCATAGTGTCCCGGTCCTCCACATCCTCCACCCAGATGTAGTCCTTGGCCCCCTCATAGGGAGGGGCCTTGGGCAGGTGGGGAAACGCTGCTTCGCCCTGGGGGGTGACCTTGACGAAAAACTGGTCATCGCAGATGACGGCGAAAAACACCTCGTCGCAGTAGAGGCCGTACTCGCCGAACATCTTCCGGCTGCGGATGGCACCAGCCTCCCGCAGCTGCTGGGCCACATAGTCTACAAAGTCCTTGTGAGATGCCATATCAATCCCTCCTGTAACGGCGGGCCAGGGTTTCAGCCAGAGTTCCCAGCCGTTCCCGCAGTTCTTCCGGTTCCAGTAATTCTGCCTTGTCCCCAAAGGTCAAAACCCAGCTGAGCACGCTGTCGGCGTCGGGAAAGCCGCCGGTGAAGCGCAGCCTGCCGTCCGGCTCTGGGGTGAGCCGGTCCGCGCCGTACTCCTCCACCAGCCGCCAGCGGCAGGACGGATCAAAGAGGACGGTGACCTGATATTTTATTAGAAAGACCCGCTCTGGTTCCAGATCGGGCAGGGGAGCGGATCGGGGCGCAAAGGGCTCTCCGGCGGCAAGTTCCGTCATGCGGTTTAATTTGAACAGACGGAACGCCTGGCGGCTCCGGCACCAGCCCCACACATACCAGGCCGACCAGTGAAACACCAGGTAGTAGGGCTCCACGGCGCGCACCGACGCCCCCTTTGGGGAACAGTAGGCAAAACAGATGGTGCGGTGCTGCTGAATGGCTTCCTGAATGAGTTCGATTTTCGGTGGAAGGCTGGTTTTGTACCAGGAGGAGAGATCGATGAGCATGTGGGCGCCGCCGCTCACCAGGCCGCCCGTTCCGGCAGACAGCTTCTCCATGAGCTGGGCATAACGCCGGGTGCCGCTGACGCTGTCCAGGCTCCTGAGCCCGGCCAGAATGGCCTGCATCTCGGGATGGGTGAGAACCGTCCGGTCTACCCGGTAGCCCTCCATGATGGAGATGCCGCCTCCCGCCCCCTGAGCGGTGGAGATGGGAATACCCGCCCGGCACAGGGACTCAATGTCCCGCTGGATGGTCCGACGGGACACCTCAAACTGCTCCGCCAGTTCCGGGGCGGTGACTTTCTCCCGCTGGAGGAGGATGGACAGGATGCCGATGAGCCGCTCCATCTTCATAGAAACCACCGCCTTTCGCATTGCTGTCTGCATTATAGCATAGGAACACGACAACTGTGTGTCATGTTTGTGTTTGAAATTGCACGTTTGCAGAATAAAAATCCCCCGGCCAAGCCGGGGGATTTTCATAGACGGGTAAAACCCTTTGTTACTAGCCTGCACGTCACGTCGTGCAAGTACGATCTGTCAGCCGCGAGAGTTTTACTACTTGCTACCCGTAAACGAGTTTAAAAATTTCCCATCGTCAGCTGTTCTCCAGCCTTATCCTCATCTAATTGGCGCCGGATGTACTCTTCTATCTTCTTTGCATTCTTTCCCGCTGTATCTACATAATAGCCTCGGCACCAAAACTCTCTATTCCGGTATTTGTATCGCAGTTCCGGATATTTTTCGTAGATCATTAAGCTGCTTTTCCCTTTTAAATATCCCATAAAGCTTGAGATTGCTACTTTCGGTGGTATCTCTACCAGCATATGCACATGATCTGGACACACCTCTGCTTCAACAATCCGGATTTTCTTCCAATTACATAGCGTACGCAGTATTTCTCCTATCTCACGCCGCTTTTCCCCATAAAATACTTTTCTCCTATATTTGGGGGCAAACACAATATGATATTTACAATTCCACCGGGTATGAGATAAACTATTTACGTCATTCATCTGGATGACCTCCCTTTGCTTTTCTTGTGCAGTTGGCAGACCGCACTTTTATTATAGCAAAGGGAGTTTTTTTCCTTCATCATCGCCATAAGGCTTCTTTTATACCACTCGCCCAGCGAGTGGTTTTCTTTATACAAAAAGAAACCCACCTGAACCAGCAGTTCAGATGGGTTTGATTTTTCAGGATTACGCCTGCTCTTCCTCCTGCTCCGGCTGGGAGACGGGCGCGGTGCCGGGTCCTGCAATGGGAACAAACTCCGGCTCGGGATCCATAGCCAGCTTGGTCCCCACACAGCGGTTAATGGGTGTCCCCAGATTGTGGAACTTCTCCTCATAATCGGTCATGACGCCCTGGATCCCGTTGGCATGGAGATCCCGGGTCACCTCCGAGAGGGCATATCCCGCCTTGGGGAACTGGAACAGAGAGTACTCAAACAGATCGCGGTTGTCCGTTTTGAAGTGGATCTCTCCTCCCTCCGGCAGGATGCCGCGGTAGAGCACCAGGAAATTCTGGTGGGTCAGGCGGCGGCGGGCATGGCGGTTGGAGGGCCACGGGTCGCAGAAATTGATAAACAGCCGGTCCACCTCTCCGGGGGCAAAATAGTCCCGCAGGTTGGCCGCATCCGCGTCAATGAAAAACACGTTGCTCAGTTCCAGCTTGGCACAGCGCTCCACCGCTACGATCATGGCATCCGGCACCCGCTCCAGCGCCAGATACAGGACCTCCGGGTTCTGCCGGGCCATCTCAGCAGTAAAGCGGCCTTTTCCGCATCCGATTTCCAGCCAAACCTGCTTAGCCCGGGGCATCAACGCCCGCCAGTTGCCCCGTTGCTCCTTGGGATCTTGAATCAGGAAGCTTGCGCAGCGCTCCATCCGGGGAATCAAGTTGGGCTTCTTTCTCATTCGCATCAGGGAGTCACCTCTCATCGTTTCTGCAAAATATCTTATCATAGACAAAGAACCCTTGCAATCTTTTTCAAAATATACTATACTACGTTTACTGTCCAAATAAACGATTGGTACTTTCAGACCGCTTCTCAGTATCAATTGTTTCATAACCGGGTGTAGCGCAGTTGGTAGCGCGCCTGCTTTGGGAGGATACGCCCGGGCAGTCCCACAACTTCATATCGGGGTGTTGCGCAGTTGGTAGCGCGCCTGCTTTGGGAGCGTGAGGCTCGGGTTCGAGCCGAAGTCCTCGGAAAACCCGGAAAGCCTTGGGACACTTGGGCTGACAGCACTTCCCCCATCGCCGGTAACTGGTCAAAAAACGGCGTTGACCACATGTTTGACCACAATTGGAAAATTTCATAACCGGG
>USCO01000175.1 GCA_900553135.1 uncultured Eubacteriales bacterium | reverse complement strand
TCATCTCGGCTTCGTTTACTTTTACCCGAACCGACAGGCCGCCACCCTGGTGGTCTTTTTTCTGTACTTCCGCATGTCCCGGCGGCAGCTGGCCCAGGTGGAGTCTGCTCAGCGGGAGGCGGAGCGGGCCAACCGGGCCAAGAGTGAATTTTTGTCCAACATGAGCCACGATATCCGCACCCCCATGAACGCCATCGTGGGCATGACCGCCATTGCCAGCGCCAATCTGGACAACACCGACCAGGTGAAGTCCTGTTTGAAGAAAATCGCCCTGTCCAGCAAGCATCTGCTGGGGCTCATCAACGACGTGCTGGACATGTCCAAGATCGAAAGCGGCAAGCTGACTCTGAACATGGACGCCGTCTGCCTGCGGGAGACGGCGGACGGCATCGTCAGCATCATCCAGCCCCAGGTGAAGGCCAAGAAGCAGCAGTTTGATATTTTCATCCAGAACATCCGCCGGGAGAATGTGTACTGCGACAGCGTGCGCCTGAACCAGGTACTTCTAAACCTGCTCTCCAACGCCTTGAAATTTACCCCTGAGGGCGGGAGCATCACCATGACCGTCTCCCAGGAGGAATCCCCCCGGGGTGAGCACTTTGTGCGCACCCACTTTATCGTCCAGGATACGGGCATCGGCATGTCGGAGGAGTTCCGGCAGAAGATTTTCGACTCCTTCGCCCGGGAGGACAGCACCCGGGTGCAGCGCACCGAGGGCACCGGTTTGGGCATGGCCATTACCAAGTACATCGTGGACGAGATGCAGGGCACCATTACTGTGGAAAGCCAGCGGGACAAGGGCAGCTGCTTCCATGTGACCCTGGACCTGGAGACCGCCCCCGACCCGGACGGGGAGATGCTGCTGCCCGCCTGGGACATCCTGGTGGTGGACGACGACAAGCAGCTGTGCAGCAGCGCCGCCGACGCCCTCAAGGAGCTGGGCATGGCGGTGGAGTGGGCCCTGAGCGGAGAGCAGGCAGTAGAAATGGCCCAGCAGCGCCGCCGGCAGGGGCGGGACTACCAGATCGTCCTGCTGGACTGGAAAATGCCCGGCCTGGACGGCATCCAGACCGCCCGGAAGCTGCGGGAGACCATCGGGGACCACATTCCCATCCTTCTCATCTCCGCCTACGACTGGAGCGACATCGAGGATGAGGCCCGCCAGGCGGGAATCAGCGGTTTTATTTCCAAGCCCCTGTTCAAATCCACCCTGTACCACGGGCTGCTCCGCTTTACCGACGCCGGAGCTGTCCCCCAGGAGGAGACCCAGGAGACCCTGGGCGACTTTACAGGCGTCCACATTCTGCTGGCCGAGGACAACGAGCTCAACTGGGAGATCGCCCAGGAGCAGCTCTCCGCCTGCGGCTTTACCCTGGATTGGGCGGAAAACGGGCAGATCTGTCTGGAAAAATTCCAAACTGCCCCTCAGGGGACCTACGACGCCATCCTCATGGACCTGCGTATGCCCGTGATGAACGGCTACCAGGCCACCCAGGCCATCCGCGCCCTGGACCGCCCCGATGCCAAGAGCATCCCCATCATCGCCATGACCGCCGATGCCTTCTCCGAGGACGTGCACCGGTGTCTGGAGTGCGGCATGAACGCCCACATCGCAAAGCCCATCGACATGCGGGAGCTGCTGCGGCTGCTGCAAAAGTATCTTGGCTGACCTAAAAACGCAAAAATGGCGCGCCTTTTGGCGCGCCATTTTTTATTCCTGTTTCAGATGTTTTAGCAAAATGTCCCGCTGGTTGGGCAGGTCCCCCTGAGCCACCAGGTCCAGCAGATGGTTGAGAGCTCGGCCGATCTCGGGGCCCTTCAGGCCTGCCGCCATGGCGTCCCGGCCGTTGACCGCCAGGTCCTTTAGGGTGAGACAGGGGGCCTGAGCAAGGATCTCCCGAGCCAGCCGGGCGGCCTCCCGGGGGGCATTCTCCTCTCCCGCGTGGATGGGGGCGCAGGCCAGACGGTCTGCGGATTCCAGCTCCATGAGGTCCAGAAATACTTCCGGTCCCAGACGCCGCAGCCACCGGCCCACCCAGCGGGGGGTGACCTCCACCGGCAGACTGTGGCGCAGTACCAGGGTCTCCACCCGTTCCCGGGCGGCATTGTCCAGGCGCAGGCGGCGGAGAATGTCCCCGGTTTGGCGGGTGCTCTCCTGGGGATGGTTGTAGAAGTGCCCCACACCCTGTTCATCCAGGGAGAAGCAGGCGGGCTTGCCCACATCGTGGAGCAGGGCGGCCAGCCGCAGGGCGGGCCGGGGAGAGACTCCCTCCAGGGTTTTGACGCAGTGGGTGTATACGTCAAAGCAGTGGTGGGGGCTGCGCTGGTCAAAGCCCACGGCGGGAGCGAGCTCGGGGACCACCTGGCACACGGTTTCGGGATACTCCAATAAAATGCGCCCCGCCCCGGGGCCGCACAGCAGGCGGAGAAACTCCGCCCCAATGCGCTCCCAGGCCACATGGGCCAGCAGGGGCGTGGTCTCCCGGATGGAGGCGGCGGTTTCGGGGTGGATGGTGAAGTCCAGCTGGGCGGCCAGGCGAAGGCCCCGGAGGATGCGCAGGGCGTCCTCCTCAAAGCGCCGCCTTGGGTCGCCCACGCAGCGCACCAGACGGCGCTCCAAATCATCCCGACCGCCGAAGGGGTCCCGCAGGCCGGCGGGGGTCCAGGCCATGGCGTTGACGGTGAAATCCCGCCGGGCCAGGTCCTCCTCCAGGCTGGAAGTAAAGGTCACCTGGTCGGGGTGGCGGTGGTCGGCGTAGCTGCCCTCTCGGCGGAAGGTGGTGACCTCCACAGGGAGACCGTGGGAGAGTACCGTCACCGTGCCGTGCTGCTCCCCCGTGGGGATGCACCGCAGAGGGGCGCAGGCCGCCATGGTCTGTTGGGGCAGGGCGGCGGTGGCGGTGTCGTAGTCGTGAAGGGGGCGGCCCAGCAGGCTGTCCCGGACGCAGCCCCCCACCAGAGCGGTCTCAAATCCGGCCTTCTCCAGCAGCTCCACCACGGCCAGAGCTCTGGGGTCCCAATGGAAGGGGGCGCTCATCCCGCGAAGTGGGCGGCGGCGGGCAGCAGCACGGCCAGACCCACCAGGTTTGCCAGGGTGAACCACTTCAGATAAGCCCCGGCCCGGGCATCACGGGAGCGCAGATAAAATTTCAGGGAGATCAGGCTGGCCAGAGAGGCCACGGGGGTGCCCAGGCCGCCCACATCCACTCCGGCCAGCAGGCCCTTCCAGTCCTGGGTGAGCCCGGAGAGGAGCACGGCGGCGGGCACGTTGCTGATGACCTGGCTGGCGGCGGCGGAGCACAGCATGGGGCTGCCCGCCATGAGAGAGGTAAGGGCGGAGCGCACCGAGGGCATCTGGCCCAGGTTGCCGCTGAAAATGAAAAAGCAGACAAAGGTGAGCAGCAGCATGTAGTCCACCTGGCGCAGCAGCCGGGGGCTGGCCAGGAGCAGGGCCGCAATGACGATGACCGTCAGAATCCCGTAGGGCAGGACCCGGCACACAGACAGCAGGCACAGCACAAAGAGGACCCCGTACAGGGCAAGGCGCTTGGGGCTGGTGATGGTTACCCGCTCAGGGAAGGACACGTGGATCCAGCCCTTGCCGCCCCAGTAGAGGCTGGCCGCCGCCAGCAGCACCAGACTGATGAGGGTCAGGGGGAAGAGCAGGGAGAGAAAATCCCCCATGGACAGCTGGAAGTGGGCATAGAGAAACAGGTTCTGGGGATTGCCCACAGGGGTGGCCATGCTGCCCAGGTTGGCGGCCACGGTCTGCAGGGAGATGACGGGGATCAGCAGCTCCCGCCGTCCCACCATCTCCAGCACCAGAATGGCAAAGGGAACAAAGGTGATAAGGGCCACGTCGTTGGTCACCAGCATGGAGCAGAAGAAGGGCAGCATCACCAGAATCAGGGTGATGCGACGCACGGGCAGCTCTCCGGTGAGCAGACGCTGGGCCAGTACCAGAAACACGCCGCACTCCTGCAGCCCAGCCACCACGGCCATCAGGCAAAACAGCAGGCACAGCACCCGCAGGTCGATGTAGTCCAGATAGGCGGCGGAGGGGCGGACCCAGAAGGCGGAGCACAGGGCGCAGACAAAGGCGATGGTGAGCACGGGCTCCCGCCGGAAAAAGCGCAGAATGGGGTTTGCGGACATAG
>USCO01000174.1 GCA_900553135.1 uncultured Eubacteriales bacterium | reverse complement strand
CCGTTTCTCTGTAAAGGAGTGTGAATATGTATCAGGTCATCATTCGAAACGGCACAGTCATCGACCCGAAGAACCGCTTTCATCAGCAGGCCGACGTGGCCATTCAGGATAGGAAGATCGCCGGTGTGGGCAGCTTTCCGGAACAAGCCGTGATGGACGTAGATGCCTCCGGCTGCATCGTTACCCCCGGACTCATCGACCACCACGCCCACCTGTATCCCCTAGCGGGGATCGGCATTCCCGCCCAGGCCATGTGCTTTGCCTCGGGCGTTACCACCGCCGTAGACGCCGGAAGTACAGGCTGCGCCACCTTTGCCCGGTATCTGCCCTACCTCCAACAGGAAAAGCTCACTATCCGCGCCTATCTCAATGTGTGCTCTACCGGGCTGGACTCCCTGCCCGCCGCCATGGAAGATGTACGTCCCCAGGCCTACGATCGCGACGCCATCGCCCAAGCGTTTCAAGCCTATCCACAGTATCTGCTGGGCCTGAAACTGCGCACCAGCAAGGCGGTGGTAAAGGAACTGGGCTATGAGCCCCTGCGGCAGACAGTAGCTCTAGCAGAGGAACTTGGGGTATCTGTGATGGTCCACTGCACCGATCCCCCGGGCAGCATGGCGGAACTGCTGGACTGCCTGCGTCCGGGTGATGTGCTGACCCATATGTACATGAACAAGGGCAGCACCATTCTGGCGGAGAATGGTCAGGTAATCCAGGCGGCCCGGTCCGCCCGGGATCGGGGCGTGCTGTTCGAGGCGGCTGACGCCAGGGCCCATTTCTCCTTCCAGGTCAGCCAGCAGGCTGTGGCACAGGACTTCCTTCCCGATTTTATCGCCACCGATCTGACCCGTCTGAGCATGAACCTGCGCCCCACAGCCTTCTCCATGGCCAACCAGCTGGCCAAGTACCACACACTTGGGATCCCACTGGAGCAGCTGATTGCCAGCTGCACCTCTGTTCCCGCCAGACACATGGGACTGGAGGGGCAGGCGGGCTGTCTCTCCCCGGGCGCCTGGGGCGATGTGGCGGTGTTCCGCCTTTTGGACCAGCCGGTGGAGTTCGGGGACCGCACCTATCCCGACCCGGACTGCCATCTCATGCAGGGGCACACCTGTTTCCGTCCCGTTCTCACCGTCAAGCGGGGGGAAGCCGTCTTTCGCGACATTGCGTTTTGATATTTTCATGTTTTCCTCTTTTCCTACCAGACAGGGGGCTGCCCATTGGGCAGCCCCCTGTCTGACACTGCGAGGAAGTTTAACCCTCTTTTTACACAATCCCGGTGGTAATGGAAGAGGCTGCGGCGTATGATAGGACCAGAACATCCAACCAGCTTCAGAAACGGAGGGAACCCGCTATGCTGCCCTGTCAATCCGGTTGTCCCAACTACCACTGCGGCTGTCACAAAACCTGTGAGAGCTGGCAGGTCTTTCAGCAGGAACAAGCCCTTCAGCGCCAGGCCAAAAAGCGTTATCTCCAATTTCATCAGGAGCGATGCGCCCAAATGACCCGGCAGTATCTGGCTATGCAGGCCAAGCGACCGGCCTGGTGATGTTTTCGTTGCTTCCCCGGGGGCCCCATCCCCCCTTTCTCTTATCTCACAACCAAAAACGGGACGGAGCCAGGCTCCGTCCCGTTTTTGGTTTTCCCTATTCCGCCGGTTCCCCCAGCAAGGTCATCACCGACACCTCGAAGGCGGTACGCTCTTCCGTGTGGTCCCCCAGGACCTTGGTGTAAGTACGGCTTTGCAGCCTGCCCTCCAGCTCCAGGCGCTGACCCACCTCCATATGGCCGCAGCGGTGGGCCAGGCTGCCCCAGGCGATGCAGGGCAGGTAGTCCGCCCGCCCATACCGCCGGTTCACCGCCAGGATCATATCGCAGATGGTCCGCCCCAGAGGGGTGGAGCGCAGGCTGGGGGGCTTGCACAGGGCGCCGGACAGGGTCAGGCGGTTCTCATCCTCCCCCTGGCTGGCCTGGATCTCCCGGGCAAAGACGCTGATGACCAGCCTGCTGCCCGTGCCGGTGCGGTTATTGAAGGTGCGCACCTCCCCGGACACCGAGATCTCCTCCCCCCGCTCCGGCCAGATGTCCCGCTCCAGCAGCTCCCGGGAGGCCACCACATTCAGCCGGTCCGCCGTGCCCGACAGGCGGCTGACTACCAGGGGAAAGGTGAAAAATTCCACGCCGTGGTTGCTGTGGGAGCGCTGGGGAGGCTGCTCCACCCGTCCATGGAGAAAAACGCGGTTTTCGTCCGCCTGGGTCTGCTTCATGGCCAATCACACTCCTGATTCGTTTGTTCCTCAGAAGTATATGAGCCCGTTCCCCCGGGTATGTCCCAGACAGCGAAAAGGCCCCGGAGCCATAGCTCCGGGGCCTTTTTTCTGTTTTGTCAGCGTCCAAATCCGCCGCCGCGGCCGCCGCCAAAGCCGCCGCCTCTCCCACCGGAGAAGCCGCCGCCCCGGCTGCCGCCGAAGCCACCACCACGGCCGCCGGAGAACCCGCCGCCGCGGCCGCCGAAACCGCCCCCTCTGGGGCCGCTGCCGAAGCCGCCCCCGCGGGAGGAGCCGTTGGGACCATGGAAGCCGCTGAATCCCCCCGGTCCGCCGGGACCGCCGGGGCCTCGGGGCCCTCTGGGAGGCGGAGGAGGCGGCTGGTGCCAACGCCGGCGGTACCAGCCCCAGCCGGGCCCATGCCAGAACAGGATGGGCCGGAAGACATAGGGGGGATTGACCACGCCGTAGTAGCGCTGGCGGTAGCTGGTGTAGCGCAGGGAGTCCAGCACGCTGGCGATGACCACCAGGATCACCACCAGGACGATCACGGCCACCAGGGTGTTGGTGCGCTCCGCGGAGGAGCCGCCGTTGCCCAGATAGCCCAGGCCGTAGTTGTCCACATAGAAGTCGTTGATGCCGGTAAAGAGCTTCACCACGCCGCTGCCGAACTGGCCGGACATGGCGTCCTCATAGAGGTACTGGTCCATGTAGGCGGACACCTGGCTGTCGGTCATGGGGTAGTCGGGGCCCACGGCCAGATAGCAATTTCCCGTGCCGGCATCGATGACCAGGATGCCGTCGGAGGCGGCCAGCTCGATCTGGACGCCCAGGTCATAGGCATAGTCGTCGATATTTCCGTCAATGGAGGAACGGGTGGCCACGGCGATGAGGCTGTCATACCGCTTGACCCAGTTGGCGTTGAACAGGCAGATCTGTTCCTCCTGCTGGTCGGTGAGCACTCCGGCCTGGTCGTCGATCCACTTGGTGTAGGCCGCCGTGGACAGGGAGGAGTCCAGTCCGGTGGACTGGGCGGTGCCCTCTACCGTGTCCGTTCCCTGGGCCCGCCACTGGCCGATGCCCACCGCGGCGGCGATCATCACCAGGGTCAGCACCACCGCGACCCAAGTCTTTTGAAAAAATTTCATATTGGATTCCTTTCCCATATGGGCTTACGCTGTGCGCTTGGTCTGTATGCGTGCTTTAACCACGGAGTTCCAGCAGCTTCTGCTTCAGCTCGCCCTCGATGCGGCCCAGCTCGGCCTCGGCCTCCTTGCGCTTCTGGCTGCCCTCGGTCTGGATCTTCATGACCTCGTCCAGGGTGGAGATGAGCTGCTGGTTGGTGTGCTGCAGGGTCTCAATGGAGACGATGGAGCGCTCGGCCTCCCGGGCGGTCTCCACGGTGCCCATCTTCAGCATATCCGCGTTCTTCTGCAGCAGCTGGTTGGTCATGTCGGTGACGGCGGACTGAGCCTGGGTGGCCTGGCGGGAGTGCTCCAGACCCAGGGCCAGCACCATCTGGCTCTTCCACAGGGGGATGGTGTTTACCAGAGAGGACTGGATCTTCTCCAGCATCAGGGTGTCGTTGTTCTGCAGCAGGCGGGTCTGGGGGCCCATCTGCACGGAGATCATGCGGGTGAGCTCCAGGTCGTGGATCTTCTTCTCAAAGCGGTTGCACAGGTTGGCAAAATCGTTGTAGGCCTGGGCGTCCTCCTGGCTGCCCGACTGCGCTGCTTTCTTCTTAAGATCCTCCAGATCGTGGGTGCGTAAATATTCCAGGCGCTTTTTGCCCGCGATGATATACATGGTCAGCTCTTTATAGTACTTGGTGTTCAGCTCGTACATCTGGTCCAGCATGGCGATGTCCTTCATGAGCACCACCTGGTGGTTTTCCAGCATACG
>USCO01000173.1 GCA_900553135.1 uncultured Eubacteriales bacterium | reverse complement strand
TACCTGGTGGTCATCGACTGCGGCGGGGTGGGCTACGCCTGCCGCACCACCAGCTATACCCTGTCTGCCCTGAAAAAGGGTGAAAAGGGAAAAGTCTTTACACACTTGAATGTACGGGAGGATGCCATGGAGCTCTATGGCTTCGCCACCCAGGAGGAGCTGAATCTGTTTGAGCAGCTCATCTCGGTCTCCGGCGTGGGCCCCAAGGCGGCATTGTCCATCCTGTCCTCCAACACCCCGGCCAATCTGGCCCTCTCCATCATCACCGGGGACGAGAAGGCCTTGACCGTGGCCCAGGGCATCGGCAAGAAAATCGCCCAGCGGGTGATTCTGGAGCTGAAGGATAAGCTGGCCAAGGGCCAGACTATCACCGGCGGGGGAGAGACCTACGGCGGCACTGGGGTCACCCTCATCCCCGAAAATAAACTCTCCGAGGCCAGCGCCGCCCTGGCGGTGCTGGGCTACACCCAGGGGGAGATCAACCTGGCCCTCAAGGGCATCGACCTGGACAGCCTGACCCTGGAGGAGATCATCAAGCAGGCCCTGAAGAAGATGATGAAAGGGTGAGCCGGTATGGCAAAGTTCGAAACAGCCCTCCGCGGCGACTTTGACGAAGCTCTGAACTATTTCCACAGCGGCATTTTGCAGGGCAGCATGTCGGCCAGCTATGAGGACGAGAGTTACGTCCAGCGGGCGGGTGTGCGCTGCTGCGTGCGGGTGTATGAGCGCTACAGCATGGCGGGGGGCAACCGCCTGTCCATGACTCTGACTCTGGTGGGGGACGGGGAGGACCTGTTCCTCTCGGCCATCACCGCCGGAGGCAGCCAGGGCGTGCTGTTCAAGTTCAACACCTGGGGGGAGGAGGCCTTCCTGGACACCCTGCGGGAGCTGGCCCGGGCGTACCGGTAAGGCTTCATGGCGGGGAAGAGAAGCACATCCCGAATCCCCAAAGACTACCATTAACGATCAGGAAGTGACCCTATGGCCATCGATTTTTCCAACTCAGAATTTGATCCGGAGGAGCTCAGCGAGCCCCTGGTGACCACCTCGCTCACCCGGGAGGACGAGGGGGAGTACTCCCTGCGGCCCAGGACCCTCCGGGAGTACATCGGCCAGGAGAAGGCCAAGGGCAATCTGGAGGTGTTCATCCAGGCTGCCAAGATGCGTAACGAGCCCCTGGACCACGTGCTGCTCCACGGCCCCCCGGGCCTGGGCAAAACCACCCTCAGCGGCATCATCGCCAACGAGATGGGGGTGAACGTGCGGGTGACCTCTGGTCCCGCCATTGAAAAGGCGGGAGACCTGGCCGCCCTGCTCACCAACCTCAACGAAAACGACATTCTCTTTGTGGACGAGATCCACCGGCTCAACCGCTCGGTGGAGGAGGTCCTTTACCCGGCTATGGAGGACTTTGCCATTGATATCATCATCGGCAAGGGGCCCTCGGCCAACTCCATCCGCCTGGACCTGCCCAAATTCACCCTCATCGGGGCCACCACCCGGGCGGGCCAGCTGTCCGCCCCTCTGCGGGACCGCTTTGGCGTGACGTTAAGGCTGGAGCTTTACACCCCTGAGGAACTGGCACTTATCGTCAAGCGCTCGGCGGGGATCTTGAATGTGCCCATCGAGGACGAGGGCGCCATGGAGATCGCCAAGCGCAGCCGGGGAACCCCCCGTATCGCCAACCGCATGCTGCGGCGGGTGCGGGATTTTGCCCAGGTGAAGGCGGGGGGCGTCATCACCCGGGAGGTGGCCGACCAGGCTCTTACCGCCCTGGAGATCGACCACCTGGGGCTGGATGCCATCGACCACCGCATGCTGCGCAGCATCATTGAAAACTACCGGGGCGGTCCCGTGGGTCTGGAGACCCTGGCGGCCACCATCAACGAGGAGTCGGTGACCCTGGAGGACGTGTACGAGCCCTATCTTATGCAGCTGGGCTTCCTGACCCGCACCCCCCGAGGCCGCTGCGTCACCCCCAAGGCCTATCAGCATCTGGGCCTGTCCGTTCCCGGCGGAGCCGGGGAGGGGCTGGACCAGCTGAGTTTCTGATGGTAAGGAAATTGGTTTCATGAGAGAGAAACTGAAAAAATTCCTGGCAGGCCTGTTGGGAAGCGGTATCATGGTGCTGCTTTTCTTAGGGGTGTTTGCGGTGGTCGCCCTGGTGGGCGGCAACGTGATGCACCTGTTTGGCTTTCGCTATGACAGCGTGGGGCAGCTGCTGCTCTACTTCCTGCTGGGCGAGGTGCTGGGACTGCCTCTGGATCTCCTCAGCACGGCCCTTCCCAAGGTACTCTACCGCATGGGAAAGGTGAATCGGCGGCAGGGGAATTTCCTTTACATTCCTATGGATGCCTTGTTTACTATGGCAGCCTTTTGGCTGGCAGACCAGTGGCTGGACAGCGTGTCCACCACGGGGCTGTCCCTGTGCATCCTGGGCTTTGGATCGGCCCTGGCTACCCTGCCCATTCCAAAGGAAGCGTGAGCGGAAAGGGGAGAGGGCCATGGGCTTTTGGCTGTTTTGTACGGTGTCCTGCCTGCTGGTGCCCGCTGTGATGCTGTACTTTGGCTGGCGGTTTTTGAAAAAGCCGCCCAAACATATCAACTCCTTCTATGGCTACCGTACCAGCCGCTCCATGAAGAATCAGCAGACCTGGGACTTTGCGCATCAGGTGTGCGGAAAACTCTGGTTTCGCTGGGGGCTGGTATTGCTGCCCCTGAGCTTGCTGGCCATGCTCCTGGTCCCGGGAAAGGATGCGGAGGAGCTGGGGCTGTGGCTCATGGGGGTAACGGTTATTCAAGTTGTGGTGCTGCTAGGCAGCATTGTTCCCGTGGAGCGGGCTTTGAAGAAAAATTTTGACCAATTTGGCAGAAAGAGGTAATCAAATATGGGTAAACTGTTTGGAACGGATGGAATTCGCGGCGTGGTCAACGCCGGTCTGGACGCCGACCTGGCGTATAAAGTGGGCCTGGCCGCGGCTACCGTACTGGCCAAGGAGAAGAAGTCGGGGGAGAAGCCCCTGGTGACCATCGGCAAGGACACCCGTATTTCCGGAGATATGCTGGAAAGCGCACTGGCCGCCGGCCTTTGCAGCGTCGGCGCGGACGTGGAGCTGCTGGGCGTCATCCCCACGCCTGCTGTGGCGCATCTGGTGCGCAAATACGGCGCGGATGCGGGTGTTGTTATCTCAGCCTCGCACAATCCGGTGGAGTTCAACGGGATCAAGCTGTTCGGCGGCGAAGGCTATAAGCTGCCGGACGAAGTGGAAGAAGAGATCGAGCACCATGTGTTCAACAACGGCGCAGAGCTGACGCTGTGCACCGGTACAGCCATCGGGACCGTCCGGCGCGTGGACACGGCTTTGTCGGATTATGTCGATTATCTGGCAAAGGCGATCGGCGCAGACCTGACGGGGCTGAATATCGCCATCGACTGTGCCAACGGAGCGGCCAGTGAAGCAGCCGGGCTGCTGTTTCCGCGTCTGGGCGCGGCGTGCCGCTTCATCGGCACGGATCCGGACGGCGGCAATATCAACGAGGGCTGCGGCTCCACCCACCTTGATAAGCTGGCAAAATACGTGGTGGACAACGGGCTGGACTGCGGCGTGGCCTTTGACGGCGACGCAGACCGCTGCCTGGCTGTAGACGAAAAGGGGCGTGAGATCGACGGCGACAAGATCATCGCCATTCTTGCGAAAGACCTGAAGGATGCCGGTAAGCTGCCCGAGGATACGGCGGTCGTTACCGTAATGAGCAACCTGGGCTTTATCGAGTATATGAAGCAGAACGGCATGAAAACAGCTGTCACCGCCGTGGGCGACCGCTATGTGCTGGAGGAGATGCGCGACAAAGGCTATGTCATCGGCGGTGAGCAAAGCGGACACATCATCCTGCTGGCGCATTCCACCACCGGAGACGGCGAACTGACGGCGGGCATGCTGCTGCGCACGATGGCTGAGAAAAAATGCAGGATGAGCGAGTTGAACGACGTATATGTCCGTTTTCCGCAGGTGATGGTCAATATCAAGGCCACACCGGAGGAAAAGGCGCGCTATAAAGAGGATGAATACATTGCGGGCTTCATTGAGAGCCAGCAGCAGAGCCTGATGGGCCTGGGACGCGTGTTGGTCCGGGTCTCGGGAACAGAGCCGCTCATCCGCATCATGGTGGAGGGAAGAGACGAGGCGGCCATCGCCGCCAGCGCC
>USCO01000172.1 GCA_900553135.1 uncultured Eubacteriales bacterium | reverse complement strand
GGGTGGTGGACTTGCCGCAGCCGGAGGGGCCGACCAGGACGATGAACTCCTTGTCGGCGATGTCCAGGTTGAACTCCTGCACCGCCACGACGCCCTTCTCCGTCACCTGGAGATTGGTCTTCTTCTCGCTGGCGCCCTTCTTCCGCTTCTGGTCGCCGCTGTGGGGGTAGATCTTCTTGATGCCTTTCAGATTCAGGTTGGCCATAACATCCGGCTTTGATGACCGGGCCTCCGCCCTGTCACCTCGCAAACCCGGGAGTGGCACCCGGGCCGCTTTACGGCAGGTCTCCACACTGCCGCACCGCAAGCCGAAGCGGTTTTTCTTCCTCCTTTTTGTTGGTCCGCAGGGCTATGGAAATGGAGTAGCCCTCCGGCCGCAGGTTGTGCGCCTTCCAAGACGCAAAGGAAATACTGGAAGCTGTGCCGGGGTCAGTCCTCCCAGCCCTCCAGGACCTGCTCCAGGGGCTCACGCACCCAGAACTGTCCGATCAGGCAGGGGAAGGCCAGGCCGCCCAGCAAAAAGTAGGGAGCGCTCAGGGGTAAAAAGGCCAGGGCCGCTCCCGTGAGTACAAAGTTCAGCAGGGCACATTTCAGCGCCTGCCAGGGCTTCAGGCACCCCAGGGCCACGCTGGTGCGCACCGCCTGTTTCAGAGGCATGGCGCAGGCCAGGGGGTAGAGGTAGGCCGAGGAGAGCAGGGACACCAGCAGTACGCTGAGAGAGAACACGCAGGGCAGGAAGAAAATGGGGTTCTGTCCCACCTGTCCCGCGTAGAAGATGGCCGCCCAAAGGGCCAGGGCGGGGAGCAGACTGGCCAGGCAGAACACCGGCCAGGCCCGCCAGAAATTCTTCCGCAGGCTGGCGAAAAATTCCCGGGTGTTTGCTTCCCGCTCCAGCACCATGCGGCGGGCCATGTCGTTCATGGCCATCACCGCGCCGGGCAGGGTGACCAGGGGGATCATGACCACGCAGGCCAGCAGGTCCACCTTGAACAAGGACAGGCTCTGGGCGGTGAGAATGTCGCTCAGCCGGACGGAGCCTCCCTCCCGCTCCTGGGCGGCGCGGAAGTCATCTGGTTTGAAAAACATGGCCGTGTGCCCTCCTATTCAGCTCTTCCGGGGCGGCTCCTGGGACTGCTTGTTCTCCAGAGTCAGGCTGTCCTGCTGGCGCCAGGCTCTGGGGGGCATCCCCTGGACCTTCCGGAATACTTTGGAAAAATACAGCTGGTTGGGATACCCCACCATGGAGGCGATCTCGCCGATGCTCATGTCGGTGTTGCGCATGAGCTCCATGGCCTTGGTGACCCGGTAGCGGGCCAGGTACTCCTGGGGCGTTTGTCCCATGACCTCTTTGAAGAGGCGGCTGAAATAGGTTCGGTTCAGACCGCAGAAGCTGGCGATCTGCTCGATGCGGATGTTGTCCCGGTAATACTGGTCGATGAAGTGGATGGCCTCCCGGATGTAGAAGCCCTGCTGGGACAGGCCCCGCACCCGCTGCTTGGAGGCCGAGGTCTCGATGAGGGCGTCCAAGTACAGGTAGAAGTGAGCCATGAGGTTCAGGGAGCTGGCCTGGGCGTGGTTTGCGATGTAGAGCAGCTCATCCTTGATCCGGTTGGCCATGTCCGGCTGAATGGGGGTGTAGACCGGCTGGTCCTCCCCCAGGCCCGCCAGGGTCAGGCGGTACTGGGCCTGGACACCGCCGAACTCCACCCAGGTATAGGCCCAGGGGTCGTGCTCGTCGGCGTAGTAGGTGGTGACCTGGTTGGGACAGATCAGGAACCCCTGGCCCACCCGCAGGGGGTAGGTCTTCAGGGTGCCGTCCCGCTGGCGCACCTCCAGGCGGCCCCGGCCGGAAATGATGTAGTGGAACAGATAGTTATTGCGCACATGGGGCCCGTAGGAGTACAGGGATTCACACTGCTCCCAGCCAAACTGCACGATAAACAGATCTACAAAGTTTTCATGGGGAAACACGGAAAAGCGTCCCTCCATACAAGCCCCTCCTCTCCATTCTCAAATTCTCCGGCAGGGCCGGACAGTAGAATGGTTTCTTCTATTATACTTTCTGGATGTCCAGCTGTACAGCCTCATACTCCCGGGCAAAGGGCAGGGGCAGTCCGGCATACATCAGAGTGTCGCCGCCGTACACCTGGCCGTTGACCTGATAGTCGCTGTTGGGGTCCAGACCCTTCAGGCGCAGCAGGGTGCGCACGGGGTTGGCGTGTTCCACCCCCATGACCACGCCCACCAGGGCCCGGTCCTTCTGGGGAGAGACGTGCATCCAGGCCTGGTAGTAGCTCTGCTGGAAGGGGTCGGACAGGCGGTAGTAATCGCCCCGCAGCACCAGGTCCCAGCACTGCTTGAAGTGGCGGATCTGGCCGCGGACCTCCTCCATCTCCTCCTGGCTGATCTCGTTGAGGTCCAGCTCGTAGCCGAAGGTGCCGCCTGCGGCCACCACGCCCCGGGTGTGCATGGGCACGCTGCGTTTGGTCATGCCGTTGGGCACGGCGGAGACATGGGCGCCCACCGCAGAGCAGGGGTAGCAGAAGGAAGTGCCGTACTGGATGCGCAGGCGCTCGATGGCGTCGGTGTTGTCGCTGCACCAGATCTGGGGGGTGTAGTAGAGCATGCCGCAGTCAAAGCGGCCGCCGCCGCCGCTGCACCCTTCGATGAGCAGGTCGGGGAACTCCCGGCACACGGTCTCCAGGATCTCGTACACGCCCAGCACATAGCGGTGGAACAGCTCGCCCTGGCGCTGGGCGGGCAGGCCCTGGGACCACACGTCGGTGAGGCTGCGGTTCATGTCCCACTTCATGTACTCGATGTGGGCGCTGTTCAGGGTGGCACGCAGGTTTTCCACCACATAGTCCCGCACCTCTTTCCGGGTCAGGTCCAGCACCAGCTGGGAGCGGCCCCGGGTGGCGGGACGGCCGGGAATTTTCAGGGCCCAGTCGGGGTGGGCGCGGTAGAGCTTGGAATCCTCGTTCACCATCTCGGGCTCCACCCAGAGACCGAACTTCATGCCCAGGCCGTTGATCCGCTCCACCAGGGGAGCCAGACCGCCGGGCAGCTTGGTCTCGTTCACGTCCCAGTCGCCCAGGCCGGCAAAGTCGTCGTTGCGCTGGCCAAACCAGCCGTCATCCATGACCATCATCTCCACGCCCACCTTACCGGCGGTCTCGGCGATGGAGAAGATCTTCTCGGCGTCAAAGTGGAACATGGTGGCTTCCCAGTTGTTGATGAGGATGGGCCGGCGGCTGTCCTTCCAGGGGCCGCGGCACAGGTTCATGCGGATGGCCCGGTGATACTGCTGGCTGAGGTGGCCAAGGCCCCGGGCGGAGAAGATGAGGGCGGCCTCGGGGGTGGTAAAGGTCTCTCCGGGCTGGAGAGTCCAGCTGAAGTGGAAGGGATGGATGCCCATGGTCAGCCGCGTCTCGTGGAACTGGGTGTACTCGGCGTTAAAGAGGAAGTTGCCAGAGTAGACCAGAGCCGCACCCCAGCAGAACCCGCTGTCCTCGGTGGCGTCGTGGCTGCACAGGACGGCGAAGGGGTTGTTCTGGTGGCTGGAGGAGCCCCGGACACTGCCCACGCTGTGCACGCCCTGAGTCATGGGCATGCGCACCGGCTCCCGCTCCCGCCCATAGGCGCCGCCCAGGGTGATGAGATCGAAGTCGCCGGCGGGGAAATCCAGGCACAGGGACATGACCTTTTCCAGACGCATGGCTTCGCTTCCGCCGTTGCGTACCCGCACCGCCCGGGTGATGAGGTCGTACTCCTCCATCACGCCGTAGAGCAGCGTCACCTCCAGACCGGTGCACCGGTCCTTCAGCTCCACCTCCAGGGTCTGGGCCGTGACGTTCTCCCCATAGAAGGCGGGCAGGCCCTCCAGGGCATACTTTCCATCCCGAATGGTGTGGGACACGTAGCGCAGGTCGGAGGCCCGGCTGCCGTCAGCCAGGACACATTCCAAAGACGGGGTGCGGAAATCGCCCACACCGCAGGAGGAGTACTCCTGGGGCTGGGTATCCAGAGAATAGGTACGGTCCCGGTCCGCTTCATAGGGGTTGGGAGAAAAGCCCCGGTCCTCGCGGGTGATGCGGAAGGAGAGGTCATCTCCCCGCAGGCGGGGGCCGTAGTAGGTGTGCAGCAGCACGCCCTTCTCGTCCGCCTTCATCTGATAGGTGGTGGACTGGGTAGACAGGGTCAGGGTATTCTGGCGGTTGTCAAATGTAATCATAAAATGGTCATCCTTAAACTAGTTGGAGTGCG
>USCO01000171.1 GCA_900553135.1 uncultured Eubacteriales bacterium | reverse complement strand
ACCAGAACAAACTGGTTGTATTTGGGTTCCTGGTCCTTGGTTCCATCAGCATCTTTTTGCTTTTGGACTGTTATGGAAATGACATTTGGGAATTTGATACCATCAGTGCGGTCAAGATCTGTGTGGCGGTCGCCTGCGTACATGCTGTGCTGGGCGTGCTGTCGATTGCCGACCTGGTGCGGATACCGGCTAAGGTGGTCCTCAATGCCCTTGCATACAGTCTTCTGCTCTGCGGCGGCTACCGCCTGTTTTTGTCCGCCTGGAACAAGATGAACCTGCTGACCAACCGGGGGATCACCGGACAGAGAAAGCGGGTCTTGATCGTGGGCGCCGGAGATGCCGGGGGATTTTTGGTTAACCTCCTGAACTATGACGCATCCAAGGGCAGAAAGGCCGTGGCGTTTATCGACGACAATGATGAACTGTGGGGTAAAAAGGTCAAAGGGATCCCCGTGGTGGGCGGCCGTAAGCTCATCCCCTACGCGGCGGAAAAGTACAAGATCGATGAGATCATTGTGGCCATCCCCTATGTGGACAACTCCACCATCCGGGACATCTTCCGCTACTGTTGTGAGGCCGGCTGCCCGGTGAAGCGCTTTGGCAACCTGTCCAGCGTCACCGCCAGAGGGCTGGAGAAAGCCACCATCAACGAGATCAATGTGGAGGATCTTCTGGGGCGAAACAGCGTGAAGCTGGATCTGGACAAGGTCCAGGAGATGCTGGAGGGGCGCACCGTTCTCGTCACGGGCGGTGCCGGATCCATTGGCTCAGAGATCTGCCGGCAGGTGCTGAACTTCGGCATCCGGAAGCTGATCATTCTGGACATCAATGAAAATGGTCTGTTCCACATCCAAAACGAGCTGAACCTGGAGAACAAAGGCCGCTTTGAGACGGTTTTGGGGTCCATACGGGATGTGGGACGTCTGGAGGAGGTATTTGATACCTACCGCCCGGAAGTGGTATTTCACGCCGCGGCCCACAAGCATGTCCCCATGATGGAATACAACCCGAAGGAAGCGGTAAAAAACAATATCTTCGGCAGCTATAATGTGATGAAGCTTGCGGTGGATCACCGGGTGCGCAATTTCATCCTGATCTCCACGGACAAGGCCGTCAATCCCACCAATATCATGGGCGCATCCAAGCGAGTCACAGAATTGGAAGCGCAGTACATGAGCAAGCATGGAGAGACCGTGTTTGCCACGGTCCGGTTCGGCAACGTACTGGGCAGCAACGGCAGCGTGATCCCCCTGTTTAAAAAGCAGATTCAGCAGGGCGGTCCCATTACCGTGACCGATCGGAACATCGAGCGGTATTTTATGACCATCCCGGAGGCGGTGCAGCTGGTTTTGGAGGCCGCCTCCATCGCCAAGGGAGGAGAACTGTTTGTCCTGGATATGGGGACGCCGGTGAAGATCTACGACCTGGCGGAAAACATGATCCGGCTCTCCGGCCTGACCCCGCACAAGGATATCGAGATCCAGGTGACAGGCCTGCGGCCGGGGGAGAAAATGTCTGAGGAGCTGCGGCTGCATACGGAGGAGGTCACAAAAACCTCCAACGACCGTATCTTTGTCATCCAGCTCAACGGCGTGGAGGATGAATTGCTCATCCAGCAGCTGGAGCGGATGAAAAAGTCTCTGGATGAGCATGACCGCTTGGATCAGATTTTCGCGGAGATCAAGGCGCTGGTCCCCACCTTTGAGGACGAGCGGATGAACCGGATGGACCGGTAGAAAATAATCGTATTTTGGAGGATGTGCCATGCACAGTGAAAGAGCGATGACGAGAGCCTCAGTCCGGATTTGTATCGAGGCGATCAAGAAAAAGTGGTGGTTCGTCCTGCTGCTGGGTGTGCTGTTCTTTTTCATCGCGAATTATTATGGTTGGCGCAGCTATGATTCCGGCTACCAGATTGCTGTCACGTTTACCCCTGCCCGCTTGGAAGGGGAGAGCATCGTGGAAGTGGGGACAAGGGCGAAAGCATTTGCTGCCATAGTCAAGGACGAGCAGTTGAGCGGTGCGGTCAGCAGCGCGGTCAGCTTTCCCATGAGTGAAAAGGACTACGATGAGGCGCTGAGCGTCAGTCACGGCGACAACAACGTGGACATTACCGTGACGCTTCGCTGGCAGGATAAAGCCCAGTTGGCGGAGCTGACAGAGGTATTCAAAACCTATTTGTCTTACATCGTTCACAGCCGCCTGAACTTGGGCTCGGTCGCCTGGCTGGACAGCTATGAGGAAGCAGCCCCGTTGAGCAGCAGCAGCCAATATGTAACGGCGGCTGTGTACGGCATGGCGGGCGGGATCCTCGGCCTGCTGGCAGGGTGCTTTTTCGTGGCGGCGGCGGCGGTCTGTCTGGAGCAGGTGTTTGATCTGAGCATCATCCGCTATCGGCGTGCTCCCAGATTCGTGGGTATGATCCCCCGGAAAGGCCATGGGGAGTTCCGGGCAAGCTGTGACATCCTGGCCCGGATGCTCCTGGCCCAGCAGGCTGACCGGCCCATCCATACCGTCGCCTGGGTCACGGTGGGGCGCCGTTGGCGGGACGACACGGCCGCCATGGTCGCTCAGAGTCTGAAGGAACTGGGCTGCGAGACAGTGGTCTCCCCCATGGCGAAGGAGATGCAGGAGAAGCCCTTGGCGCGGGAAGAGGGTGGCCTCGTCCCCCAAGAGGAGGAGGCGGCCGGACATCCGCTGCAAATCGTCCTGTTCCCGGACATTTTAAAGCACCGGGGTCTGTGGTATCTGCTGACAAAGGCCGATCTGGTGGTTCTGGATTTTCGGTATGGCAATTGTACCGCTCAAACCATACAATATGTGGAAGAGCAATGCGCCAAGGGGAGCGACTTGATCTATGTGTGGACCAAGGTGAGCGGATCCGCGTTGAAGCGTCCCACGGTCCCGATGGAAGAGATGTAACGAAAGCAAGAGGAAGGGTGTGCACATGACCGCTTGGGACGGACAGTCCATCGCAATTTATGGAGCTTGTTTCTGCACCTCCCTGCTGTTTATGGGGATGGCCCAGACCTTTGACATTCGGGTGGGAAAGCGCAGCCAGCCGTTTATCCTGTTTTTCCTGGTGGCGTTGGCGATCCCCGTCCTGCTGGCGGGGCTCCGGTGGCAGGTGGGGACTGACTTCGGCAATTACCAAAGCCTGTATAAGCTGATCAACAGCTTCACCACGCTGGAAGAGTTCTCCAATCAAAGTGGGCGGACGGAATGGGGTTATATGCTGCTGAACGTCCTGGCCTTCCGGGTGTTCCAAAGCGAGCAGATGGTGTTCTTCCTGTCCTCGCTGCTGATCTATGGGCTGTTCTTTCTGGGGTTTTGGAAGGAGCATGAGACGGGGTCCATCATGCTCTCCCTCTATATATTCTATATGTGCTTCTTTCCCCAGAGCATGAACATCATCCGGCAGTACCTGGCCATGGGCGTTTTGTTTTTGGCCCAACGATATATTTGGCAGAGAAAGCCAGTTCGCTTCTGCATAGGGGTGGTGCTCGCTTCGCTGTTTCACAACACGGCCCTTCTGTTCCTGCCGTTTTACTTTGCCTATGGTGAGACACGTGAACGAAAGTGGATCCGCTGGGGGATCCTGATGGGCCTGCTGGTGCTTCTGGGGGCCTTTTCCGTGGGAAGCAGCGTGACCGGCAGCCTGATGAGCCTGCTGGGGGAAGAAAACCTGGAAATTACCTCCGGGGCCATGGGAATGGGGATCTTCCTGAAACGAATCCCCCTGCTCGCGGTCATTGCCTGGCGGTATCGCGCCATGGTCCAGCGCGACCAGCGGTGTAAACTGTGGGTTTTTTTCTATGTCGTATCGATCTTGTTGTACCAGTTCGGATATTTCTATATCGTATTTAATCGAGTGGCCTTGTTCTTCGAGACGTCTCTGCTGTATCTTCTGCCCCATTCCATACGGAGCATACCGGGTCGGGGCGAGCGGCTGATGACAGGAATAGCCCTGGTCCTCTATCTGGGAATCTGGGGCATTCAAAGCATGGTAATGGATAATCTCGGTGGTTGCATGCCATATCAGTGGATTATAGGAGACATGTAATATTATGAAACGAATAAAAAAGTGGAAATTAGCAGTGGGTGTGTTGGCCATTGTCCTTGTGGCAGGTCTGTGCTGGGACCACTATCGCCGGTCGGTGTCAGATCTGCCGGACGAGCCGATCCCCATGGCTCCGTTTCAATATAACAATTTGTATCTGATTGAGAATAGTCGCTTTGGGATCTCCAGCGACGGGACAAACGCCAGAGCCACGAC
>USCO01000170.1 GCA_900553135.1 uncultured Eubacteriales bacterium | reverse complement strand
GGCTCTGGACTGCGTGCTGTCCCGTATCCCCTTGTCCGGGGCGGTGGACCATCTGCTGGAGCAGATCCCCCTGGCCGGAGTGGGCCTTGGTTGGGTGCTGCCCGCTGTGGTGGGCATCCTGCTGGGCGCGGTCATTTCCCTGATGGCGGGGCAGAAGGACCAAGCCGAAAAGTAACCACCTCCTCTATGGCGGGGGCCATGGCACACTGAGGAATGTAGAGCTCCCAGCCCTCCTGGGCCAGACAGCAGTTCCTGGGGGAGAGGAAGCGGGGTAGCTGCCGGGCAAAATCCTCGTCCAGGAAACAAAGCCCGCTGGCGCGCAGCTCCGCCCCCTGGCGTTCCAGCTGTTCCAGCTGGGCCCGGCGGGCCTTTCGTCCTCCGGGGAGCAGGGCCCGGCCTGAAATGGGGCTGCCTGTGGACACCGTCCAGTTGTCTGCCAGACGCAGGCAGAGGGGGCGGCCGTCCCCCTGGACCTCTTTGACATCCAGGCACAGGCTCAGCCGGTCCCCCTCCTGGCAGGTGGCCCGGCCTTCCAGCGTCCCCACCCAGGGGGCGAAGGGGCGGCTCTCTTCCCGGCAGCGGGACAGAGCCAGGCAGGCTCGGCAATAAAAATCCCCCTCCCAGCGGCGCAGCCAGGCCCGGCCCAGGGCCTGATAATAGCGGTTGATCCGCTGCCCGCCCCGGCCGCCGGATTTGATCTGGGGCAGGGAGAGGGAGAGCTGCGCCACAGGCTCCCCTTCCAGGGTGAGCGTCTTTTGCTGCGGCTGCCAGGCCAGAGCCCAAGGCAGGGGCGGTTTGGTGTGTTTTCCCATGGAACACCCTCCTTTGGGGCATCCTATGGCGGAATCGGGAAAAAAGTTCCATTCCGCCCTGTTTACTTTCACAAGCTAATTTGTTACAATATGAAGGAACCCTTCGTGGGATTTGGAAAGGAGAATTCCATGTCGAAATTTTACGAGAAGCAGTCCAGCGACCTGCTGTACCGCTCTTTGCTGGAGCTGAAAAGCGTGGAGGAGTGCCGCCAGTTTTTGCAGGACCTGTGCACTGTATCCGAGCTGAAGGCCATGGAGCAGCGCATGGAAGTGGCCATGCTGCTGGACCAGGGGCTCATTTACAGTGAGATCCTGGAGCGCACCGGAGCCTCCAGCGCCACCATCAGCCGGGTGAACCGCTGCCTGCACTACGGGGCCAACGGCTACCGCACCATCCTCCCCCGTCTGAAGGAGCAGCAGGATGAGAAGCTATGATTTCCTGGCCGGGTGCTATGATGAACTGACCACCGACGTGGGCTATTCCGCCTGGGCGGACTACATCCAGGCCCACTTTGAGAAGAAAGGCCTGCCCGGCCGCACCGTATTGGACCTGGCCTGCGGCACGGGGTCCCTCACCTGGGAGCTGGCCCGGCGGGGCTATGAGATGATCGGGGTGGACATTTCCCCGGAAATGCTGGCCGAGGCGGCGGCGAAAGAAGGGGAGACGGAGGTCGCCCCTATTTTTCTCTGCCAGTCCATGGACAAGCTGGACCTGTACGGCACCATTGACGCCTGCGTGTGCTGCCTGGACAGCGTCAACTATGTCACCGACCCCAAGAAGCTGAGAAAAGCTTTTGAGCGGGTCTACCTGTTCCTTATGCCGGGCGGGCTGTTCCTCTTTGACATCAATACCCCCAGCAAGCTCCAGGGCCTGGACGGCCAGGTGTTCCTGGACGAGACCGAGGACGCCTACTGCGTCTGGCGGGCGGAGTATTCCCGCCGCAGCAAGATCTGCTCCTACTTCATGGATATCTTCCGTCTGGACGAGGAGAGCGGCCTGTGGGAGCGGGGAGAGGAGCTGCACCGGGAGCGGGCCTATGAGCCGGAGGAGCTGGCCGACTGGCTGCGCCAGGCAGGTTTCCGGGAGGTGCACCGGTACGGCAACCTGAAAATGCGCGCCCCCAAAGAAGGGGAGGACCGTATTTTCCTGGTGGCCCGGAAGGACCCCCATATGACCACACAGATTTAAGGAGAACCACTCATGCGAGATGAAATTGTAAGAGCGATGACAGCCGACGGCCTGGTGAAGGCCGTGGCCATTAATGGCCGGGACCTGGTGGAGCGGGCCCGGAACATCCACACTCTGCTCCCCGTGGCCACCGCTGCCCTGGGCCGCAGCCTGATGGCGGCCTCTATGATGGGAGATATGCTGAAGATCGACGGCGCCTCCCTGACGCTGCAGATCAAGGGCGGCGGCCCTCTGGGCACCGTGCTGGCCGTGTCCGATGACCACGGCAACGTGCGGGGCTATGTGCAGAACCCCCACGTGGAGCTCATGGAGAAGACCAAGGGCAAGCTGGACGTGGGCAAGGCCGTGGGCACCGACGGCAGCCTCACCGTCATCAAGGACCTGGGTATGAAGGAGCCCTACGTGGGCACCATCGGCCTGTTCTCCGGGGAGATCGCCGACGACATTGCCATGTACTTTGTGGAGAGCGAGCAGATCCCCACCGCCTGTGCCCTGGGCGTGCTGGTGGGCACCGACCAGTCGGTGACCTCTGCGGGCGGCTATCTCATCCAGCTGCTGCCCGGAGCGGGGGAGGACATCATCACCCGCATCGAGGCGGGGGTAGCCCGTCTGGGCCCCGTGAGCCGGGCGCTGGAGCAGGGGCTGGATGCCAAGGGGCTGCTCCGGGAGGTGCTGGGAGAGGATGACCTGGTGTTCCTGGAGACCCACCCTGTGGAGTACCGGTGCTATTGCAGCCGGGAGCGGGTGAGCCGGGCCCTCATCAGCATGGGCCGGGCGGAGCTGAGCGACCTCATTGAAGAGCAGGGACAGGCGGATCTCACCTGTCAGTTCTGCGACAAGGTGTATCACTACGACCGCCCGGAGCTGGAAAAGCTGCTGGCTGACATGTAAACAAAAAGCGCGGAAGGAATTTCCTTCCGCGCTTTCTCATATGATAGGATTACAGCACCATGCCGGAGTTGTTGGTCAGGCACTCCAGCACCTGATAGCGGTCCATCTGGAACTGCTTGGTCATGGCCAGAGCCTCTTCCATGTCCAGGTCCACGATGCGGCCGTCCCGGGTGGCGATGATACGGTTGCCACGGCCGTCCAGCAGGGTGAGCACCGCCTCGTAGCCCATGCGGCTGGCGGTCTCGCGGTCCCGGGCGCTGGGGGAGCCGCCGCGCTGGATGTGGCCCAGCACGGTGACGCGGGGATCAATGCCCACCTCTTCGTGGATGCGCTTGCCGATGTCAAAGGCGCTGCCCGCGCCCTCGGCCACCACTACCATGTAGTGGGTGGAACCGGCCAGACGGGCCCGGCGGATGTTCTCCACCACGTCCTGCTCAAAGTTAACCTCCCGCTCGGGGATGAGCACGGCGGTGGCACCCACGGCGATACCCACGTACAGAGCCAGGTAGCCGGCGTGACGGCCCATGACCTCCACCACGGAGCAGCGCTCGTGGGACTGCATGGTGTCACGCAGCTTATCGATGCACTCGATGGCGGTGTTGCAGGCGGTGTCAAAGCCGATGGTGTAGTGGGAGCAGCCGATGTCATTGTCGATGGTGGCGGGGATGCCCACCACGCTGAGGTGCTCGCCAGCCTCGGCAGCCTGGCGGGAGAGGGCCAGGGCGCCGCGGAAGGTACCGTCGCCGCCGATGGCCACGATGCCGTCCAGTCCCAGCAGCTTGCAGGTGTTCAGAGCCTTGGCCCGGCCGGCCTCATTCATAAACTCCATGCTGCGGGCGGTGTAGAGCATGGTGCCGCCCTTGTTGATGATGTGGCTGACGCTGGAGCCGTTGAGCTGCACAAAGTCGCTGTTGATCAGTCCGTTCCAGCCGCGGCGGATGCCGACACACTGGATCCCGTGGCTGACAGCGGTACGCACGACCGCACGAACGGCCGCGTTCATACCAGGGGCGTCGCCGCCGCTGGTGAGGACACCGATACGTTTCACCTTATTCTCCATAATGGGAGCGCCTCCTTCAAATGATAGAGTACATTTCGGGGTGGGACTGGACTATGGGTCTCCTTGAGAAAAAAACCGGGGATTCCTGCGGTTTTAGAGTTCTCTTAATTATGTCACCGGGGGCTCTTGTCTGTCAAGAAAATCCCGCCGCTTTTCCTCATCTTTCCCCGGAAGGGAAGGAAAAACCGGCCTGAAAAAAGTTTTTAAAAAAACTTCGCAAAACCTGTTGACAACTGGCCAAAGATTTAGTATACTAGCGAAGCCGTCGCAAGTGAGGCGGACAGCTCGGGAGCATAGCTCAGCTGGTAGAGCACATGCCTTACAAGCATGGGGTCACAGGTTCGAGCCCTGTTGTTCCCACCACACTTCCCCATGACTACCTGGCTCGGTAGTTCAGTTGGTTAGAACGCCGGCCTGTCACGCCGGAGGTCGAGGGTTCAA
>USCO01000169.1 GCA_900553135.1 uncultured Eubacteriales bacterium | reverse complement strand
AGGCGGTGTCTCGGCTGAGTGAGCGGGAGCAGAAGATTTTGGCCATGCGCTTTTTCCAGAGCAAGACCCAGATGGAGGTGTCTCGGGAGATCGGCATTTCCCAGGCCCAGGTCTCCCGATTGGAAAAAAACGCCCTGCGGCAGATCCGTAAGGAGCTGTAACGCTCCCACAGAAGTCTGCGGCAGGGGAGAAAAAAGCGCCCGGCGGAGCAAATGCTCCGCCGGGCGTCCAAATGATGCAGAAACAAGATAGGCGATCTTACGCAGCCAGCTTGGTCACGTCGTTCTTGCGGCCGATCCACTCACGCACAATGAAGATACCGAAGAACACAGCAGCCACCACAATGCCCACAGGATAAGCGATGGAGGTGGACATGTTCAGGCACTCAGGAGCCTGGATGAAGTAGGTGACGGACACAGCGGACATGAAGGTGGCAGGCAGGGCAGCCATCATGCAGGCGATGGGGGGGAAGCCGTTGCGGTGCAGATACACAGCGCCGGCCCACAGAACCATCATAGCCAGAGTCTGGTTAGACCAGGAGAAGTACTTCCACAGGGTGGCGAAGTCGCCCCACTGGGTGAGCAGCGCGCCCACGCCCAGCACAGGCACGGACAGCAGCAGGCGGTTCTTCCAGTTGCTCTGGTCGATGTGGAACCAGTCGGACAGAGTCAGACGGGCGGAACGGAAGGCGGTGTCGCCGGAGGTGATGGGGCAGGCGATAACGCCCAGCAGAGCCAGAACGCCGCCCACAGGGCCCATCATGGACTGGCAGATCTCGTTGACGACCACGGACTGACCACCGGCCAGAGCCTCGTTCAGGCTGCCCACGGAGCCGTAGAAGGTAACGCCAGCGGCGGCCCAGATCAGAGCGATGATACCCTCAGTGACCATGGCGCCGTAGAAGATGGTGCGGCCCTCTTTCTCAGAGGTCATGCAGCGGGCGACCATGGGGGACTGGGTGGCGTGGAAGCCGGAGATGGCACCGCAGGCCACGCTGACGAACATCTGAGCCCAGATGGGGGTGTTGGTGGGATGGCCCATGCCCTCCACACCGATGTACTGCCACAGCTCGGGCATCTGAGCGCGGTAGTTGCCGTCGATCAGCATCACGCCGGCAATACCCACAGCCATGATGATCAGGCAGGCGCCGAAGATGGGGTAGAGCTTGCCGATGACCTTGTCAATGGGCAGGAAGGTGGCGATGAAGTAGTAGATCAGCACCACAGCCAGCCAGAAGTTGGCGTCCAGAGACTCGGGAGTCAGGATGGCCAGCAGCTGAGCGGGGTTCTTGGAGAAGTTGACGCCCACCAGGATCAGCAGGATCACAGAGAACACACGCATGACCTGCAGCATGAACTTACCCAGGTACTTACCAACGATCTCAGAGATGGAAGCGCCGTCGTGCCGCTCGCTGAGCATGCCGGACAGATAGTCATGGACACCGCCGCCCAGGATGGTACCAAAGACGATCCACAGGTACACACGGGGACCCCAGCAGGCACCAGCCAGGGCGCCGAAGATGGGACCCAGACCGGCGATGTTCAGCAGCTGAATGAGGAACAGCCGCCAGGTCTTCATGGGGGTGTAGTCCACGCCGTCGGGGTGGGCCACAGCGGGGGTCTGGCGATCATCGACCCGGAAGACCTTCTCGATGAGCTTGCTGTACAGCGCAAAGCCCACGATCAGGACAACCAGAGAGATCAGGAACGTAATCATAATGTTTTCCCTCCTACGATTGCCGCGCCCCCTGCTCCGCCAGGCGGTGCGAAAAATTGGCGTGCGGAGCCGCCGCCCCACAGTGGCATCATTTGGATTTGGTAAACACTGTGCGGCCCCCTTCCGCGTGGAAGAGGGCCAGGGCGGAGACGGCCCAAAAACAGGCTGTCTCCTAAGCGGCTCTATTATAGCACTCAAAAGAGGGAAGTCAACCCTGATTCTGGGAGATTAGTCAGTTGATTTTTTGTTAAAGAAATTTTTACTGTCAAAATATCACGAACCAGGGGCTCCGAGTCCATTCCATAGAATGGAAGGCGTACCTTAACCCAGAGCTACGTCCAGAATCATCATAATGAGAAACCCGGCCATCACCCCGAAAGTGCCCCCGTGGGTCTGGTGGTTGTGGCGCAGGTTGGCCTCGGGGATCAGTTCCTCTACTACGACATAGAGCATGGCGCCCGCAGCAAAGGAGAGAAGCCAGGGGAGCAGCGTCTCCACCGTTCCGGCCGCCATGACAGTGAGCAGGGCCGCAATGGGCTCCACCGCTCCCGAGGCGGCTCCGCACAAAAAGGATTTTCTTCGGCTCATCCCGGCCTGGCGCAGGGGCAGGGAGATGGCCGCCCCCTCGGGGAAGTTCTGAATGCCGATGCCCATGGCCAGGGCGGTGGCGGCAGGGAGCAGGGCGGGGTTTTCCGAAGCGGCCAGGGCGAAGGACACGCCCACCGCCATGCCCTCGGGGATATTATGAAGGGTGATGGCCAGCACCAGCAGGGCGTTTTGCCGCCGGCGGCCCCCGCCGTCCTTTAGAAGTTCCGGGGTGAGGTGGGGGAGCAGGGCGTCCATAGCCACCAAAAAGGCGATGCCCAGCACCGAGCCCCCCGCCGCGGGCAGCCAGCCCGGCATTCCCATCTCCTCCGCCTGCTGGATGGCGGGGATGAGCAGGGACCACATGCTGGCGGCGATCATCACTCCCGCAGCAAAGCCCAGCATCATCCGGTGCAGCTGTCCGCTGATGCCCCCACGGAGCAAAAATACCATGGCCGCGCCCAGGGAGGTCATCAAAAAGGTGAAGCCCGTGCCCCCCGCGGCCCAAAGAAGTGCCTGTATCAAAATCAAATTCCTTTCCCGGCGCCGGAGCGCGCTCCGGCTGATGTAGTTTGCCCTCCAGCCTATGAAAGGGGAGGGGGAAGGGTTCCGCCGGGGAATCCTGGGAAAAAAATTGCACAAAACCCCTATGCAAAAATGAATTCTTAGGCTACAATATAAAGCGATAAATTTTGATTTGACGCAAGGAGTGTTTCCAATGGAAAAGCCTAAGTATAAACGAGTGCTGCTGAAGATCAGCGGCGAAGCCCTGGCTGGCGAGGCCTCCCGCGGCCTGGACTTCAATGTGATCGGCGAGGTCTGCGACGTAGTCAAAAAGTGCGTAGACATCGGCGTCCAGGTGGGCATCGTCGTGGGCGGCGGCAACTTCTGGCGCGGCCTGAAGGACGGCGGCGACCGCATGGAGCGGGTCCGTGCCGACCATATGGGCATGCTGGCGACCTCCATCAACGCCCTGGCCATCGCCGACGTGCTGGAGCAGAAGGGCGTAGAGGTCCGGGTGCAGACCGCCATCGAGATGCGCTCTGTGGCTGAGCCCTACATCCGCTCCCGCGCCATCCGCCACCTGGAGAAGGGCCGCGTGGTCATCTTCGGCTGCGGCACCGGCAACCCCTTCTTCTCCACCGACACCGCCGCTGTGCTGCGCGCCGCCGAGATCGACGCCGAGGTCATCCTGCTGGCCAAGAACATCGACGGCGTCTACTCCGCCGACCCCAAGAAGGTGCCCGACGCGGTGAAGTACGACTCCATCACTTACTCCGACGTGCTGGCCCAGCGCCTGCAGGTCATGGACTCCACCGCCACCTCTCTGTCCATGGACAACAAGATCCCCGTGCTCCTCTTCGCGCTGAAGGACCCCGAGAACATTCTGCGGGCCGTGATGGGCGAGAAGATCGGTACCATCGTCCAGGGCTGAGCCCCAGGGCGCGTTTTATCTGCCGGAACACAGGAAGTCCGGCAACCAAAGAAGAAAGGAAGATCAGAATATGAGTCCCGAGACAAAAGCCTATGACCAGAAAATGCTGAAGACCATCGAGGTCGTTAAGGCCAATTTTGCCTCTGTCCGCGCCGGCCGGGCCAACGCCGGTGTGCTGGACCGCATCACCGTGGAGTATTACGGCACCCCCACCCCCCTCAACCAGGTGGCGGCCATCTCCTCTCCCGATCCCCGTACCCTGATGATCCAGCCCTGGGATGCCACCCTGCTGAAGGCCATTGAGAAGGCCATCCAGATCTCTGACCTGGGCATCAACCCTCAGAACGACGGCAAGGTCATCCGTCTGGCCTTCCCTCAGCTCACTGAGGAGCGCCGTAAGGATCTCACCCGCCAGGTCCGCAAGTACAGCGAGGATGGCAAGGTGGCCCTGCGCAATATCCGCCGGGACGCCATGGAGGATTTCAAGAAGAAAAAGAAGGCCTCCGAGATCACCGAGGACGACCAGAAGCAGCTGGAGAAGGAGCTGCAGGATCTCACCGACAAGCACTGCAAGGATATTGATGAACTGACCGCCGCCAAGGAAAAGGAATTGATGGCTGTCTGATCCGCCTTTGCACGGGTAGGGCCGCGGGGCCGGGTTGCCGTCCCCGCGGCCATTTGACGGTTTTCAGCCCCCTTTGGGGCAAT
>USCO01000168.1 GCA_900553135.1 uncultured Eubacteriales bacterium | reverse complement strand
GGAGAAATCGACCTCATTGCGGAAGGGAAGGGGTACCTCTGCTTTGTGGAGGTGAAGCTGCGCAAAAGTGAGCGCTTTGGCGCGGGGGCAGAGTTTGTGGACGGACGCAAGCAGCAGCGCCTGCGCACCACCGCCCAGCTCTACCTGCAGCAAAACCCTACCTCGCTCCAGCCCCGTTTTGACGTCATCGAGATCCTGGCCCCCAACGGAATGGGGTCGCCATCTCCCAAAATACGACATATTGAGAATGCCTTTTGACCCGGTGGGGAAAGAACACCCTTCTTTTTCCGGCTAAAAACTTGACCGCGGAAGAGAAAACTGGCATAATAGCTTTTTAGAGAATGTACGGCAGTGCCGTACCCAACCACAACATAGAATGGAAGGAATCAATATGCAATACATCAGCACAAGAGACCGGGAAGAACAGTTCTCCGCCTCGGCGGCCATTGCCAAGGGCCTGGCTGACGACGGCGGTCTGCTCACGCCTGTGTATCTGCCCAAGCTGCCCCGCCGCGCCTTGGAGGAGCTGAAGGACATGTCTTATCAGCAGCGGGCGGTATACGTCATGAAGCTGTTTTTGGACGAGTTTTCCGTGAAGGAGCTCACCGACTTCGCCAACGCCGCCTACGGCCCGGAGAAGTTCGACACCCCCGCCGTGGCTCCGGTGCGGGTGCTGGATGACCGCACCTTCTGTCTGGAACTGTGGCATGGCCCCACCTGCGCCTTCAAGGACATGGCGCTGCAGATGCTGCCCCACCTGCTCACCGCCTCCCTGCACAAGCAGGAGGAGAAGAAGACGGTGTGCATCCTGGTGGCTACCTCCGGAGACACCGGCAAGGGCGCCCTGGAGGGCTTCAAGGACGTGGACCGCACCCGCATCCTGGTGTTCTACCCCAAAAACGGCGTCTCCGCCGTGCAGGAGCTGCAGATGGTCACCCAGGAAGGGGAGAACGTGGGCGTCTGCTCCGTGGTGGGCAACTTCGACGACGCCCAGACTGGTGTGAAGAAGCTCTTCTCCGATGAGCAGCTGCGTGCCGAGCTGGCCCAGCGTGGCTTCTTCCTGTCCTCTGCCAACTCCATCAACTGGGGCCGCGTCCTGCCTCAGATCGTCTACTACATCTCCGCCTACTGCGACCTGCTGCGGCAGGAGAAGATCCAGCTGGGCGAGGCGGTGAACATCTGCGTGCCCACCGGAAACTTCGGCAACATTCTGGCGGCCTACTACGCCAAGGACATGGGCGTGCCCATCAACCGCCTGATCTGCGCCTCCAACAGCAACAACGTGCTCACCGACTTCTTCAACACCGGTGTGTACGACCGCAACCGCACCTTCTATAACACCATCTCTCCCTCCATGGACATCCTGGTCTCCAGCAACCTGGAGCGCCTGCTCTACGCCATCACCGGGGAGAACAGCATGGTGCGGGACTGCATGAGCCAGCTCACCGCCACCGGCCGCTACCAGGTGGACGAGCGGACCATGGACAAGATCAGCCGTCTGTTCAAGGGCTACTGCTGCGACGACGAGGAGACCAAGCGGGTCATCGGCGCCATCTACCGCCAGTTTGACTACCTCATCGACCCCCACACCGCCGTGGCCTTCTCCGCCCTGGGCAAGTACCGGGAGGAGACGGGGGACGAGACCCCCGCCATCGTGGCTTCCACCGCCAGCCCCTTCAAGTTCTGCGACAGCGTCCTTACCGCCCTGGGCGAGAAGGAACTGGCCGAGGGTCTGGACATCCTGGACCAGCTCAGCGAGAAGACGGGCCAGCCTGTTCCCGCCCCTCTGGCCGCCCTGCGGGACAAGAAGCCCCGCTTCCAGGAGACGGTGGAGAAGGACCACATGGTGGACGCGGTGCTGGAGATGCTGAAATAAAGGAGTTGCATCAATGGCCCTGTACGTCATCGGAGACACCCATCTGTCCCTGGGCGCGGACAAGCCCATGGATGTGTTCGGCGGAGGCTGGACCGGCTACGTGGAAAAGCTCAGGGAGGGCTTTTCCAATATCAACGCGGAGGACACCGTGGTCCTCTGCGGGGACCTGTCCTGGGGCATGAGCCTGGAGCAGGCCCGGCAGGACTTCGCCTTTCTGGACGCGCTGCCCGGACGGAAGATCCTGCTGAAGGGAAACCACGACTACTGGTGGACCACCGCGGCCAAGATGGAGCGTTTCTTTGCCCAGAACGGGTTTACCACCCTGGAGATCCTGCACAACAACTGCTGCCTGTACGGCGAGCTGGCCCTGTGCGGCACCCGGGGATGGTTTTATGAGGAGGAGCGGGGCGAGCACAGCGCGAAGATATTCAACCGCGAGCTCATTCGGCTGGAGACCTCCCTGAAGGCGGCAGGGGAGCGGGAGAAGTACTGCTTTCTCCACTACCCGCCCCTGTACCAGGGATACCGCTGCCAGCCCATCATCGACCTTTTGCAGGCCTACGGAGTGCGCCGCTGCTACTACGGCCATCTCCACGGCGGCAGCCACCGCCTGGCCATCTCCGGCCTGGTCGGGGGGGTAGAATACCGCCTGGTTGCGGCAGATTACCTCCATTTTTCCCCGGAAAAGGCCGCCGATTGAATTGGAAATAAAAAATTCACGGAAAATTTGGAAATAAGTCTGGTCAAACCGTCATCTATCTGGTAAAATACCATGGCGAAAGTATACAAGCGCAGCCGGAATTCCCCGTGCGACCAGCTCCGGCAGCGCTCACAGGAGGAAAAGTTACATGAAGGTCACCAACGTCGAGAAGAAAGAAAACAGCACGGTCGAGCTGACCATCCAGGTGGAGGCCGCCGACTTTGAGGCCGCTGTTCAGAAGGCTTATCTGAAGAACCGCTCCCGTATCTCTGTGCCCGGCTTCCGCAAGGGCAAGGCTCCCCGCAAGATCATCGAGAGCATGTACGGCACCGCCGTGTTCTATGAAGACGCCATCAACGACGTCTATCCCGCCGCTTACGAGGCCGCTGTGCAGGAGCAGGGCCTGGAGGATATGGGCCACCCCGTGATGGACATCGTGGAGGTTGGCAAGGAGCAGGGCCTCATCTTTACCGCCCTGGTTTCCGTGCGTCCCGAGGTGAAGCTGGGCCAGTACAAGGGCCTGACCGCTCCCAAGAACGTGGCTGAGGTCACCGAGCAGGACATCGACGCTGAGATGGAGCCCTACATCAAGCGGGCTACCCGTCAGGTCAGCGTGGACACCGAGATCCGCATGGGCGACACCGCCGTCATCGACTTCGAGGGCTTTGACAACGGCGTGGCCTTCGAGGGCGGCAAGGGCGAGAACTACAGCCTGGAGATCGGCTCCGGCTCCTTCGTCCCCGGCTTCGAGGATCAGCTCATCGGCATGAAGGCCGGTGAGGAGAAGGAGATCAACATCACCTTCCCCGAGGACTATGTCCCCGATCTGGCCGGCAAGGCCGTGGTGTTCAAGGTCAAGGTCAACGAGGTCAAGGAGCCCCAGGTTCCCCAGGTGGACGACGAGTTCGCCAAGGACGTGTCCGAGTTTGAGACCCTGGCCGACTTCCGCAAGGATCTGGGCGAGAAGCTGGCCAAGCGCCGCGCCGCTCAGGCCGACGACGAGTTCGAGGAGGCCATCCTGAAGCAGCTGGTGGACAACATGCAGGTCGAGATCCCCGACGGCATGGTGGAGACCCAGCTGGACAAGCTGATGGACGAGTACGCCATGCGCATGCAGAGCCAGGGTATGTCCGTCAACGAGTACCTGAAGATGATGGGCATGACTCCCGAGATGATGCGTTCCTCCGCTAAGCCCTCCGCTCTGCGTCAGGTTCAGATCCAGCTGGCCCTCAACGCTGTTGCCGAGGCTGAGAAGATCGAGATCAGCGACGAGGACTGCCAGGAGGAGATCAAGAAGCTGGCTGAGCAGTACAAGCTCACCGAGGACCAGGTGAAGGCCGCCGTTCCCATGGAGAACCTGAAGAGCGACCTGCGCCTGCAGAAGGCCAGCGATCTGGTCATCGCCGAGGCCAAGGTGGGCGAGGCCCCCAAGGCTGAGGAGACTGAGGAGAAGCCCAAGAAGACCACCCGGAAGAAGAAGACCGAGGAGGCCGGCGAGGGCGAGGAGAAGCCCAAGCGCACCCGCAAGAAGAAGGTAGAGGAGCCCGAGGAGACCCCTGCTGAGTAAGATTCATTTCGTCCCGGGGTGGCCTTTGGCCGCCCCGGGCGTATGTGCGTTTTGACGGAGCCGCGGGAAAAGTTGGAATCATTTTCCCCGCCGGTGGGCATACTTTGGTATCACCGTCAGAAAAGGAGTATTTCTTATGAGTTTAGTTCCCTATGTAGTAGAGCAGACCAACCGGGGCGAGCGGTCCTACGACATCTTCTCCCGGCTGCTCAACGACCGCATCATTTTCCTGTCTGAGGAGGTCAACGACACCACCGCCTCTCTGGTAGTGGCCCAGCTGCTCTACCTGGAGAGCCAGGACCCGGACAAGGACATCCAGTTT
>USCO01000167.1 GCA_900553135.1 uncultured Eubacteriales bacterium | reverse complement strand
AAGCTTGGCAAAGAACTTCCTGCGAAACTTCGTTTCGCCTCGGCAGGTTTAGGACCTGGTCCCAGACCAGAAGGCTCCCGGTTTTTCCGGAGATTGGGCAGAACGTGACGGGCCGATGAGACATCGGCCCCTACTCTAAGTATGGGAGCCTTTCTAATCCCTACCTCGTTTGGCCTTTGGCCCGCTCTGCTTGCTGGAATGCCTTGGGACTGGACAAACAATCAAACGAAAAAGAGAGCCGTGAAAACGGCTCTCTTTTTTCTCCACAAAAAATTCGGAAACTGTGGAAAACGGGAGAGTCCAAGAAAGGACTCTCCCGTTTTTGATGCTTGGAATGGCATTTGCCGCCTGGTTTTCCACCGAATCTTCCTGCCTTGTGGGAAAGCTACGAAAACGCGGGAGCCGGCAGGCTTTTGCCAAACTCTGCAATCGCCGAAGCGAAACGCAGTTTCGCAGGAAGTTCTTTTGTTTACTTTTCTTTTTAAGAAAAGTAAATTATTCCTCGTCGGAGGCCTCCTCGCGGCGGGTGACGGCCAGGCTCAGGTCGTCCAGCTGCTTGTCGTCCACGAAGTCGGGGCAGTTGGTCATGGGCTCGCTGGCGTTCTGGACCTTGGGGAAGGCGATGACGTCGCGGATGGACTCGGCGCCAGCCATCAGCATGCACAGACGGTCCAGGCCGTAGGCCAGGCCGCCGTGGGGGGGCGCGCCGAATTTGAAGGCGTTGATGAGGTGGCCGAAGCGCTCCTGGGCGTCCTCGTCGCTGAAGCCCAGGGCACGGAACATGGCCTGCTGAGTCTCAGGCACGGAGATCCGGATGGAGCCGCCGCCCAGCTCGGTGCCGTTGAGCACGATGTCGTAGGCCTTGGCGCGGCAGTTCTTCTTGTCGGTCTCCAGCTTGTCCAGGTCCTCGTCCATGGGAGCGGTGAAGGGGTGGTGCATGGCCACGTAGCGGCCCTCCTCCTCGCTGTACTCGAACATGGGGAACTCGGTGACCCACAGGAACTTGAAGTCCTTGGGGTCCAGGATGTTCAGCTGGCGGGCCACCTCGCAGCGCAGAGCGCCCAGAGCGGCAAAGACGACCTCGTCCTTCACGTCGCCCACGATGAGGATCAGGTCCCCGTCCTGCGCGCCGGCGCGCTCCAGAATGGCCTTGTTCTCCTCCTCGGTGAGGAACTTCTGGTAGGAGGAAGTCACCTGACCGTCCACCATACGGGTCCAGGCCAGGCCCTTGGCCTTATAGGTCTTGACGAACTCGCCCAGCTTGTCGATCTTCTTGCGGGGGAAGTCGGCGGCGTGGCCGTTGACGTTAATGAGACGCACAGAGCCGCCGCCCTGGACCGCGCCGGAGAACACGCCGAAGCCGCAGTCCTTCACGATGTCGCTGATGTCCTTCAGCTCAAAGCCAAAGCGCATGTCGGGCTTGTCGGAGCCGAAGCGGTCCATGGCCTCGCGCCAGGGCATGCGCAGGAAGGGAGTCTGCACGTCCACGTCCAGAACCTCCTTGAACACCCGCTTCAGGAAGCCCTCCTGGATGGTCATGACGTCGTCCTCGTTGACAAAGGACATCTCCAGGTCGATCTGGGTGAACTCGGGCTGACGGTCGGCGCGGAGGTCCTCGTCGCGGAAGCAGCGGGCGATCTGCATATAGCGGTCAAAGCCGGACAGCATCAGCAGCTGCTTGTACTGCTGGGGAGACTGGGGCAGAGCGTAGAACTTGCCGGGGTGGACGCGGGAGGGAACCAGGTAGTCACGGGCGCCCTCGGGGGTGGACTTGGTGAGCATGGGGGTCTCGATTTCCAGGAAGCCCTGCTCGTCAAAGTAGTCCCGGCAGATCTTGGTCACCTTGTGACGGGTGGCGATCATGTGCTGCATGTCGGGGCGGCGCAGGTCCAGATAGCGGTACTTCAGGCGCAGCATGTCGTTGGCCTTGGAGTTCTCCACGATCTCAAAGGGAGGGGTCTCCGCCTTGGCCAGCAGGCGCAGCTCAGTGACATAGACCTCGATGTCGCCGGTGGCGATCTTGGTGGTCTTGCTCTCGCGCTCCCGCACCAGGCCGGTGGCGGCGATGACGTACTCAGAGCGCAGGGAGGAGGCCTTCTCGAAGATCTCCTTGTCGGTGCTGTCGTCGAAGGACAGCTGGATGAGGCCCGTGCGGTCCCGCAGGTCCACGAAGATCAGGCCGCCCAGGTCGCGCTGACGCTGGACCCAGCCGCACAGGGACACGGTCTTGCCCGCGTCGCTCAGGCGCAGCTCGCCGCAGTAGTTGGTGCGGTGGAAATTCTGCAAATTATCCATGAAAATCAACTCCATTTTGTATTATTGATTTGAGAAATAACAAACTGTTTTGAAAAAACAGGGAAAACGCTAGGAATTTGCCCAAGTGCCCCGCTGCTGCACAAAGTCTGCCAGGGTCTGGTTCAGGTCCCCGGAGGAGACGGAAAAGACCCGGGAGCCCTCCCACTGGAAGGAGGTCACCAGCACCGTTCCGGGGGCAGCGGCCTGGAGGGTGACCAGCTGGTCGCCCAGGGCAAAGGCTGCCGTGGCGGTGACGGAATCGGCGGCGTGAGACGAGGACGGGGGCAAAAGGTTTTGCAGGCTGGCGCGGTAGGTGGTCCCCTCCAGCAGCTCCAGCATGGCTTCATAGTCCGCCTGGCCGGGGGCCAGCGCGTCCAGGAAGCAGGACTGGGTGGTGGTAGCGCCTGCGTCCGTGGTGCTCACCAGGGCATAGCCCGACGCGCCGGTGATGTTTTCTGGGTCCATGCCGGTGGCCTGCCAGAAGCCTTGGGGACGGGTGTACCACAGGCAGAAGACGGCCGCGGCCGCCGCGGCCAAACAGAGGAGACGCAGAAACCATTTTTTCATGGGGCGCACTCCTTTCCCCGCTTTCTTGTCACGCTTTCTTGAAAGAAAGCTTAGCAAAGAACTTTGTGCGAAACTTCGCTTCGCCTCCACGATAGGGGGGAGGTTACTCGCCCTTGTCCAGGATGGGCTTACCCTGGTTCAGCTTGTCCAGGCCCGCCTGGATGTGGGCCACCGCATCGGCGGGGGCGAGCTTCACCTGCTCGCCGGTGGCCAGGTCCTTCACCGCGCACACGCCGGAGGAGATTTCGTCCTCGCCCAGGAAGATGGCGTAGGGGATGGACAGCTTGTCGGCGTAGGAGATCTTCTGCTTGAACTTCTTCTGCTCGGCGTGGATCTGGGTGCGGATGCCCGCCTGGCGCAGCTGGGTGGCCAGGGCGATAGCGTGGGACAGATCGTCGGTCATGGGCAGGATGAGGGCGTCGGCGGGGGCGGTGTTCAGGCCGTCGTTGAGGTAGCCCTGATCCTCCAGAACGAAGAAGAGACGGGTCAGACCGATGGAAATTCCGACTCCGGGGAGTTGTTTATCGGTATAATATTCCGCCAAGTTATCATAACGGCCGCCGGAACAGATGGAACCGATCTCGGGGTGGTCCAGCATGGTGGTCTCGTAGACGGTGCCGGTGTAGTAGTCCAGGCCGCGGGCAATGGTCAGGTCCACGGCGAAGTGGTCCTGGGGCACGCCGAAGGCGGAAAGGTATTTTACTACGGTGTTCAGCTCACTGAGGCCCAGGTCAAAGACCTCGTCCCGGCCGCGGTAGCCCTCCAGGGCGGAGAGCACTTCTTCGTTGGAGCCGGTGATGGCGATGAACTTCAGGATCTCCCCGGCCTGCTCCTCGCTCAGGCCGATCTCCTCGTCCATGAGCAGGGTCTTTACCTTCTCGGCGCCGATCTTGTCCAGCTTGTCTACGGTGCGCATGATGTCGCCGGACTTCTCGGTGAGGCCCAGCATGGCGTAGAAGCCATTCAAAATCTTGCGGTTGTTCACCCGGATCTGGAAGCGCTTCAGGCCCAGGGCGGAGAAAGCCTGGTAGATGATGGCTGGGATCTCCGCCTCGTTGGAGATATCCAGCTTGCCGTCGCCGATGACGTCGATATCCGCCTGGTAGAACTCGCGGAAGCGGCCACGCTGGGCGCGCTCGCCCCGGTAGACCTTGCCGATCTGGAAGCGGCGGAAGGGGAAGGTGAGGTGGCCGTAGTTCTGGGCCACGTACTTGGCCAGGGGTACGGTGAGGTCAAAGCGCAGGGACAGGTCGGTGTCGCCCTTCATGAAGCGGTAAATCTGCTTCTCGGTCTCGCCGCCGCCCTTGGCCAGCAGCACTTCGCTGGCCTCGATGAGAGGGGTATCCAGAGGAGTGAAGCCGTAGAGGGAGTAGGTGCGGCGGAGAATTTCCACCATGCGCTCGAACTGGGCCTGCCGGGCGGGAAGAAGCTCCATGAACCCGGACAGGGTGCGGGGCTGTACTTTACTCATGAATATCAAAATCCTTTCTGTGGAGTATTTTGTATGGGGAAGATGTTCCTTTCCCAGCGATGGGAAAGGAACCAAAGGATCGCCGGGGTTTGTCTCCGAGGAGCGCCAGCGCTCCAGTCGCCAACCCCGGACCCCGTTACGGGGGACGCTTCCCGGGGAGTTGTTCCTCGAACCCGGCG
>USCO01000166.1 GCA_900553135.1 uncultured Eubacteriales bacterium | reverse complement strand
TGGAGCCCGTTTTTCTGGGCGATGCTTTTCACCGCCAGTTTGAAGGTCATGATCTTGTCCGCCCCGTCCAGAGCCTCGTCATACTTGAAGTCGATCTCGTGCTGGCCCGCCGCTCCCTCGTGGTGGCTGGCCTCGATCTCAAAGCCCATCTCCTCCAGCATCATGCAGATCTCCCGGCGGGTGGATTCCCCGTGGTCCAGAGGGCCCAGGTCGAAGTAACCCGCCTCATCCCCCGTCTTGGTGGTGGCGCGCCCCTCCTCGTCGGTCTCAAAGAGGAAAAATTCCAGCTCCGGCCCGATATTAAAGGTATCAAAGCCCATGTCCCGGGCCCGCTGGATCACCCGGCGCAGCACGCCCCGGGGGTCGCCCACAAAGGGGGTCCCGTCGGTGTTGTACACATCGCAGATAAGCCGGGCCACCTTGCCCTGGGAGGGGCGCCAGGGGAAGATGGCGAAGCTGTTGAGGTCGGGGTACAGGTACTGGTCCGACTCATCCACCCGGGTAAAGCCCTCGATGGAGGAGCCGTCGAACATGATCTGGTTATTGACCGCCTTTTCGATCTGGTTGGCCGTGATGGCCACGTTTTTCAGCTGGCCGAAAATATCCACAAACTGCATGCGGATAAATTCGATCTCTTCCTCCTCCACGATGCGGATGATGTCTTCCTTGGTATAGCCCATAACGCCGCTCCTTTCCCCCGCCGGGGGTTATTTTACTGCGACAGTACACCCCTTGCCGCTTTCCTGTCAAGTTTTTTCCATTTTCCCCGTTTTTCTTTGTCGAAAATCTCCACATCCTGTTTTTTCTTTCTCTGGAAACTTTGTGTCTTTCCCGTCTTGAAAAGCGCCTGTTTTCGTAGTATTCTATGTGTAACGCGAATCGGATTCGGCTGGCGGCCGCACTCCAGAGCGGCAGGTATGTGAGACAACGGCGTCCACCCTTAGGGCGTTATTGTCTCTTTTTTCATATCAGCACCTGCGGAATCCCGTGATCCAGCTATAAGGAAAGGGTTTGAGAGAATGAGTGTCAACGTCACCGAGCTGTTTGGCTCCAACGTGTTCAGCACCTCCGTCATGCGGGAGCGTCTGCCCAAGAAGATCTTTGCCGAGGTCATGGACGTCATGGAAAACGGCGGCAACATCAGCATTGCCACCGCCGATATCGTGGCCAACGCCATGAAGGATTGGGCCGTGGAAAAGGGCGCCACCCACTACACCCACTGGTTCCAGCCTCTCACCGGAATCACCGCGGAGAAGCACGACGCCTTTATGACCCGTCCCGAGGACAGCAAGACCCTGCTGCAGCTCACCGGCAAGCAGCTCATCATGGGTGAGTCCGACGCCTCCTCCTTCCCCTCCGGCGGCCTGCGCTCCACCCACTACGCCCGGGGCTACACCGCCTGGGACATGACCTCCCCCGCCTTTGTGAAGGAGATGAGCGCGGGCACCATCCTGTGCATCCCCACCATCTTCGTCTCCTATAACGGCGAGGCCCTGGACAAGAAGACCCCCCTGCTGCGCTCCATGGAGGCCATCAACACCCAGGGTCTGCGTATCCTGCGCCTGTTCGGCAACACCCAGGCCAAGAAGGTATTCCCCTCTGTGGGCCCCGAGCAGGAGTATTTCCTGGTGGACCGGGAGAAGTACCTGAAGCGCCGGGACCTCATCTACACCGGCCGCACCCTCTTCGGCGCTCCCGCCCCCAAGGGCCAGGAGCTGGATGACCAGTACTTCGGCGTCATCCGGGAGCGCGTGGGCTCCTTCATGGCCGACCTCAACCAGGAGCTGTGGAAGCTGGGCATCCCCGCCGTCACCCAGCACAACGAGGTGGCCCCTGCCCAGCACGAGATGGCCCCCATCTACACCATGTGCAACCTGGCCGTGGACCAGAACCAGCTGACCATGGAGACCATGAAGCGGGTGGCCACTCGCCACGGTCTGGTGTGCCTGCTCCACGAGAAGCCCTACGCCGGCGTCAACGGCTCCGGCAAGCACAACAACTGGTCCATCGGCAGCGACACCGGCGAGAACCTGCTGGACCCCGGTGACACCCCCAACGAGAACCTGCAGTTCCTGCTGGTCCTGTCCTGCATCATCAAGGCTGTGGACGTCCACGCCGACCTGCTGCGCCAGTCCGCCTCCTGCGTGGGCAACGAGCACCGTCTGGGCGGCCAGGAGGCTCCTCCCGCCATCATCTCCATGTTCCTGGGCGACCAGCTGGAGAGCGTGGTGGACCAGATCATCTCCAACGCCGACTCCATTAAGCTGCTGGCCAGCGGCAAGCTGGACTCCGGCGTGTCCACCGTCCCCGTGCTGAACAAGGACGGCACCGACCGCAACCGCACCACCCCCTTCGCCTTCACCGGCAACAAGTTCGAGTTCCGCATGGTAGGCTCCTCCGACTCCATCGCCGACGCCAACACCACCCTCAACGCCATTGTGGCCGAGGCCCTTTGTCAGGCCGCCGACCAGCTGGAGGCCTCCACCGACTTTGAGGCCGATTGCCTCAAGCTCATCCACGACAACATGGCCCAGCACCGCCGCATCATCTTCAACGGCAACAGCTACTCCGAGGAGTGGGTCCAGGAGGCCGCCCGCCGCGGTCTGCCCAATCTGCCCTCTCTGGTGGACGCGGTGCCCGCCCTCACCACCCAGAAGGCGGTGGACCTGTTTACCCGCTTCGGCATCTACACCAAGGAGGAGCTGGAGGCCCGGGCTGAAATCATGTACGAGACCTACATCAAGGTCATCAAGATCGAGGCTAACACCATGATCCACATGGCCGCCAAGCACTACATCCCCTCCGTCATCACCTACACCACCCGTCTGGCCCAGTCCATCTCCGCTGTGTCTGCCGCCTGCCCCGATGCCGACCTGTCCGTGCAGCGCAAGCTTCTCAAGCAGGTCAGCGAGTATCTGGCCGACGCCTCCCAGGCTCTGGAGCAGCTCAAGCCCCTCATGGGCCGGGTGGACTCCATCGAGGACATCAAGGAAATGGCCCTGGCCTACCACGACGCTGTGGTCCCCGCCATGGACGCCCTGCGCTATCCCATCGACGATCTGGAGCTGATCGTGGACAAGTCCATCTGGCCTGTGCCCACCTACGGCGACCTGATGTTCGAGGTCTGATCTTCATAAAATAAAAAAGGAAGTTCCCGAAAAACGGGAACTTCCTTTTTTTCGTCTTTTTCCCAGGTGTTTTCCCCCATCCAGCCCTTTTCAGGCATGGATTTTCCCTGAAGGAACAGGATAACAGCGGAGGTGAAGGCCATGCAGGCCAACGAACAGCTTTTGCGCTTCATTCACAAAAACGCGGCCATGGGGGTTGGCACCATTCCCCAGGCCCTCTCCCTGCCCCAGAGCCGGGCCATGCGCCAGGCGCTCCAGGACCAGCTGCGGGAGTACCGCACCATCACCGCCAAGACCCAGTCCTACGCCAAGCAGCGGGGCGGACACCTGAAAGGCCCCGGCACCGCCGCCCTGGCCATGTCTGCGGCCATGCTGCGGGCTCAGGCCTTCTGGGACCCCAGCACCACCAAGCTGGCGGAAATGATGATCCAGGGCAGCACCATGGGCACGGTGGAGATGACCCGGCGGCTGCACCAGTATTCCGGCCAGGCCGACCCCGCCCTGCTGGCCCTGGGACGGCAGCTGCTTCAGGCTGAGGAGTCCAACATCCAGCAAATGAAGCGCTTCCTTTAAATCATAACCCCCCGTCCGGAGCACCCGGACGGGGGGTTATGGTCATTTGTCCTCCAGCAGCTTGTTCAGCTCCCGCATGAAGGTATTGATGTCCTTGAACTGGCGGTAAACCGAGGCAAAGCGGACGTAGGCCACCTCGTCCACCTTTTTCAGCCGCTCCATGACCAGCTCGCCGATCTGGGCGGAGCTGACCTCCCGCTCCATCTCGTTTTGCAGCACCTGCTCGATCTCGGTGACGATATCCTCCAGGGTGCCCACCGACACAGGCCGCTTCTCACAGGCGCGGATCAGGCCGCCCATGACCTTGTTGCGGTCGAAGCTCTGGCGGCTGCCGTCCTTTTTCACGACGATCAAAGGCAGACTCTCCATCATTTCATAGGTGGTGAAGCGCTTGTGACAGGACAGGCACTCCCGCCGGCGGCGGATGCTGGCCCCCTCGTCGGCAGGCCTGGAGTCCACCACTTTACTCTCCAGATAGGCGCAATAGGGACATTTCATGGCAGTTTCCCCCTGTCAAGACATGGATTTTTTATAGTTTATCATACTTTGCGCCCGGTGGGAAGTCTCAAATCTTACTTTCCGCAAAAATGTGTGTTCTCCCTCTTTCTCCCTTTTTCTTGACATCCCGCTTCTTTTCCCTTACTCTTGAAGCAAGCAACCGGAATACCCGGCGCAACAAGTATGAAAGGATGTCTGGTCATGATCTATGATTCTCTGAAACATCTGGAAGCCTACAAGGGGATCCATCCCGGCGTATACCGCGGTCTCAAGCTGCTGACTGAGACCAATTTCTCCACCCTGGAGGAAAAGCGGTA
>USCO01000165.1 GCA_900553135.1 uncultured Eubacteriales bacterium | reverse complement strand
GATATCAGTCTGGCTGGCCCAATCCACAGCCTCGGTGTACCACGCATCCGGCTTCACATCCGGGAAACCGGATGTGCCAGCCGCCGCAGGCTCGCCCTCCAGACGCCACAGCGCCGTAACCAGCATGGCGCGGGTCATGGTGCCGTTGGGAGAGAAGGTGGTGGCGCTGGTGCCGTTAAAGAGCTCGTTGGTATAGGCATAGGCCACTGCGTCGTAGAACCAGTCTCCCTCACGCACGTCTGTGAAGGGGAGCTGCACCGGCTGTTCCGGCGGTACTGCAACAAAGGTGCCCAATTGGGTCGTGCTGACCTTTACCCAAAGCCCGCCGTTCCGGCTCAGGCAGACGCCAGCCAACTTCTCTACCGCGCCGCCTCCGCTGATCTGGTATACGGTGCAGGCCTGGCCCGCCTGGAATGCACCGGCATTCACGGGCAGAAGCAGGGTAATGGACCGGCCGCCAAAGCTGGTGATGGACTTGTTGCCGGAGGTAAGGGACACCTCCACCACAGAGGCACCGCTCATCTGCTCTTCCGTAACGTCCGCCCTGCCGTTCAGCAGAGCCTCTGCCTGGGAGATGGTGCGCCGTGCCATATTGACGGTCAGATCCTGCCCGCCTGCCCCACTCAGGATTCTGGCAAGGGTGAGATTTGGCATGGACAGCTCGCCCAGCGGCGTCCGTACAGCCAGATCCGCGTTCGTCTCGTCAAGGGCGTTGTCCAGGGTGCATCGGGGCAATTCCACAGAGATAGCGGACGCCTGTTCCGCCCCCGTCGGGACGATGACCAGCACGCTGGCCTCGGCCTCGAGAGCCTCGTCCAGGAGCTTGTTGAGATCCGCCGCAGTCACTGCCGCAGAAGCGTTTCCGCTATTATCCACAGACGCTTTGGGCTCCAGGACAACTTCAACGCCGTCCTGCTCTGGCAGTGTCAGGCTACCGTCAATGACAGGCAGCTCATTCTGCCCGACCGCACCGGACTCTATCAGCCACAGCCGCAGGGCCTCATACCGCCCTGCGTCCTCTGCTGTAATGTACTCCCGCTGCTTGCTGTTCAGCTTCTCATATGCGTCTGCGGCTTTCCGCACCTGACGGATCAGGCTACTGGTCGGGACTTTGTTCTTGTTAACCGCCGGCAGCTCCTTTAGGAGCTTTTTGGCTGCGTCGATCTTCTCATAGAACTCGATTTTCTCCTCGGCGGCCTCCAGCTTATTCAAGAGGGTCTGGCTGATCTCAGCCTTCGCCTTTTGGGTCAGCGCGTCATAGGCCGCCCGCGCCGCCGACACCTTAGATGCCTGGGTCTTGTAGTTGGCATAGGTAATCTCCGGCACTGCCTTGATCATCCCAATGACCGCTTCCGCGCTGTTGCCGTTCACCACGGTAATGGTATACTTGGTACCCTCGTAGTCAATGGCCTCCGTGCTCTGGTTGTTCATAGAAGGCCACGATGGGTCGCCTACGCCGATGTAAAGGATGTCGCCGGGCTTGACTGTGATGCTCTCCGTGCGCTTGTAGAAGGCAGAGTCGCGGTTGTAGCGGTTCAGGAAGGTCTTAACCATGTAGTTCTTGTTGACCGCGGTGGGCGTCACGGTGACCCGCGCACTGTTCCCGGTAATGCTCAGGGTATACTCCAAGGTATCGCCGTCAAAACGGGGGGCGAGGGTCCCGCCGCTAATGTGCAGGTCCTCCAGACTAGTGTCCGAATTGCCCCAGAGACTCCCCACATCTTCGCCCAGGTTCTGGGTGAAAACGATGTTCAGGTAGTCGCCGTCTGCCAGCTCGTAGGTGCCGCGGCCTCCGACCCGGAAGGACTGGAAACCTTCGTTGACAAACCAGTCGTTGAGGGTGCCCATCCAGCCGGCACCCCGGGAACCGTCGAACTCGGCCAAGCTGGGCTCGCTGTTGTCCCGCCGGCCATTTCCATTTTTATCCATATAGATGCCGGACAGGTAGGTGATATCATAGCCTCCGGTATCGCTGGCCCCGGTACCCCACCAGGAGTAGCCGTCCAGGGCCAGGGCCTTGAGTACGATGGTCATCATGGTGTCCTCGGCGCACAAGTCATACCAGCCAGACGCCAGGGTGCCGGTGAAGTCTCCGCCCCAGTAGGTGTTATTCTCAATGCTGATATACACCTCGCCTACCACGGGGCCAAAGTCCGGGATCTCCGTGCCACGCTGGAAGGTGGCGCGGATGCTGTGGCTCGCATCCACATCGTAGAAGGTATAGGAAGCGCTGCCGTCCGAACGGATGTACAGCTCGTCCAGATCGACCGTCTTTCCGTCTACGCGCAGAGTGGCGATCTCGTAACCGTTGTCCGGCGTGATGTGGAAGATCTGATCTTCGCCGGCATCCACTTCGACAGAGCCAAACGGATCAATATCTCCATTGCCGCCAGCCGTCGCCGTGATGGTAAAGGTCTGCGCTGTGGTCTCTGCCAGGACGATGAAGGTGCTCAGGTGGTTCACGCTGATGCTGACCACCCGGCCACTGTCAGAAACGCGGCATGTGCCGGTAAGAATCTCATGGCTACCGTTATCGCTGATAACCAGCACTTTGTACTCTCTACTCAGGGTAAAGCTGTTGTCCACGGGGATGGTGAGGGTAAGGTCGTGACCACCGAAAGAGGTAAGTTCTGTGCTGCCCACCCTGACCGACACTTCCACCGCCACGCTACCGGCGAGGTTCGTCCCATCGGGAACTATGTCCTCCATTGCGCTGTGACTCTTCTCCTCCACATGGATGGACAGCTTCTCCCCGTCAGTCTCTTTTTGGGCAATGGAGCCCAGGACATTTGCGGGGAGGGTGACGGTTCCCCTGGACGTCTGGATCTCCACACCGGCATTGGCCTCCGAGATGGTCTGGGCCGCGCCCGCGGGCAGTTCCACGCTGACCGAGGAAATGCTGCTGCTGTCCGCCGTGGGAATGATGGTGATGGTATCCGCCGCTGATGCAGTCACCGCTTCTACCGCTTTCTGCACCGCCGCTTCGTCGATGACCGCGGTCTGAGTATTGCCATTTATTGTCACCTCCTGCACGATCACAGGGGAGGGCTTCTCAAAGGTGACGGATATGGCGTGGTCCTCGGTGACGTTCTCAAAGGTGTAGGTGTAGGATTTGCTGTCCGCGCTGGTGACCAGGGCGTTGGCGGCTGTGGTCGGGGCGGCAGATTCCGCCTCCGTCCGCTCCGCGCCGCAGTCCGGGCACACATAGACGGAAATTGTCTCCGTGGAGGCCGCCGCGTCCAGCTCCCAGCTGTGGGGGGCCAGAGAGGACAGCTCCTCCAGGCCGCAGGCGGCGCATACGTTCCAGTGCACCCCGCTGCTGTGGGCTGTCTCTGTGAAGGCGTGCTGTGCGTAATCGCCATAGGACTGGCCGCAGAGGTCGCAGCTCGCCAGGGCCGTGCAGGTGGCTGTGCCGCCGCTGTGGCTGCACGCCGCCGTGCCGCCCGTCTCCGGGCTGTAGCCGCACACCTGGCAGGCGCTCCCCTCTGCATGGGGCTCCGCTGTCCCGTCCGTCTGGGGCAGACCGGCGCCCACGCTCATCAGGAGCATCGGGTGGATTCCCACAACACTGACCAGTTCCCCGCCCGTGCTGCCGGGGTTTATATCCGGCTGGCTCTCATCGCTGGCCGGGGCTTCGGCGGATTCCGGAATTTTGGTCTGCTCCTCTGCCGGGGGCTCGTTTTCGTTGGCAGAGTCTTCTCCGGTTTCCTCTCCGGGGGCAGGTACTTCAGGATCGGATTCTCCTTCTGGAGGAATTGTGTCGGGATCTTGCCCCTCGGTCTCCTCCGGCTGTTGTCCGTCGGCATCGGGCATCTCCGGTTCGGCCCCGGGCGCTTCGGTTTCCTCGCCGGTAGTGGGTTTCTGAGTGGCGCCTCCCTGCTCCGGGAACTCCAGCTCCGGTGGAGCGGGCTCCTCCGTCTGCTCGAACACATGGGGTTCTGCGCTACTTTTGGCGCCGCAGATCTGGCACACCTGCCAATGGCTCGTCTCGTCCATCTGCCACGCGCCGCCGTACTGATGCGGAACCGTTCTGGTTTCCGCGCCCTGCTCCAGCACTTCGCCGCAGGCACCGCAGATCGTATCTCCAGTGTATCCAGGCTCTGTGCAGGTGGCCGCTCGCTGGCCGATGACGACGTTCTCACCCACATGGATGCCGTCGGCGCAGGCCTCCGGCTCCACGTCCTCAACGGGAACTGTGGGTAGCTGGTATTCGGGCGGTTCTAGTTTCTGCGCCACGGTTGCACCGCCGGCCCAGACGGATTTCCCGTCCACGAGGATGTCCTCAATCTGGTAGCCCTCGTTTGGCGTGACGGTAAAGGACTGCTTCGCCCCATCCGGCACCGTGACATCACCGACGGGAGAGATGGTGCCACCGGCATCTGCCGAGGCGTGGATGGTGTGGTCGGTATCAGTACCGTCCGTCGGACCGTCAAACACGTCGCTCATGTCATAGAGGGGTTTCTTGTTGTTCTTGTAGCGGTCGTAAGCCACCAGGGCATAGGCTGCCTGCTCGGTGGACATTTGGTCGATGGGACCATCAGAGGTGTGGCTGAATCCGCCATCCGTCTTCCGGTAGCCCAGCAGGTCCGCCAGAACGCTGAT
>USCO01000164.1 GCA_900553135.1 uncultured Eubacteriales bacterium | reverse complement strand
CCCGGCTGTACGAGGAGCAGCAGGAGAAAATCCTGGACGCCTACACTGCCCAGCGCCGCAGCCAGGTGGGCACCGGCATGCGCAACGAGCGCATCCGAACCTATAACTTCCCTCAGGGCCGGGTCACCGATCACCGCATCGGCCTGACCCTGTACAAAATCGAATCGGTGATGGACGGCGGACTGGACGAGGTCATCGACGCCCTGGCCGCTGCCGATCAGGCCGAACGGTTAAAGGAAGAGAGCGACTGAGCCGTTGCGAGCAGCGCGGATGGACTGGAGCGAGGGGGAAAAACCAAGCCCTGGAGGGGCTGTTTTGAGCCCGAGTCGTAGGGAAGCCGCGCGTCGCGAGCAGGCGAAGCGTGAGAACGAGAGCGACTGAGCCACGGAGCTGTCGCGCAAACACAAATCAAAGGAGTTTTATCAAATGGATCTGTATATTCACTATCAGGATTTGCCCCAGGGTCTGACTCTGGAGGACTTTGTGGGAGAACTGAACGAGGTGCTGGACGACCACGGCTCCGTGTGCGGCGGCGAGGACGGCCGCCTGGATCTGGACCTGGAGGATGAGACCATCAACCCCAAGTACGCCCAGATCGCGGTGAAGGCCTACCTCCAGCGGGCCGGCTTTCCCAAGGAGACCGCCATTGAGATCGGCGGCATGGAGATCGGCATCTACGAGTGAGGCGCGCCATGTATCAGAATGTGATTTTTGATCTGGACGGCACCCTGCTCAACACCATCGACGACCTGGCCGACGCCAGCAACTATGTCTGCCGTCTCCACGGCTGGCCCACCCACACCGTGGAGGAGTATAAGCGCTTTGTGGGCAACGGCATGGCCAAGCTGGCCGAGCGCTTTGCCCCCGAGGACTGGCGCACCCCTGAGAAAGTGGAGCAGCTGCTGGGGGAGTTCATGCCCTATTACGACCAGCATAAGCAGGACAAGACCGCGCCCTACGCCGGTATGCCCCAGGCTCTGGAGCGGCTGAAGGCGGCGGGGGTCCACATGGCCGTGCTCACCAACAAGGCCGACCAGATGGCTGCCCCTGTGGTCAATGGCTACTACCCCGACGTATTCCCCATGGTTCAGGGAGCGGTGAAGGGCTTTCCTACCAAGCCCGACCCCACGCTGCTCCACCGGCTCATGTCCCGCATGGGGGCCACTCCGGCGGACACCCTCTTTGTAGGGGACAGCAACGTGGATATCCGCACGGCGAAAAACGGCGGTCTTACCAGCTGCGGCGTGCTGTGGGGCTTCCGCGGTCGGACCGAGCTGGAGCAGGAGGGAGCCGACTTCATCGTGGAGACCCCCGAGGAGCTGGCTGACCTGATTTTGGGCCATGTGTAAGCAGATTTTAGAGACCCAGCGGCTGATTTTGCGGGAGATGACCGACGAGGACTATCCCGCCCTGTGCCGCATGCTCCGGGACCCGGAGGTCATGTACGCCTATGCCCACGGGTTTTCCGAGGAGGAGAGCTGGGATTGGCTGCGGCGGCAGCAGAGCCGCTATGAGACCGACGGCTTTGGCCTGTGGGCCATGATCGAAAAGAAAAGCGGCCGGATGATCGGCCAGTGCGGGCTGACCATGCAGGCCCTGGCGGACGGGACTGTGGTTCACGAGGTGGGCTATCTGCTGGAAAAGGCCGCCTGGGGAAATGGCTGGGCCACGGAGGCGGCGGTGGCATGCCGCCAGTACGCCTTTGAGGTGCTGGGGGTGGAGGAGGTCTACTCCATCATTCGGGAGAACAACCTGCCCTCCCAGCGGGTGGCTCTGCGCAACGGCATGAAGGTCACCGGGCAGCTGACCAAGCATTACTATGGGATGGAGATGCCCCATTTGGTGTTTTCCGTCCGAAGAGAGAGCGTGGAGCCTTCCACGCGGGAGTGAGGAGTCCTGAACTTTGAATACCCAACGATTGACACAAGCGGATGCCGCCCTGGCCGCGGAGATTTTGCGGCAGGGGGGCTTGGTGGGCATCCCCACCGAGACGGTGTACGGCCTGGGGGCCAACGGCCTGGACCCTGAGGCAGTGTCCCACATCTTTCAGGCCAAGGGCCGTCCTCAGGACAACCCTCTGATCTTACATATCCCGGAAGCCTCTTGGCTGGAGCGATACTGCAAGGAGATTCCCTTGACAGCCTATCAGCTAGCCAAGGCTTACTGGCCCGGCCCCATGACCATGATTTTAAAGCGGAAGGACATCGTTCCCGACGTGGTCACCGCGGGGATGGACACCGTGGGCATGCGCTGCCCCTCCCATCTGCTGTGCAGGGAGATCATCGCCCTGGCCCAGGTGCCGGTGGCGGCCCCCTCGGGGAATACCTCGGGCCGGCCCAGCCCCACCACGGCGGAGCACATGCTGGAGGATATGAACGGCAAGATCGACGCCATCGTGGACGGCGGCCCCTGCTCCGTGGGGGTGGAGTCCACCATCATCGACCTGACCTGTCAGCCTCCCCGGCTGCTGCGGCCCGGCGGGATCACCCTGGAGCAGCTGGAGTCGGTGCTGGGTGAGGTGGCGGTGGACCCCGCCGTCACCCGGCTCATGGGGGCGGGGGAGAAGCCCAAGGCCCCCGGCATGAAGTACCGCCACTACGCCCCCAAGGCCCCTGTTACCGTGGTGGCGGGCGAGGGCGCGGCCAGCGCGGCCTACATCGTCGCCCATGCCGCTCCGGGAGACGGCGTCATCTGCTTTGATGAGTATGCCGGAAGCTTCTCCCAGCAGGTGGTGCGCACCATGGGTCCCGCCCGGGACAAGGGGGAGCAGGCCCGGCACATCTTCGATGACCTGCGGGCCTTCGACCACACCCAGGTATCCGCCATTTGGGCCCAGTGTCCGGACAGTAAAGGAATTGGCCTTGCCATCACCAACCGGCTGAACAAGGCCGCCGGCTTCCATATCGTGGAGGTGTGAGTCCATGATCATCATTGGCATCACCGGCCCCACCGGGGCGGGCAAGACCACGGCCCTGGGTGAGGTGGAGAAGCTGGGCGGCGCGGTCATCGACTGCGACGCTGTATACCATGAATTACTGGAAAGTGATAAGACTTTACAGAATAGACTGGAGCAGGAATTCGGCGATATCCGGGATGACTCTGGGGCGGTGGACCGCAAAAAGCTGGGGGCCATCGTCTTCGGCGACCCGGAAAAGCTGGAGCGGCTCAACGCCATCGCCCAGCGGGCCACGGTGGACCGCACCCGCCTTCTGCTGGAGGAGTGCCGGGCCAAGGGAATGCCCCTGGCGGCGGTGGACGCCATCGGCCTGCTGGAAAGCGGCTTGGGGGAGCTGTGCCACGCCACGGTGGCCGTGGTGGCGCCCCCGGAGGTGCGGGTAGCGCGCATCATGGCCCGGGAGGGCATTTCCCAGGACTACGCCTGGTCCCGGGTGCGGGCCCAGAAGCCGGACAGCTACTTCACCGGCGGCTGCGGTTATACGCTGAACAACGACTGCGCCACCGGGGCGGAATTTGCCGCTCGGGCCCGGGCGCTGTTGGAATCAATTTTGCAAAAGGGCGCATGATACCACAAAGGAGGGTATTGCTATGGACGAGAAAAAAGAGATGACCCTGGGCGAGCAGCTGCGCAAGCGCCTGGTCTACCAGAAGAAGAACGGCTACGACCGCATGGACCCGGAGGAGACCCAGGCCATGGAGGACTACTGCCGGGGCTATAAGGAGTTCCTGGACGCCGGCAAGACGGAACGGGAGTGCGTGGACCGGGCTATGGCCATGGCCGAGGCTGCCGGTTTCCGCCCCTACACCCGGGGCATGGAGCTGAAGGCGGGGGACAAGGTCTACCGGCTCAACCGGGGCAAGTCCCTGATGCTGGCGCTACTGGGCAAGGAGTCTCTGGAGAAGGGCGCCAACATCGGCGCGGCCCACATTGACTCCCCCCGCCTGGACCTGAAGCAGAGCCCTCTGTATGAGAGCGACGAGCTGGCCTTCCTCAAGACCCACTACTACGGCGGTCTGCGGAAGTACCAGTGGGTGACCATCCCCCTGGAGCTCCACGGCGTGGTGGCCCTGAAGGACGGCAGCGTGGTGCGGGTGTCCATCGGCAACGGCCCCGACGACCCCATCTTTACCATTGACGACCTGCTGCCCCACCTGGGCGTAGAGCAGTCGAAAAAACCCCTCAGCGAGGCCATCCCTGCCGAGAGCTTGAACATCCTGGTGGGCAGCCGTCCCCTGGCCGATGACGAGGGCAGCGACCGGGTGAAGCTGGCCGCTCTGGAGCTGCTGTACCGCAAGTACGGCATTGTGGAGGAGGACTTCATTTCCGCAGAGCTGTCTGCGGTGCCCGCCTTCAACGCCCGGGACATCGGCTTTGACCGCTCCCTCATCGGAGCCTACGGCCACGACGACCGGGTGTGCGCCTACGCCTCTCTGGCCGCCATTCTGCAGCTGGAAAACCCGGAGCGCACCGCCGTGTGCATGCTGGCCGACAAGGAGGAGATCGGCTCCGAGGGCGTGACCGGCATGAAGTCCGCCGCCTTTGACACCTTTATGGAGGACCTGTGCGAGAGCCAAAAGGTGCCCCTGCGGGTGTGCTATGAGAACTCCTTCTGCCTGTCCGCCGACGTCACCGCGGCCTATGACCCCAACTTTGCCGAGGTCTACGAGAAGCGCAACAGCGCCCTGGTGAACTACGGCATGGGCCTGTGCAAGTACTTACTACAATT
>USCO01000163.1 GCA_900553135.1 uncultured Eubacteriales bacterium | reverse complement strand
TATGGCAGTTTTCCTTTACAGCTCCTGCGCCCGCTCCAGGGCCGCGTCGATGTTGGGCCGGAAATTCTCAGCCCCCACCTCGTCATAGAAGCCGGACTTTTTCATCACAGACATGGGCTGCTGGTTCACGTGGGAGAACACCAGCTGCACCTGATGGCGGCGGCACTCCTCCCACAGACGGCGCAGGCCGTTGAGGGCGGTGATGTCCAGGGCGGGCACACTGCGCATACGCAGGATCAGCACCCGCTTCTCCCCCGTGTGGATGTGGGGAATCTTCTCCGCCGCGCCGAAGAACATGGGTCCGTTGATCTCGTAGACCATCACATGGGCGGGCACCGGCTTGAACCGGCCCTGGTCGTCCTGGGTGTCCTCCACATACTCCCACTCGTGGACCACGGCCACGTCGGCCATGCGCTTCATAAACAGCAGGCAGGCCAGGGTCAGACCCACGCCGATGGCCACCACCAGGTCAAAGACCACGGTGAGGAAGAAGGTGAGCAGCAGCACCGCCGTATCGCTCTTGGGGGACTGGCGGATCACCCGCAGGAAGGTACGCCAGCCGCTCATGTTGTAGGCCACCATAAACAAAATGGCGGCGATGCAGGGCATGGGAATGAGGGCGGCATAGGGCATCAGCAGCACCAGGACCAGCACCAGCACTCCGGCATGGACCATACCGGCCACAGGAGACACACCGCCGTTTTTGATGTTGGCCGCCGTACGGGCAATGGCTCCGGTGGCGGGGATGCCGCCAAAGAGGGCCGAAGCGGTGTTGCCCACGCCCTGGGCCACCAGCTCCATGTTGGAGTTGTGCCGGGCCCCGATCATCTCGTCGGCCACCACGCAGGACAGCAGAGACTCAATGGCCGCCAGAATGGCGATGGTGCAGGCATCGGGCAGCACCGCGGCCACAGTGTCGTAGCTCACAGCGGGAATGGTGAGATGGGGCAGGTCGGTGGAGATGGTATACAGGTCGCCAATGGTGTTCACGGGCAGATGCAGCCCCCGCACCAGGGCCGCCGTGACCACCACTGCCACCAGGGAGGCGGGGATTTTCTGGAAGAAGCGGGGCCAGATGATCTGGATGGCCAGGGCCAGGCAGCCCACCGCCACGGCAGTCAGATTCACCGTGTCCAGGCTGTGGAGAAACTCCTCCATCTTCTCCACCGTCTCAATGGGAGAACGCCCATAGGTCATGCCAAAAAAATCCTTCAGCTGGCCCACCACAATGGTCACCGCGATGCCCGCGGTAAAGCCGGTGGTGATGGTATAGGGGATAAACTTGATCATGCTGCCCATGCGCAGAACGCCCATGAGGATCAGCAGGATACCTGCCATCACCGTGGCCACCGCCAGGCCGTCCATGCCGTTACGGGCCACGATGCCCGCCACGATGGAGGCGAAGGCGGCAGTGGGACCGGCGATCTGCACCTTGCTGCCGCCCAGGGCAGAGATCAGAAAGCCTGCCACAATGGCGGTATAAAGGCCCTGCTCCGGGGTCACGCCGGAGGCCAGGGCCAGGGCTATGGACAGGGGCAGGGCAATGATTGCCACGATCACGCCGGAGACCAGATCTTTCAGGAATTTCTCCTTGGAGTAGTCCGCCAACGACTCCAAAAGCTGGGGTTTCAGGTAGTTCATGTCCTCTCTCCTCTCTTTGGATACACACAAATTGATGATACCCAAAGTTTGGCGAATATGCAAGAAAAATTTCATTTTTTAGGTGAATAAAGCCCCTGTCTCCGGGAGACAGGGGCCTTCTGCCGAAATATCAGTTTTTGCTCTTGCCCAAAAAGCGCAGCAGGTAGAAAAACAGGTTGATAAAATCCAGATACAGCTGCAAAGCGGAGAAGATGGCGGCCTTCTCCAGCATGTCGGGCTGCTGGGCGTAATAGTAGTAGAGATCCCGCATGCGCTGGGTATCATAGGCGGTGTAGCCCAGGAAGATGGCGATGCCAATCAGGCAGAACATCCCGTAGTCACCGGCGAGGGCAGGGAACACCAGGGACAGCAGTCCAAAGAGGATGAGGGACATCAGGCCCGAGATCAGGATGGTCCCAATCCTCGCCAGGCTGCGCTTGGTAAAATAGCCGTAGGCCGCCAGCACGCCGAAATACAGGGCGGTAGCCAGGAACACCAGCACCACGCTGGTCATGGAGTACAGGTACAGCCAGGTGGACATGGTGAAGCCCAGCAGCACTGCGTAAGCAATGAAAATGCCCTGTGCCGCAGCCACCGTCATGGTTTCGATCCGCCGGGTCATGGTGATGGCCAAAATAAAGGTGACCACCAGCACCACCAGATGGGCGGCGGGGAAGCTGACCAGGACATACAGGGTGGCGTTGGTGAGCCATCCGGCCACCGCCACGCCGAAGGTGATCATCAGTCCCAGCACCATCCACAGGAAGGTGCGCACGGTATATTGTGACTCAGTCAGCCCCGCGTCGACAGCGGGATAGCTGCGGTCAAACTCATAAGGATCAAAGCTCATAGAACAAAGTCCTCCTTTCCAGAAGACACATGCAATTGGGGACCTGGGTCCCGGGTATATCTGCATTATACCCGCAGACAGAGAAAAAAGCAATGGAAAGGAAACCCGGCCGCCCAAAGGCGGTCGGGTTTTTCATTATTCCGCTACGGTGCGGCCCTCCACGCTGGCCAGGATGGCGTTGAGAAGCTCCTGCTTCCCCTCCCCTTTTTCCGCGGAGAAGGGGATGACCACATCCTCCTCCCCCAGCTCCAGGGTATCCCGGATGCGCTGGAGATTGCCGGGGATCTCGCTTTTCTTCAGCTTATCCAGCTTGTTGGCCACCACCAGGAAGGGACAGCCCGCCTCCCGGTACCACTGAGCCATGGTGCAGTCGTCCGCCGTGGGCTTGTGGCGGGAGTCCACGATCATCACGCCCAGGGTCATGAGCTCGGGGTCGGCAAAATAGCCCTCCATAAGCTTGGCCCAGCGGTCCCGCTCCGACTTGGACACCTTGGCGTAGCCATAGCCGGGCAGGTCCACCAGATAAAAGGCCCCGTCGATCTTGAAGTAGTTGATGTGGGTGGTCTTGCCGGGGGCGGCGCCCACCCGGGCAAAGTTCTTCCGGTTCAGCAGCCGGTTGATGACGGAGGATTTTCCCACGTTGGACCGGCCGGAAAAGGCCACCTGGGGCAGGCGGTCCCGAAGAAAGTCCTTGGGGGACGCGGCAGAGAGAATGAACTCCGCTTTCTGTAAATTAATGGCCATGGGCTCTCCTCCTTACTGCCGCAGACTGGCACGGCCCGTCTGCTTCTCCCGGGGCAGGGCCGCCATGGCCTCCTCCGCCCCGGCGCCGCCGGAGCTGGGCACGATGGCCTCAGCCAGCACCTGCTCGGCCTGGTCCACCAGGACAAAATGCAGGGCGGCGCGCACCGTCTGGTCGATCTCGTCCAGATCCTTCTCGTTGTCGGCGGGGATGATCACCGTCTTGATGCCGTTGCGCAGGGCGGCCATGGTCTTTTCCCGCAGGCCGCCGATAGGCAGCACCCGGCCCCGCAGGGTGACCTCGCCGGTCATGGCGATGCCCCGCTTCACCGGGGAGCCGGTGAGGGCGGATACCATGGCCGTGGTAATGGCGATACCGGCGGAGGGTCCGTCCTTGGGCACGGCGCCCTCAGGGAAGTGGACGTGGATGTCCTTCTCCTTATAGAAGTCGGCGGGGATACCCAGCCGGTCGGCCCGGCTGCGGATGAAGCTGAGGGCGGCGTGGGCCGACTCCTTCATCACGTCGCCCAGGTTGCCGGTGAGCTCGATCTTGCCGGAGCCGGGGACCACGTTGACCTCCACCTCCAGCAGCTCGCCGCCCACGCTGGTCCAGGCCAGACCGTTGACCACGCCCACACGAGGCACAGCCGTCACTTTTTGGCGAGGGTACGGCTGATAATGACCAGCTTCCGCCACCCATTCCAAGTCAGCACTGCCGACCCAGTTTCGTCCCTTCATTTCTGCCAGAGAGGCTAAGGACTGCACCAGACGCACCGTATCCCTGCCGCCGCCGGCATAAAGGGCAATTTTTCCACAAAGGCCATCTTCGTACTGAAGCCCCACTCGTTCCATACTGTCCGCGGCAATCTGTTCCACCGCTTCAGGACGCAGACCGTCAAAGAAAATCTCTGTACAACGGGAACGCAGTGCTGCCGGCAATTCCGAAGGATTTCTGGTGGTTGCTCCGATCAGGCGAAAATCCGCTGGCAGTCCTTTCTGGAAAATCTCGTGGATATAGGGAGGAATCCGCTTATTTTCCCGGCTGTAATAACTGCTCTGGAACTTCGCCACACGATCTTCCAGCACTTTCAGCAGGCGGTTCATCTGGATGGGATGGAGTTCCCCGATCTCGTCGATGAACAGCACACCCCCATTGGCTTCACTGACAGCGCCGGGCTGTGGACGGGGAATGCCCATCTGCCCGAAAGCCCCTGCCCCCTGATAAATGGGGTCATGGACAGAGGATCTGCAATGCTTCGCTCGTCAAACTGCAATGTGGTGGCGTCCACCTCCACAAATTTCGCGTTAGGAGAAAAAGGGGAATTCCGCCGTCCTTTGGCTTCCTCCAGCACCAGTCTTGCCGCCGCCGTTTTGCCGACACCGGGCGGGCCATAAATGATGATATGCTGGGGATTGGGGCCGCAAAGAGCCGCTCTGAGGGCACGAATGCCCCGCTCCTGCCCCACGATCT
>USCO01000162.1 GCA_900553135.1 uncultured Eubacteriales bacterium | reverse complement strand
TGGTCTTGCCCGCGCCGGTAGAGCCCACAAAGGCGATCTTCTGGCCGGGCTTTGCCCACAGGCTGATGTCGTGCAGCACCATCTTATCCGGCGTATACCCGAAGTCCACGCCGTCAAAGACCACACCGCCCTGGAGCTTGGTGTAGGTGACAGTGCCCTCCGCCTTGTGGGGGTGCTTCCAGGCCCACACGTTGGTGCGCTGCTGGGCGGGTGTCACGTTGCCCTGGGCATCCTCCTTGGCGTCCACTAGCTCCACATAGCCGTTATCCGTCTCGGGCTCCTGGTCCATGAGGTCAAAGACACGTTGGGCGCCGGCGGCGGCGGTGACCACGAAGTTGATTTGCATGCTCACCTGGGTAATGGGCTGGGTAAAGCTCTTGTTCAGGCCCACAAAGACGATGACCGTACCCAGAGTTACCCCCGCCAGGCCGTTGATGCCCAGGATGGCGCCCACAATGGCCACCAGGGCGTAGCTCAGCCAACCGATGTTGGCGTTGACAGGCATCAGCAGGTTGGCGTAGCGGTTTGCCTTGTCGGCGCTGTCCCGCAGGGCTTCGTTGACCTTGTGGAAATCCGCCTTGGCGGCCTCCTCGTGGCAGAATACCTTGACCACCTTCTGGCCGTCCAGCATCTCCTCAATAAAGCCGTCCACGATGCCCAGGTTCCGCTGCTGCTGGACATAGTATTTTCCCGACAGCTTGGAGAAATTGGTGGTGACCAGAAGCATGATGATTGCGGTGAGAACAGAGATCACGGTCAGGGCCGGGTTCAGCATCAGCATGACCACCAGGGTGGCGATCATGGTGATGACCGAGTTGATCACCTGGGGAATGCTCTGGCTCATGAGCTGCCGCAGGGTGTCGATGTCGTTGGTGTAGACCGACATGATATCGCCGTGGGCGTGGGTGTCAAAGTATTTGATGGGCAGAGACTCCATGCGGTGAAACAGATCGTCACGCAGGCGGCGCATGGTGCCCTGGCTCACGGTGACCATGATGCGGTTATAGCCAAAGGAGGCCACCACACCCAGGGCCAGCAGGCCGATCAGCTTGACAATGGCCTGCCACAGACCGCTGAAGTCGGTGGAGCCGCTGTTGAGCATGGGGACGATATAGTCATCTACCAGCGACTGAGGAAAGCTGTTGCCGCTTACGTTGGCCGTGGCGGAAATCAGGATGCAGACAATCACCAGCAAAAAATGAAATTTATAGTAGCGGAGCATATAGCGCAGCACCCGGTTGAGCACCGCCGTGGGGCTGGCTTTCTTCCCTTGGGGATTCATGGTTCAGATTCCTCCTTTCACGCGGGCTGATCGAAATCGCCGCCCTGAACCTGGGATTCGTAGATCTCCCGGTAGATGGCGTTGTTCTCCAGCAGATTTTCGTGGGTGTCAAAGCCGTCGATGCGGCCGTTATCCAGCACCAGGATACGGTCGGCATGCTCCACGCTGGAGACCCGCTGGGCAATGATGATCTTGGTGGTACCGGGAATGCGCTGGGCAAAGGCAGCCCGGATCTTGGCGTCGGTGGCAGTGTCCAAGGCGGAGGTGGAGTCGTCCAGAATCAGCACCTTGGGCTTTTTCAGCAAAGCCCGGGCGATACAAAGCCGCTGCTTCTGGCCGCCGGACACATTGGAGCCGCCCCGCTCGATGCGGGTGTGATAGCCCTCGGGGAAGCGGTCAATAAACTCATCGGCGCAGGCCGCCTGGCAGGCCGCCACGCACTCCTCCTCGGTGGCGTCGGGATTGCCCCAGCGCAGGTTGTCCAAGATAGTCCCGGAGAACAGGGTGTTCTTTTGCAGCACCACAGAGACCTGGTTGCGCAGGGCCTCCATGTCGTACTGCCGCACATCCAGGCCGCCCACCTTCACCGAGCCCTTATCCACGTCGTACAGGCGGCAGATGAGGTTGACCAGGCTGCTCTTGCCTGAGCCGGTGCCGCCGATGACGCCGATGGTCTCGCCGGCCTTGATGTGCAGGTCGATGTCGGACAGCACGCTCTTGCCGCTGCCATGCTTATAGGAGAAGCTGACGTGGTCAAAGTCGATGGAGCCGTCGGCCACTTCCATGGCGGGGTCCTGGGGATTGTGCAGGTCGGGCACCTCCTCCAGCACCTCGCTGATCCGGCGGATGCTGGCCATGGACATGGAGATCATGACCACCACCATGGACAGCATCATCAGGCTCATCAGCAGCGACATGACATAGCTGAACAGACTGGTGAGATCGCCGGAGCTCATGCTGCCCGACACGATGTAGTGAGAGCCCAGCCAGGAGATCATGATAATACAGAAGTAGACCGACAGCACCATGGCCGGGTTGTTGAAGGCCAGCAGACCCTCCGCCTTGACGAACATGCGGTAGAGGTTGGCGGAGGCCTTGGAGAACTTTTTGTTCTCATAGTCCTCCCGCACGAAGGCCTTCACCACCCGGATGGCGGAGATGTTCTCCTGCACGCTGGCGTTCAGGTCGTCGTATTTGCGGAACACCTGGTTGAAAATCTTCATGGTGACCACCATGATGCAGCCCAGGACCACCACCAGGAACACCACAGCCAGCAGGAAGGTGAGGCTCAGCTTGGGGCTGATGATGAGGCACATGATGTAGCTGAAGATGAACATCAGCGGGGCGCGGATGGCGATGCGGATGATCATCATGAAGGCGTTCTGCACGTTGGTGATATCCGTGGTCATGCGGGTGACCAGACCGGGCACGCTGAACTTGTCGATGTTGGAGAAGGAAAAGGTCTGGATGTTGTTATAAATGGCCTCCCGCAGGTTGGCGGCCAGACCCGAAGATGCGTTGGCGGCGAATTTACCTGCCGCGGCGCCGAAGAACAGGCTGAAAAATGCCATGACCACCATCAGGGCTCCGAAGCGGTATACCACGGAGAGATTGGCCTGTTCCAGGCCCCGGTCAATGATGATGGACGTAATGAAGGGGAGCAGGATCTCCATGACCACTTCCAGAGTGGCCGATCCCATACACAAAAACGTATCCCATTTATAGCGGCCAAGCTGCCGCAATACAGTTTTCACGATGGCGAAACCTCCTTTGATTTGCTTTCCGGACTCTTGGACAGATTGTGCAGCATCTTCTTTTGCAGGCGGTCCAGGGTGCGCAGCTCCTCCGGGGTAAAAGAGCCGTACAGCTGGTCCTGCATCGCACAGATGGCGCGGTCCAGGGATTCCTGGGCCTGGGCCCCCTTTTCGGTGCCGAAGAGCAGCTTGCGCCGGTCATCGCCTTCGCAGCGCTCCACCCGCACATATCCCTTTTCTCTCAGACGCTTCAGCAGCCCGGACAGCGCCGCCATGGAGTATCCAAACTCCTGGTGGATAGCCGTCAGGGACGTGCCCTGATCTGAGTGACGCAGGATATACAGCAGCATGTTGGCCTGCACCGCGGTCAAGCCCTGCTGTGCCACGGCCCGGTTGGCCCAGATCTCCATGCGAATGCTGATCTGCCGGTTGTCACGGACCATTGCATCCCGATCCAGCTTCATCCTGCCGCCTCCTTTCGGAAATTGTTTTGATCGGAATTGTTTTGTCCTTATCTTTATATATCACAAAGGTCCTTGCCTGTGAAATTCAAATGCGTTATAATCAATAAAAGACTTTTATAGATTATCCGAATCCTACAAGGATTCCAGGCTGCCCACGGAGGTGTTTTGTCCGATGAATACAGCACAGTTAGAATGTTTTATGACGGTCTCCAACTTCCTGAATTTTTCCCGGGCGGCGGAGCACCTGCGCATCACCCAGCCTGCCGTCAGCCATCAGATCAGCACCTTGGAGGACGAATTGGGGGTAAAATTATTCCACCGCACCAGCAAGAGCGTCCGTCTGACCCAGGAGGGATATTTGTTCACCCAGTACGCCGACGAGATTTTGAAGCTCACCGGCCTGTCCCTGGCCAGAATGAAGCAGTCCCAGCATGAACTGCCCGCCCGCCTGGGCATCGGCTGCCGCAACACGGCGGAGCTGCGCCTTCTCCAGCCCGCTCTGGAGCGCCTGCGCCGGGAGGACACGGCCGTTTTGCCCCTGCTGCGGCTCATCCCCTTTGACTCCCTGAAAAACCTGCTGATGGACGGAGAGATTCAGGTCATGTTCTCCTTCCAGGAGAATCTGGCCAAGACCACCCGCTACCAGCCCCTGACCAACTGCCCGGTGGCCTGCGTCTGCGCCCAGGATCATCCCCTGGCCCAATTTCAGCAGCTCACCCTGGACCAGCTCAAGCAGGACCACCGCATTGCGGTCAGCCGCCCTCCCAACTGTCCCCCTGCCCTGTTTGCCGTGCAAAGCCAGCTGGTGACGGAGCGAGGGCCCAATCAGATCCTCTTCTGCGACAGTCAGGAGGTCATCTCCACTCTGGTGGCCAGCGGCTATGCCTTCTCCCTTACCCCGGACCTCCCTCAGGTGCGGATTCCCGGGCTGCGGTACATCCCCCTGCCCGAGATCCCGCCCCTCTCCTTCGGGGCGGTCTATCTCAGCGGAAACCGCAATCCCGCCCTGCGCCGCCTGCTGTCCTACTTACAGGAGACTTTTCAGGAAACCTAAAAAACGCCCCAGGCCGTTCATTCCGGCCTGGGGCGTTTCTGCATGCTACACTGTCAATGTGTTGGGAATATAAAAAAGAAAGACATCCAAAAGGATGTCTTTCTTTTGCTGGAGCGAGTGACGAGGCTCGAACTCGCTACCTCCACCTTGGCAAGGTGGCGCTC
>USCO01000161.1 GCA_900553135.1 uncultured Eubacteriales bacterium | reverse complement strand
GGCGGAGTTTCTCCCCGCCTTTCCCCTCACCCTGGACGAACTCCAGGCCGACGCCCAGGCATAGGCAGCCCAGAACGGCCATAAGATCAAACTAAGGATAAGAGAGGTATCATTCACTATGCGTGCAGTTATCACCGTCGCCGGGAAAGACCGGGTGGGCATCATCGCCTCGGTCACCCAGACCCTGGCCCAGCAGAATGTCAATGTTCTGGATATCACCCAGACCATCCTTCCCCCCGACTTTTTCACCATGGTCATGCTGGTGGACCTCAGCGCCTGCGAGCTGTCCATCGGCGAGCTGTCCGACATCATGTCCAAGGCCGGAGAGGAGCGGGGCCTGTCCATCCGCATCCAGAGAGAAGATATCTTCAATGCTATGCATAGAATTTGATCGGGAGGATGACCATGCTCAACCAGAATGAAATCATGCAGACCATCCAGATGATCGACCAGCAGCACCTGGATGTGCGCACCATCACCATGGGGATCTCCCTGCTGTCCTGCGCCCGCAGCGACCACAAGGCGGCCTGCGACGCCATTTACGACAAGATCACCCGCTACGCCGAGAACCTGGTGGCCACCGGCGAGGCCATTGAGAAGGAGTTCGGCATTCCCATCGTCAACAAGCGTATCTCTGTCACTCCCATCGCCCTGGTGGCCGCGGCGGCGGAGACCAAGAACTACGCCCCCTTCGCCGTGGCCCTGGACAAGGCGGCCAAGACCACCGGCGTCAACTTCATCGGCGGCTTCTCCGCCCTGGTGCAGAAGGGCATGACCGAGGCCGACCGCAACCTCATCGCCTCCATTCCCGAGGCCCTCTCCACCACCGACCTGGTGTGCTCCAGTGTCAACGTGGGCTCCACCAAGGCGGGCATCGACATGGACGCCGTGGCCCTCATGGGCCGCACCATCAAGGACCTGGCCCAGCGCACCGCCGATCAGGGCGGCTTCGGATGCGCCAAGCTGGTGGTGTTCTGCAATGCCGTGGAGGACAACCCCTTCATGGCGGGCGCCTTCCACGGCGTGGGCGAGCCCGAGCGGGTCATCAACGTGGGCGTCTCCGGCCCCGGCGTGGTGTATCACGCCCTCCAGAGCGTAAAGGGACAGCCCTTCGACGTGGTGGCTGAGACCATCAAGAAGACCGCCTTCCGCATTACCCGCATGGGTCAGCTGGTGGCTCAGGAGGCCTCCCGCCGTCTGGACACCCCCTTCGGCATCGTGGACCTGTCCCTGGCTCCCACCCCCGCCATCGGCGACAGCGTGGCCCGCATCCTGGAGGAGATGGGCCTGGAGGTCTGCGGCACCCACGGTACTACCGCGGCTCTGGCCCTGCTCAACGACGCGGTGAAGAAGGGCGGCGTCATGGCCTCCTCCCACGTGGGTGGCCTGAGCGGTGCTTTCATTCCTGTCAGTGAGGACGAGGGCATGATCGCCGCCGCCTCCTCCGGTGCGCTGACCCTGGACAAGCTGGAGGCTATGACCTGCGTGTGCTCCGTGGGTCTGGACATGATCGCTGTGCCTGGGGATACCACGGCTGAGACCATTTCTGCCATTATTGCCGACGAGGCGGCCATCGGCATGGTGAACACCAAGACCACCGCCGTGCGCATCATCCCCGCCCCCGGCAAGAAGGTGGGCGACATGGTGGAGTTCGGCGGCCTGCTGGGCGCCGCTCCCGTGCAGCCGGTGCATCCTTTCTCGGCCAAGGCCTTTGTGGACCGCGGCGGCCGCATCCCCGCTCCTATGCAGAGCCTCAAGAATTAACCAGCTTTCTTGAAAGAAAGCTGGGCAAAGAACTTTGCGCAAAGCTTCGCTTTGCTTCGAAGGCAAAATACAAGCCGTCCGAGCACACACAGCGCGCCCGGGCGGCTTTCTTGCTGTTTACCAGAATTTTTTCTTCTTCATGATCCACAGGCTGATAAGGACTACCAGCACGCTGAAGGCGATGACAGCCGGGTAGCCGTATTTCCAACCCAGCTCCGGCATACCCACAAAGTTCATGCCGTACCATCCGGCCACAAGGGACAGGGGCAGGAAGATGGTGGTCACGATGGTGAGGATTTTCATAATGCGGTTTTGCCGGATGTCGATTTCCGACTGGAACAGCTCCCGCACCTGAAGGCAGTATTCCCGCAGCAGCTGGGTCTCCTCCCGCAGCCGCCCGGTGCGCTGCTCCAGCAGCCGCAGCAGCTGGGCTTCTCCCGGCGGGAACAGCCCGTCCGGGTCCTCCCCCAGGGCGTGGAACATGTTGTTGAGCTGCCCGTAGTACCGCATCCAGCCCAGCACCTCTTTGCGCAGGTCGTTCATGGGGCGGTTGAAGTGGTTCAGATTGCCCTCCATCACCGCCTCCTCCAGCTCCACCAGACGGTCCTCCAGACTTTCCAGGTGCCGGGGGTCCTTGGCCATGAGCAGGGTGAGAAATTCATAGAAAAAACGGCTTGGACTATGCTGCATGGGCCGCTTTTCCCGCACCAGATGCTGCACCATGGTATGGGCCGCTCCGCTGTCGTCGCACAGCACCACCTGGGTCCCGGTGAGTAGGTAGCCGAAGGCGATGGTCTCCCCGGTGCGGGTGTGCCGGGGCGTGGTCACCGTCCCGCACAGGCAGCCCCGGCGCCACTCACCTTTGCAGCTCCGGGCGTCCCGGGCCGGCGGCGTGTGGCGCAAAATGCCCTCCAGACCGGCCAGAGAAGGGTTCTTGTCCAGCTCCTCCGAGGTGAGCAGCACCAGGGTGCCGTTACCCTCCTGAGGCATCTGCTCCAGAGAAATAAGGGTTTGGTCAATGCGATAGATCTTCATAGCCGCCTCCTGCCAGTGGGTTTTCTCCATTGTAATCCCCGGGGAAAAATACCGCAAGGGGGACTTGTCCCACAGGCTTTTTCTGTGCTATGATGAGACAAAATGTGGATAAAGGAGTGTGTTCCATGTATATTGACCCTGTCTGCCACACCGGCCGTCCTTCCGACCAGCGCATCCCCCAGGAGGAGGCCGTCTACGATAAGCTGGAGGAGCTGGGGATCGACTTTGCCCGGGTGGACCACGACCACGCCGACACCATGGAGGACTGTCTGAAAATTGAGTCCATCCTGGGGGCAAAGATCTGCAAGAACCTGTTTTTGTGCAACCGCCAGCAGACGGAATTTTATCTGCTGATGATGCCCGGAGACAAACCCTTTAAGACCAAGTTCCTCTCCGCCCAGCTGGGCTGCTCCCGGCTCTCCTTTGCCGACGAGAACCACATGCGGGACTACCTGGCCACCATTCCCGGCTCTGTCTCCGCCCTGGAGCTCCTCTTTGACAAGGAGCACAAAGTCAAACTGGTCATCGACCGGGACCTCATGGCCGACGAGTACATCTCCGGCCACCCCGGTATCTCCACCTCCACCATCCGCCTGCACAAAGAGGACCTGCTGAAATATGTCCAGGCGGTGGGCCACGAGCCCACCTACATCGACCTGCCTGACCCCCGCAAGCTGGAGGAACAGGCCTGATTGGCACTCTCGGTTGGAAAGTGTAAAAAAATTATGAACCCCCTTGCATTTTGAACGGGGTTGCGCTATCATATCGTTAGCACTCAGAGAAAATGAGTGCTAACGATTTTTTTGTTTACAACAAGTTTTCATATACGGAGGCAATTATCATGGCAAAGAAGCAATTCAAAGCGGAGTCCAAGCGTCTGCTGGACCTGATGATCAACTCGATCTACACCCACAAGGAGATTTTCCTCCGGGAGCTCATCTCCAACGCCAGTGATGCCGAGGACAAGCTGGCCTACAAGGCCCTCACCGACGACCAGGTCCCCGTGGACCGCAGCGCCCTGAAGATCACCATTGTCCCGGACAAGGAGCAGCGCACCCTCACCGTCTCCGACAACGGCGTGGGCATGAGCAAGGAGGACCTGGAGGGTAACCTGGGCACCATCGCCCACAGCGGCTCCTTCCAGTTCAAGAAGGACCTGGCCCAGGATGAGAAGGCCGGAGAGGTGGACGTCATCGGCCAGTTCGGCGTGGGCTTCTACTCCGCCTTCATGGTGGCCGACCATGTCACCGTCATTTCCAAGGCCTACGGCAGCGACCAGGCTTATCAGTGGGAGTCCGACGGCGCCGACGGCTACACCGTGACTGAGTGCGAGAAGGATACCGTGGGTACCGACGTCATCATGCACATCAAGCCCAACGCCGACGAGGAGGACTACGACCTGTATCTGGAGACCTACAAGCTCCAGGAGCTCATTAAGAAGTACTCCGACTACATCCGCTACCCCATTGTCATGGAGGTGGAGGACTACCGCCAGAAGGAGAAGCCCGCCGACGCCGGCGACGACTACAAGCCCGAGTGGGAGACCGTGAAGGAGTGGAAGACCATCAACTCCATGGTGCCCCTGTGGCAGCGTCCCAAGGCCCAGGTGAAGGACGAGGAGTACAACGCCTTTTATAAGGAGAAGTTCATGGACTGGCAGGACCCCCTGGCCGTCATCCACACCAGCGCTGAGGGTGCGGTGACCTACAAGGCTCTGCTGTATATCCCCGAAAAGGCCCCCTACGACTTCTACACCCGGGAGTATCAGAAGGGCCTGCAGCTCTACTCCTCCGGCGTGCTCATCATGGACAAGTGTGCCGACCTGCTGCCTGACCACTTCCGCTTTGTCCGGGGCGTGGTGGACTCCGCCGACTTCTCCCTGAACATCAGCCGTGAGGTTCTCCAGCACACCCGTCAGCTCAGCGTCATCG
>USCO01000160.1 GCA_900553135.1 uncultured Eubacteriales bacterium | reverse complement strand
TTGCGGCTCTGGCCGCACCGGTGGTATAATGAACCTATATTTTGTCCCGGCGAGAGGACAAGGAAACAAAACAAATCTTTTGTTGACTTGATAGAAAGAGAGGAACGATTTATGGATTACGCGAAGGAGTCCCTGCGTCTGCACGGGGAGTGGAAGGGCAAGATCGAAGTGGTGGCCACCGTCCCCGCTGGCAACAAGGAGGAGCTGTCTCTGGCCTACACCCCTGGCGTGGCCCAGCCCTGCCTGGAGATCCAGAAGCACCCCGAGAAGAGCTATGAGCTCACCCGCCGCCACAACCTGGTGGCCGTCATCACCGACGGCACCGCCGTGCTGGGCCTGGGCGACATCGGCCCCGAGGCGGGCATGCCCGTTATGGAGGGCAAGTGCGTGCTCTTCAAGCGCTTTGCCGACGTGGACGCCTTCCCTCTGTGCGTCAAGACCAAGGACGTGGACGAGTTCGTCCAGACCGTGTACAACATCTCCGGCTCCTTCGGCGGCATCAATCTGGAGGACATCGCCGCGCCCCGCTGCTTTGAGATCGAGCGCCGTTTGAAGGAGATGTGCGACATCCCCGTCTTCCACGACGACCAGCACGGCACCGCCATCATCGCCCTGGCCGGTCTGACCAACGCCCTGAAGGTGGTAGGGAAGAAGAAGGAGGAGGTCCGGGTGGTCTTCTCCGGCGCCGGTTCCGCCGCCATCTCCATCACCAAGCTGCTGCTGGAGGCCGGATTCAAGGACATTACCCTGTGCGACAAGTTCGGCGCCCTGTACGAGGGCAACCCCAACATGAACTGGGCCCAGCAGGAGATCGCCAAGCGCACCAATCTGGAAAAGCGCCAGGGCAATCTGGCCGACATGCTGGTGGGTGCCGACGTGTTTATCGGCGTGTCCGCCCCCAACCTGGTGACCACCGAGATGGTCAAGACCATGAACAAGGACGCCATCGTCTTTGCCTGCGCCAACCCCACCCCCGAGATTTTCCCCGACGACGCCAAGGCGGGCGGCGCCAAGGTGGTCTCCACCGGCCGCAGCGACTATCCCAACCAGATCAACAACGTTCTGGCCTTCCCGGGCATTTTCCGGGGCGCTCTGGACGTGCGGGCCAGCGACATCAACGAGGAGATGAAGATGGCCGCCGCCATGGCTCTGGCCTCCATCATTCCCGACGAGGAGCTGAACGAGGACAACATCATCCCCGCCGCCTTTGACAAGCGTGTTGTACCGGCGGTGGCCAAGGCCGTGGCCGAGGCCGCCCGGAGAACCGGCGTGGCCAGACTGTAACCTACTTTTTTCCAGAAAAAAGTAGGCAAAAAAGTTTTCTGCGAAACTGCGTTTCGCCTCTGTGCCCGCAAGAAAATCTCAGTGGGAGCGGCCCCGGCGGCCGCTCCCACCTTGGTATTCCGGGCAATTCACCGCAAAAACAGTGGAAATTTCAGGGGGCAACTACAAGTTTCCCCCTATGGAAACCGAATGTGGTTCCCTTTTTTCCCTCCGTGGACTAGTATGGGAGTGTGAATACAGCATGAAGCTGGAAGAAAACCTGGTCCGGCTCAGAAAAGAGCACGGCCTGTCTCAAAATGATCTGGCAGAAAAACTGAATGTGTCCCGCCAGGCAGTCTCCCGCTGGGAGCAGGGGGCGGCCATGCCGTCTACGGACAATCTGATTTATTTAAGCAAATTATATGGTATCACGTTGGATGCCCTGATCTACGGGGAAGAAAAAACCGAACTTGAACTGGACCAGGAACCTGAGACAGTGTCTGCTCCGGCTGCTGTGCCGAAGCGTCCTACCGTCATATGGAATGTAAAACGGCTCCTGTTCCTGATCCTGTGTGTGGTTCTGGTGGGGATTGGGCTCTATGCGGCGTGGAATACAGTCCACGATCCGTCCGTTACGCCTATCAAAAACCTGGAGCGGGATAAAATCGACCTCTCATCCATGGAAAGTGCATCTGGAACCTGGTAATAGGGGGGTAAACAGTGCAAAAAAGGAAGCTTTTCTCATTGTTTATTCCATCTGTGCTCCTGATAAGCGGCATCATTTTCTCCAGTTGCTCCGTCTCATATGAAAAAGAACCGCTCACTCCCAACGCTACATTTTCTTATCGTTTCGACACCGCCCCCGGCTCGGTAATCGGTGTGACCAGTCCTTTGATTCCCCTTGAGGCACAGGAAACCGTCACCATTAATGCATTATGTTCCCCGTCCACTTCCAGCATGGACTTTGGCTTGCTTGCACCCGATGGCTATTTTTGTTACCAAAATGTCAAAAACGGGAAGATAAACCTCACCATTCAAGTGGAGGAATCCGGAAATTATATGCTGGCCGTGCGAAATCAATCAGATCACACTGTCAGGGTAGCAGGATTTATCCATTATGATAACTTGCGTACCAACCAAGTATAAAAAAGGAGGAATACCAATGAACCGCCATTCCAGACTGAGCCCCTTTCTCTCCGGCATGCTGACCACAGCTCTGATCCTGGGCTGTGTCACCGTTGCCCAAGCCGCCTTCCAGGGCAAAGTATCCTTCGGCTCGGTGGGGGTGGAAATCAACCGGGAAACCGCCATTGAAAAGGGCAGTCAGCTCACCACCGACGCCGGTCAGTCCATTCCCTCCTCCATCCTCTACACCGACGAGACCGGCGGCGGCACCACTTATCTGCCCCTGGCCACCATCTCCCGCATGCTGGAGCTCTCCGTAGCCTGGGATGGGGAGAGCGGCAACGTGCTGCTGGGCTACCACGGGAAGAGCGACATTGATGTCTCTGTGGACCCGGAACCCGGCCAGAGCTCCGGCGCCCTCAATTACCCCGGCGCAAAAGCGGGCCGATACACCGAGACGGAGCCCCGCCTGCCCGCAGAAGGGGAGCGGTGGAGCACCTTCCAGGACATCAGCTTCACTTCAGGCATGGGCTTCACCGACTCCTTTGCCCCCGATGACGGCAGCGTGATCTCTGTCACTGTCACCAACCGCTCGGAATTCCCCCTGTCCGTGGCCAGCGTGGGGATGTACACCAGAGCCTCTCTGCCCACCTCCAAGGTCCCGGCAGGTGAGACCGTCACCCGCACCTTCTCCGTTGGCGAGTATGACGGCTATTTCTACGGCGATGACCTCTCCATCCGCCTGGGCTATGACCAGGACTTCCTGCTCTCCACCAGCCAGCGGCCCAGTGACATCCAGGCCGATGTGGTGGCCGTGGCCTACGAGGGGAAGAAGTAAGGGAAGCACGCAGCCCCGGTTGACAAAGGGAAAAAACTGTGATAAAGTTTTGATACTGCGACGAAAAGGAACCGTAGCAAGGCACTCCGCTGTTCAGAGAGCCCCCGGCCGGTGAGAGGGGGACAGGGCGCTTTGTGAAATTACCCCTTGGAGCAGCCGCCCGAAGCGCATTTCCAGCGTGGGTAGGGGACAGGCCGGGTTTCGCCCGTTACCGCGAGGGAGTCACGCACTCCATGAGGTCTCTGCTGCGAGGCAGGGACGAACCAGAGGTGGTACCGCATTTCATGCCCTCTGTCCGTTCTTCGGACAGAGGGCTTTTTGTATGGAAAGGGGGAATGATATGTCCAAGAGCCAAAAGGGCACTCTGTGCGTCTTTGCCGCGGCCCTGCTGTACAGCATCGGCGGGCTGTGCATCAAGGTCATCCCCTGGGGAGGCATGGCCATCAACGGCGGCCGCACCGCCATCGCCCTAGTGGTGATCGGGGCCTATCTGCTCATGGTCAAGCACCCCCTGTGCCTGAACCGCTGGGTGGCCCTGGGGGCCGTCTCCGTCTTTGGGTGCAACGCCCTGTTTTCCGTGGCCAACAAACTGACCACGGCGGCCAACACCATTGTCCTGCAATTCACCGCCCCCATCTTTGTTCTGCTCATCTCCCTGGTCCTCTTTCACCGCCGGCCCGACAAGCTGGATCTCATCACCTGCGCGGCGGTTTTCGGCGGCATCCTCTTTTTCTTCCTGGACAGCCTGGAGATGGGAGGGGGGCTGGGCAACGTTCTGGCCCTGCTGTCCGGCCTGGCCTACGCCGGGGTGTTTCTCCTCAACGACATGCCCAACAGCGACGCCATCTCCTCCGTTTTCTGGGGAGACGTGCTGTCGGCGGTCACCGGATTGCCCTTTCTTGTAAAGGAAACTGACTTTTCACCTACTGCCATCACTAGTCTTGTGGTGCTGGGCGTGTTCCAGGTGGCGGTGGCCTATATTCTCTTGACCATCGGCCTGAAAACCACGCCCCCTGTTACCGCCAGCCTGGTCTCCGGCATTGAGCCGGTGCTCAACCCCATCCTGGTGGCCGTCTTCTACAAGGAGACCATGGGTCCCATGGCCCTCATTGGGGCGGCAGTGGTCATCGGCAGCGTAGTGCTCTACAATGTCTGCCGGGCAAAACAGCCAAAATCTGAAATTTTGCATACAAATTAACACTTTGATAAAGGAGTAAAGGAAAATGACTTGCTACGAGGAACTGAAGGCCCGCGGGCTCATCGCCCAGGTCACCAACGAGGAGGAGATCTCCAAGATGATCAACGAGGGCAAGGCCGTCTTCTACATCGGCTTTGACCCCACCGCCGACTCCCTCCACGTGGGCCACTTCATGGCTCTGTGCCTGATGAAGCGCCTGCAGATGGCAGGCAACAAGCCGATCGCCCTGATCGGAGGAGGCACCGGCATGATCGGAGATCCGTCCGGACGTTCCGACATGCGTACCATGATGACTCCTGAGATCATCCAGCACAACTGTGACTGCTTTAAGAAACAGATGAGCCGTTTTATAGATTTCTCTG
>USCO01000159.1 GCA_900553135.1 uncultured Eubacteriales bacterium | reverse complement strand
TGCCGCGGCGGTAATATCCCGCCGTACTCCGTCGAACAGTCCCAATTTTGCCAGATTCAGGGCAATGAGAGCCACCGTGGGGCCCAGGATCATGCCCAGCACCCCCGCCAGCTTCATGCCCACATAGATGCTCACCAGGGACAAAATGGGGGACAGGCCTGTCTGGTCGCCCACGAACTTGGGCTCCATCACCCGGCGGAACAGGGCGATGATGCCCCAAATGAGCATCAGCTCAAAGGCGGTGGCAAAGTTTCCGGTAAACAGGCAGACAAAGGCCCAGGGCACCATCACGGTGCCCGCGCCGATGATGGGGATAAAGTCCATCACCGCAAGGCCCAGGGCCAGCAGCAGGCCGTAGGGCTGGCCGATGAGGAAAAAGCCCGCCATCAGGATAAAGAATACCCCCACGGACAGGAGAAACTCCGCCTTCAGATAGCCGCCGAAGGCGGCCACCGCCACATCCCGCACCTGGGTGAGAAAGTTCAGCAGCCGCTGGTGGGTGTGCCGGGCGGCCTGGCTGCGGAGATAGGGATAGTCGGCGGTGAGCAGGTAGGAGGCCATGATATAGATGATGAGGGCCAGGCCGAAGGAGGGCAGGCCCATGGCCTTGTCCTTCAGCCAGGTGACGCTGCCCTCCAGCATGCCGGGCATGGAGGTCTGCAGCCACTCCAGGAGGCTGTCCATGGTGGCGCTCACCGTGTCATTGAGGGTGGGGGGCACCAGGGCCCACAGCTGGGAGAACAGGGCTTCGATCTGGTCCATGGCGTTTTGCAGGCTGGCCAGCAGGCCGTCCCAGTTCTGCACCAGGGAGGCCAGCTGGCTCACCCCGGCGTAGCCCAGATAGCCCAGAGCGGCCCCCAGCAGGCCGAAGAGCAGCACCAGGATGAACAGGGACAGCAGTTTTCGGGACCAGCCCAGCTTTCGCTGCAGCCACCGCACCGGGGGATGGAGCAGGGCGGCGGTGATGAGGGCGGCCACAAAGGGGGCCAGCAGGGACAACAGGGGCAGCCCCACCTTCCACACCAGCCACACCAGCACCACCGTCAGCACCAGGCGGATGCCCAGGCGCAGCCAGAGTTTGCCCCGCTGGGGCCAGGAGAGTTGAGTTTCACGCATGGTATTACCACCTTTCCAAGGAAACAAAGACGGCCCCATCCCGGACAGTCCGGGACGGGGCCGCAGGGGTTATTTCTCCCGGTAAATCATACCGATGAGGTTGGGACCGGCGTTGATGGCGATGACCCCGCCGATGGGGTAGACCAGGTTGGGAGCGGCCCCCAGAGTCTGGGTGCAGGCGTCGGCCAGGGCCTGGGCCTGAGCGGCGTTGTTGCCCCGGATGACCAGATAGGGGGTGTCCTCCTGGCGGGTCTTCTGGCACAGCTCCAGCATGGCGGGGATGACGTTCTTCTCCCCGCGGACCTTGGTAAGGACCTTGGAGTCGCCGTTTTCAAAGGTCATAATGGGCTTGAGACCCAGGGCGTCGCCCACAAAGGCGGCCGCCGCGGACACACGGCCCGACTTTTTGGCAAAGCGCAGGTCCAGGGGGCAGAACAGCACCCGCACGTGGTCCACCCAGTCCTGGATGTAGGCGGCGATCTCCTCGGGATCGCCCCCGGTGGCGCCCATCTTGGCCCCCTGGACCACGGCCCAGCCGTAGGCCATGGTGTAGCTGCGGGAGTTGATGATGGTGATGCGGAAGTTCTCCTTGGCCTCGGGGTGGTCCTCGTAGAACTCCTCCCGGGCCTGGATGGAGTTTTGATAGGTGGCAGAGCCCTTGGAGTTGATGGAGATGTAGATGAGGTGGGTGTACCCGTTCTCATAGGCCTGCTCATAGCACTCGGAAAAGACGAAGGGGGTGAGCTGTGCGTGGGTGGGGATCTGAGGGGCGGCCAGGAGCTTCTCATAAAACTCGTCGGGGGTAAAGTCTACCCCGTCCTGATACTCCCGGTCCCCCATAGCGATGGGGAAGGACAGGACCTGGATATCCAGCTCCTTCTGCACGTCGGGAGAAATGTCCGCGGCAGAATCGGTAACAAACTTAATGTAAGCCATTTGGGCCTCCTGATTGAGATAAAAGAATGATCGGTTTCTCGAAACCGAGGGAATCAGCATCTGGAAATATTATTGCAGAAAGCGGGGGTGCTGTCAATGCGGAGGGGGTCAATCTTTGCGCTTCTCTAACTTTTTCCGGGTTCCGTCGGGCTCCTGGATATAGGTGTTTTCCAGCTGGGCGGTGAGGTTTGCCTTCACTGCGTCCAGATACTCCCGGCGCAGGTCGGCCTGCTCCAGGCGCTCCTCGGGGGTGAGTCCCTCGGGGGTCTTGGCCTTCTTGGCCAGGGCGTTGATGCGGTCGATCTTTTCCTGTGTCATCATGGTCGTTCTCTCCTTATTCCTGTGCCGTTTCCCGGCAAAATACCAATTCGATGGCCTCCACGTGGCCGGTGGCCCGCTGCCGCAGGGGCAGCCAGCCGGCATAGCGCCAGCCCTCCCGGGCCCGGCGGAGGATGACCTCCCGGTGGCCCTCCAGCTGGATGCCCACCCCGCCGAACAGGCTGTAGCCTCCGGCGGACAGCTCCAGGGTCTCAAAGTCATACTCTACCTTGTTCATGGCGGCCTCCTTTTAAATATAGCGCTCCATGACCAGCATGATCCGGCCCTTTTTGGACTGGCCCAGCACCTCTTTCACCACGCACTTGCCAAGCCCACGGCAGGACAGCACGTCCCCCTGCTCCACCGTCCGGTCGGCCTTGGCGCACTCCCGGTGGTTGACGCTGACCCGCCCGGCGCTCACCAGGGCGGCGGCCTTGGAGCGGGAGGTGGAAAAGCCGCTGGCCAGCACGGCGTCCAGGCGCAGGGCGGCCACCGTGTCCCGGATGACCTTCACCTGGGGCGGCTTGGGGGCGAGCTGGTCCAGGGGAATCTCCCGCAGCTTCAGCCGCCAGCGCCCCGCGCTCTCCCACTGGGACAGGAGGATGGGCAGGGCCTCCCGCAGCAGCACCAGCTGGCAGTGGTCCTCCTCCACCAGAATGTCCCCCAGCTTCTCCCGGGTGAGTCCCAGGCCCATAAGGGCCCCCAGAATATCCCGGTGGCTCAGTCCCGCTTCGGGGGAGAAGGCGGCCTCCAGAGCGGCCAAGGGGCCTTCGGGGTCGCAGAGGGCGTCCTCTGGGGCCTGCCACTGGGGCAGAAACAGGCATACCGTCCGCTCGGCTCCCTCATAGCCCCCGAAAAACAGGTGGGAGCAGCCGCCCCAGGCCCGCAGCAGGTCCTCCACCAGGGCCCGTTCCCCTGGGGATAGGAAGGGGGTGTGGGCGGGAATGTCCCGGTTCTGGGTCAGCTCCAGCTTGTCCAGCACCCGGGCCAGCAGGACGCGCTCCTCCCCGTCCCGGGCGCAGCGGTCCAGCAGTTCCCGTTTGTTCATGGTCCATCGCTCCCTTCCTGTTTTGTACAATCAGTTCCCAGTCAGTATAACAGGTTCTCCCGCGCCGTCAAGGGGAAAGGGGGTTCTCCCAGGGGGGCAAGAGAAAAGTTTACACTTTTATGGAGATTTTCCCGGCAAAGGGTGGTATCCTATCCTCACAACCACCTGGGCCGGACACTCCGGCCGGAGAGGAGTGCAACATATGAAACAGGATACACCCATGGCCGCCATGGCGGCGGGCTGCAGCGCCCTGAGCTGGAGCACCCGGGAGGGGGACCCCCTGTGGGGCCGCAATCTGGATTTTAACCGTCTGGCCGCCGGAACGGCGGTGACCTATGTGCCCGCGGGGACCCAGTACCACTTCTGCGGCAGCGCCATGGAGGGCAGCCAGGTGCCCGAAACGGAGCGCCAGGCCCGCTATGCCGCCGTGGGCACAGGATTTCTGCTCTGTCCCACCACCCCCCTCATCTACGAGGGAGTCAACGAGGCGGGGCTCATGGGCGGACAGCTCTACTTCCGGGGCTTTGCCCACTATCCCCAGCAGCCCGAGGAAGGAAAGCTGCCCATCCAGCCCCCCATGCTGGTCTACCACGTGCTGGCCCAGTGCGCCACGGTGGAGGAGGCCGCCCGGGTGCTGGAGGAGCAGTGCACCCTGTGCGCCGTCCCCCTGCTGGGCACGGTGCCGCCCCTGCACTGGTCCTTCACCGACGCCAATGGGGAGAACATGGTGGTGGAGTCCGACCAGGAGGGCCTTCACATCTACCGCAAGGCCATGGGGGTCATGACCAACAGCCCCAGCTACGCCTGGCACCGGCTGAATCTGCTGAACTACGCGGGGCTGCGGGACCTGGACTACGACACCGTGGAGTATAACGGAGATCGGCAGGAGCAGTGCTTCTCGGGCAGCGGCGCCCAGGGCCTGCCCGGGGACTGGAGCTCCCCCTCCCGCTTTGTGCGCCTGAGTTTTCTTCGCCAGTACGGCGACCGGGGCGCGGGGGAACAGCAGGGCGTGAGCCGCATGTTCCGCCTGCTGCAAAGCGCCGCCTTCCCCCTGGGGGCCGTGCGGGTGAGCCAGCCCGGCCAGGCCACAGAGCTGGACCAGGGCGAGGTCCCCTTTGACTACACCGTATATACCAGCGTCATGAGCGCCAAAACCCAGCGGTTCTACTGGACCACCTATGAAAACCAGCGCATCCGCTGCGTGGACCTGAACCATCTGAAAGGAAAGGCCGAGCCCTGTTCCTTCCCCCTGGACGGGGAGGAGGACATCCTCTGCCTGACCCGGCCCTGAAAAAATGCCTGCGGCAAACGCCGCAGGCATTTTTGATTCCACTCAGACTTCCATGATGACGGGCAGGATCATGGGGCTGCGGCGGGTTTT